>DATEKR010000001.1:0-2808 GCA_035277345.1 Enterobacteriaceae bacterium
GCTGGTGAACAAAGGTGAAGGCCTGGTTCTGCCGGAGCTGAAAGATATTCAGCCGGTGTCGAAAGCCATCGCCTTTGCCGTCGGCAAAATCGCACAGGAGCAAGGCCTGGCGGCGAAAACCTCGCCGGAAGCCTTACTGCAGGCGATTGAAGATAACTTCTGGCAGCCGGAATACCGTAGCTACCGCCGGACGTCTATCTGATAAGAAAACGGGCGCCCTGAGCGCCCGTTTTTTTAGCGCGCTGGTGTCATTTCTCCGACGCGGCTATACTTCCTTCACCCATCAACCTACTGAATATAAAAAGGAGGACCCCCATGCTGTACTGTGAACTGTTTAATGTTTCACATACATTTGGCGATCGTGCCTGCTCAAGCGTTATCCGTGTCGTGCTGCGATAACTTCTGCTTGAGCGAAGAAACCAACCACTAACTCCCTTCTCTCGGGCTTACCGGGTTATCGTCAGCGATGTTTGACGAGGCATTTCTATGCCTGTAACTCTTGAGTAAGCAAAATGAGTACTTTACTAACTGCACAATCCTTACGTGTTGATACTGCCTTCGGGACGCTGTTCGACGCCCTCTCCTTTAGCCTGAAAAAAGGCGATCGCATTGGTCTGATCGGCAACAACGGCTGCGGCAAAAGTACGCTGTTGAAGATACTTGATGGCAGCGATGCGCCAGCGTCAGGCGTGGTTTCGCTGGCGGGTCACTGTCTGATGGCACGCATTGAGCAACATCTGCCCGAATCGGTCTATCCTCTGAGCATGCTGGATGCGGTCATGGCGCAGATACCTGCGGCCGAACGCGACGGCCTGCGCTGGAAAGCGGAATCGCTGCTGGCAGGCATGGGATTTACCCTGGCGGATATGGCTCTGCAGTCGGCCACTCTGAGCGGTGGTCAGCATACGCGACTGCTGCTGGCCAGGGGGCTGATCCACGAGCCGGATTTACTCCTGCTTGATGAACCCAGCAACCATCTCGACCTGCCCACGCTCCTGTGGCTGGAGCAGTTTTTGCTGCGCTGGCCCGGCAGTTTTGTGCTGGTCTCCCACGACAGACAGCTGCTGGACGCAGTGACCAACGGAACCTGGATCCTGCGCGATAAAACGCTGCACTACTTCGCGCTGCCCTGCTCTGCCGCCCGCCAGGCGCTGGCGGAAAGGGATGAAAGCGAGGCGCTGCGTCATAAGGCCGAGCAAAAGGAGATCGACCGGGTCTCCGCCAGTGCTAAACGGCTGGCCACCTGGGGCAAGGTCTACGATAACGAAGATCTGGCCCGCAAAGCCAAACAGATGGAAAAACAGGTCGAACGGCTAAAAGAGAGCCAGACCGAGGTAACGGCGGGCAGCCAGTGGACGCTGACCCTGCGCGGCGATGCGCTGCGGGCGGACAGACTGCTGGAGATAGAAAATCTTGCCGTTCCTCCCGCACCAGGCCTGCCCGCGCTCTTTACCGCCGATATTGCGAGGCTCAAAAGCGGCGACCGGGTGGCTGTGGTCGGGCGGAACGGCTGCGGTAAGTCATCTCTGATAAAGCTTATCTGGCAGCAGTTTTACGCAGGTAATCGCGTGGATGAACTGAAACTCCATCCGCGTGTTAGCCTGGGCTACTACGACCAGACGCTGCATCAGCTGCCGGACGACGCAACCCTGCTCGATGCGCTGGAGCCTTTTGCACCTCATCCTTCTGAGCGCAAAATGGCGTTAATCAGCGCCGGTTTCCCCTGGGCGCGCCACGGGCAGAAAGTCAGCGTACTCAGCGGCGGCGAACGTTCAAGGCTGCTGTTTGTTGGCCTGACGCTGGCCCGCTATAGCCTTCTGATGCTGGATGAGCCAACCAACCATCTGGATATGGAAGGCAAAGAGGCCCTGACTGAAACGCTGCGCCAGTTTGAAGGTGGCGTGTTGCTGGTCAGTCACGACCGCCAGCTGATAAGCCAGAGCTGTAATCGTTTCTGGCTTATCGAAGACGGCAGGCTTAGCGAATGGCACGACGCACAGGCGGTATTCGAACGCCTTCGCGATGTCAGCGGCCTGAATCTTGCGCCCGCTGAATCAGCGGTAAACGTCAGGGGACAGGAACCGTCAGACGATTTGCTGGAACGGCTGATTATGCTGGAAACGCAGCTTGTGGACGATCTGGCGCGCAAGCCGAAGCATCAGAAACCGCTTCTGCAGGCGCAATGGCGTAAGGAGATTGCGGCGATAACGGCAAAACTGTAGTTCAGCGCCCGGCGGAGATTTCCGCCGGGCCTGTTTATTTACTGCGGATTTTTCGCTTTCCAGGCATCCCATGCCTGTTTGATTTCCTGCTTAGCGGTCGCGGCATCGTTAAAGCCGTTCAGTTCGACTTTCTTACGCCCTTCCGGCAGTTCTTTATAGACGCGGAAGAAGGCTTCCAGGCGCTGCTGTTCAATCTTCGGCAGGTCGCTCAACTCTTTAATATCGTCGTAGGTCGGGTCAATTTTGCTGGCCGGAACGGCAACAATTTTGTCGTCTTTCTCTCCGCCGTCGATCATTTTCAGGACGCCAATCGCCCGCAGTTTGATCAGCGTGCCCGGGGCCAGCGGCGCACGGGTATAGAAAATCACGTCCAGCGGATCGCCATCGCCCGCCAGGGACTGCGTCAGCGAGCCGTAGTTGGCCGGGTAAGCCACGGGCATCGACTGGAAACGGTCGGCAATAATAAAACCGGTTTTGGCGTCGGTTTCATATTTTATTATGCCACCCGCCGGGATTTCGGTGACCGCATAAAACTCGTCCGGATTGTTTTTCGGCTGCGGAAACTCAAGAATATTTTGTGCCTGAA
>DATEKR010000002.1:0-8605 GCA_035277345.1 Enterobacteriaceae bacterium
GACCTGCACCTGCTGCGGGTCGAAGTGCTGGCGGTGGATTTGCTGGGCTTCAAACAGCAGATCCAGCAGCGGTTTTTCAAAAAGTTCGGTGACTTGCGACAGTGTCCAGCGAGAAAGGTGAGCCATTGGGCCTCTCCAAAAAGGTGTTATCAGACTGTGGTTCGGGTTATACTTGTAAACCTAAATGTTTTCAATTTGGTTTACAAGTCGATTATGACCCGGGACGATCTCGCATTTGACCAGCAGCATATCTGGCACCCCTACACTTCCATGACCTCTCCCCTGCCGGTTTATCCTGTGGTTGCCGCTGACGGATGCGAGCTGGTCCTCGCCAGCGGCGAGCGCCTGATTGACGGTATGTCCTCCTGGTGGGCGGCGATCCACGGCTATAACCATCCCCGTCTGAACGCGGCCATGCAGGCGCAGATAGGCCGGATGTCACATGTGATGTTTGGCGGCATTACCCATCCACCGGCGGTAGAGCTGTGTCGTAAACTGGTGGCGATGACGCCGGAGGCGCTGGAGTGCGTGTTCCTCGCCGATTCCGGCTCGGTGGCGGTAGAAGTGGCGATGAAAATGGCCCTGCAGTACTGGCAGGCAAAAGGTCAGCCGCGCCAGCGTTTTCTCACTTTTCGTAATGGCTATCACGGGGATACCTTCGGGGCCATGTCGGTCTGCGATCCGGATAACTCGATGCACAGCCTGTGGAAAGGCTATCTCCCGGAAAATCTCTTCGCTCCCGCGCCACAAAGCCGCTTTGACGGCGAGTGGGACGAACGGGATATGGTCGCGTTCGCCAGACTTATGGCCGCACATCGCGAAGAGATCGCCGCCGTGATTATCGAGCCGATTGTGCAGGGCGCGGGCGGGATGCGTATCTACCATCCGGAGTGGCTGAGGCGGCTGCGGAAGATGTGCGATCGGGAAGGGATCTTGCTGATTGCCGATGAAATCGCCACCGGCTTTGGCCGCACCGGGAAGCTGTTTGCCTGCGACCACGCGGATATTACGCCGGATATTCTCTGCCTCGGTAAAGCCCTGACCGGCGGCACCATGACGCTCTCGGCCACGCTCACCACCCGCGAAGTGGCCAACACCATCAGCAACGGCGAAGCAGGCTGCTTTATGCACGGCCCGACCTTTATGGGCAACCCGCTGGCCTGCGCGGTGGCGGCGGAAAGTCTGGCATTGCTGGAAAGTGGCGCCTGGCAAAACCAGGTCGCGGCCATCGAAGCTCAGCTTAACGCGGAATTGCAGCCGCTGCTCGAGGCGGCGATGGTCGCTGACGTGAGGGTGCTGGGCGCCATCGGCGTGGTGGAAACCCGGCATCCGGTCAATACCGCCGCGCTCCAGCGCTTCTTTGTTGAACAGGGCGTGTGGATCCGGCCTTTCGGGCGGTTAATATACCTGATGCCGCCCTATCTGATGACTGCTGCGCAGCTCTCCCGCCTGACCGCAGCGGTCCAGGCTGCGGTACAGGACGAGACGCTGTTTACCCCGTAATCTGGCTTGGCAGTATGGCGGGCAGCAGCCCGCTCAGTGCCCGCTGTGCCAGCAGCGCCGTAGCGCTGTCGATATCCGGGGCAAAGAAACGGTCCTTGTCATAATGGCTGACCTGCTCCCGCAGCAGACGACGCGCCTCCTCCAGCAGCGGGCTGGAGGTCAGGCCGTCGCGCAGGTCGATCCCCTGGCAGGCCGCCAGCCACTCAACCGCCACCACGCCACGGGTGTTGGCACTCATCTCCCACAGACGACGCCCTGCAGCCGGGGCCATCGAAACATGATCCTCCTGATTGGCCGAGGTCGGCAGACTGTCGACGCTGTGCGGATGCGCCAGGGCTTTGTTCTCGCTGGCCAGCGCCGCTGCCGTCACCTGCGCAATCATAAACCCGGAGTTTACGCCGCCATTGTTGACCAGGAACGGCGGGAGCTGGGACATGTGCCTGTCCATCATCAACGCAATGCGTCGTTCGGAGAGCGCGCCGATCTCGGCAATCGCCAGGGCAAGATTATCCGCCGCCATCGCTACCGGCTCGGCATGGAAGTTACCGCCGGAAATCACCTCTGCGTCGTCGGCAAAGACCAGCGGGTTATCGGACACCGCGTTCGCCTCGATCAGCAGCACCTCCGCCGCCTGGCGCAGCTGAGTCAGGCAGGCGCCCATCACCTGCGGCTGGCAGCGCAGGGAGTACGGATCCTGGACCTTGCTGCAATTTTGATGGGACTGCGAAATGGCGCTGCTGTCGGTAAGCAGATGGCGATACAGCCCCGCCGCATCTATCTGCCCGCGCTGGCCGCGCACCTCATGGATACGCGGATCGAACGGCCGCCGCGAGCCCAACACCGCTTCGGTGGTTAACGCCCCGCATACAACCGCAGCGGCGAAAAGATCCTCCGCCTCAAACAGGCCGCGCAGCGCAAAGGCAGTAGAGGCCTGGGTACCGTTAAGCAGCGCCAGCCCCTCTTTTGCCTCCAGCACTACCGGCTCCAGCCCGGCTTTTTGCAGCGCCTCGCGGGCGGGGATCCATTCCCCCTGCCAGCGCGCTTTTCCCTCGCCCAGCAGGGTCAGGGACATATGCGCCAGCGGAGCCAGATCCCCGGATGCGCCTACCGATCCTTTGGCGGGGATCCAGGGCGTAATTTCGGCATTGACCAGCGCCACCAGCGCCTGGATGACGCTAAGGCGGATCCCGGAATAGCCCCGGGCCAGGCTGTTGATTTTGAGCACCATCATCAGTCGAACGCAGGCATCGTCGAGCGGTTCACCGACGCCCGCGGCATGGGAGAGCACCAGGGAGCGCTGGAGGTTTTGCAGATCGTCCGTGGCGATGCGCGTCTGCGCCAGCAAACCAAAACCCGTGTTAATACTGTAGGCCGTACGCCCCTCGGCGATAATCGCGTTGACGCAGGCCACGCTATCGTTGATGGCCGTTTCCGTGCCGCCGTCCAGACTGATGGTCAGCGGCTGGCCGTAAACTTCACGCAGTTGGGCCAGCGTCAGCTGACCGGCAATAAGAGTAAGTGAATGCATATTAACGCGGCTCCTGGGTGGCCGGGACTGAGGGCAGATTCAGCCCGTGTTCGACGGCACAATCTATGGCTGTAGCATAACCGGCATCCGCATGGCGCATCACTCCGCTGGCCGGATCGTTATGCAGGACGCGGGCGATGCGCTCCGCCGCCGCATCGGTCCCGTCGCAGACAATCACCATCCCGGCATGCTGGGAAAAGCCCATCCCGACACCGCCGCCGTGATGCAGCGACACCCAGGTCGCCCCCCCGGCGGTATTCAGCAGCGCATTGAGCAGCGGCCAGTCCGAGACGGCATCGGAGCCGTCGCGCATCGCTTCCGTTTCTCGGTTTGGACTGGCGACGGAGCCGGAGTCGAGGTGGTCGCGGCCAATCACAATAGGCGCGGAGACTTCCCCGGTCCGTACCATCTCATTAAAGGCCAGCCCCAGCTTTTGCCGCCAGCCTAAGCCCACCCAGCAGATACGCGCCGGGAGCCCCTGGAAACTGATGCGCTCCCTGGCCATATCCAGCCAGCGGTGCAGATGGGCGTCGTCCGGGATAAGGGCTTTCACTTTGGCATCGGTTTTATAAATATCCTCGGGATCGCCGGATAGTGCCACCCAGCGGAACGGGCCAATGCCCCGGCAGAAGAGCGGCCGGATATAGGCCGGAACGAAGCCGGGGAAATCAAAGGCGTTTTCGACGCCCGTCTCTTTTGCCATCTGACGAATATTATTGCCGTAGTCAAAGGTCGGCACGCCCATCTGGCTGAAGGCCAGCATAGCGTTAACGTGATCGGCTATCGATTTCTTCGCGGCCAGCACGGTTGCTGCAGGGTCGGATTCCGCCCTCTGCTGATACTCCTCCCAGCGCCAGCCCTCCGGCAGATAGCCGCGAAGCGGATCGTGGGCGCTGGTCTGGTCGGTGACCAGGTCCGGCCGCACGCCGCGGGCCACCAGCTCGGGCAGGATCTCCGCCGCATTGCCGCACAGGGCGATGGAAACCGCCTCGCCCGCAGCGGTATAGCGGGCGATCCGTGCCAGGGCGTCGTCGAGGGAATCGGCCTGCTCATCCACATAGTGAGTACGCAGGCGAAAATCGATTCTGCTCTGCTGACACTCAATCGTCAGGGAACAGGCCCCGGCCAGGGTCGCGGCCAGCGGCTGCGCCCCACCCATTCCGCCAAGGCCAGCGGTCAGCACCCAGCGCCCCTGCAAATTGCCCTGATAGTGCTGCCGTCCAGCCTCAACAAAGGTTTCATAGGTCCCCTGGACGATCCCCTGACTGCCGATATAGATCCAGCTTCCGGCGGTCATCTGGCCATACATCGCCAGCCCTTTCGCGTCCAGTTCATCGAAGTGTTCCCATGTCGCCCAGTGCGGGACCAGATTGGAGTTGGCGATCAATACCCTGGGCGCGTTTTCATGGGTTTTAAATACCCCGACCGGCTTGCCGGACTGCACCAGCAGAGTTTCATCGGCCGCAAGCGCCGTCAGCGCCTTAATGATGGCGTCATAGCATTCCCAGTTGCGTGCGGCCCGGCCAATACCGCCGTATACCACCAGCTGGTGCGGATTCTCCGCGACCTCCGGGTCAAGGTTGTTCATTAACATGCGCAGGGGCGCTTCCGTGAGCCAGCTTTTGGCCGTCAGCGTGGTGCCGCGCGGGGCGCGAATATCCTGCTGACGATAAGGGCGTTGCGACATGGGGATCCTCCGGATCAATGCGGTATGTTTAAATAGCTATACTTGTATAGACAAGTGTGTGCAAGTCTGGATTTAACAACTAAGATACATTTTTGTTATGTTGCGTCGGCAGTCACGTTTTTGCCGACGCAAGGATCAGGAGCTGAAATGGCCCTGCAGACGATAGCGGCTACCGGGGAAAAGCAGACGCGCGTGGGAGACGATATGTGCCGTAGACCAGGTCCGGCGGCGGATCAGCAGGCAGGGTTCCGTTGGCTGGAGCTGCAGTAAACGGCTCTCTTCCGGTGTTGCCTGTACCGCTTCGACAATATGCTCCCCTTCGGTCAGGGGCGCGACCTGGGAGAGATAAGCATGAGGTGTGGTGGCGGTATAGTCCTGGTGAAGATAGTCCGGCGCAACTCTGGCATTGACGCAGCGGTCTTCAATCTGGACCGGCGCATCATTCTCATAGTGAACCATCAGGGAGTGGAAAATCTCCGTGCCTTCCGCCACGCTCAGCGCGGCAGCCTGGCGGACATCTGCCTTTATTTTCTCCAGCAGCAGCACCTCACAGCGATGTCGATGCTGGCGGGAGGCGATCTCATCGGCGATGCTGCGAATTTCAAACAGCGCCGACTGGCCTTTGGGTTCAGCTACAAAGGTCCCGACACCCTGCAGACGCACCAGCAGCCCGTCGTCCGTCAGCTCGCGCAGGGCGCGGTTAATGGTCATCCGGCTGAAGCCAAACTGCGCCACCAGCTCCGCCTCGGACGGAATACGGTCGTGCGGCCGCCATATGCCGGTGGCAATCTTCTCGCTAATGGCCTGCTTCACCTTTTCATAGAAAGGCGCAGGAGCGGAGACAGGTCGGGACGAAAACATAGGGTGGGCGTTCCTTAATTATTAGCGATAAATGACGACTAAAGCCACCAGTGGGCGATTTGCCACGCCAGCCGGGCGGCGACCTTCGCCCCCATCCCCTGGTTGTCAAACCGGGGGTTAAGCTCCACCAGATCCACCGCCTGAAGTTTGCCGCTGCGGCACAGAGGCTCAATAATACGCAGCAACTGCGCCAGCGGAATACCCAGCGCGGCAGGAGCAGAAACAGCGGCCATTTCATGGGAAGGTAACACATCCAGATCGACGGTCAGATACAATCTGTCGGCTCCGGCAATCTGCCGCTCGATTTCCGGCAATACCCGGGCGTTAAAATCGTTCAGCACCGTCAGATCCTCAATCACCCTCACCTTCCTGGCGGCCGCCTCATCCCATAGCGCCATCGTATTCGCCGCCCGGCTAGCGCCGATACAGCAGTACAGAAACTCACGCTGCTGCGCGGCGCACTTTTCTGCCAGCTGGCGAAAAGGCGTCCCGGAGCTGGCCTCGCGGGCGCGGCGTAAATCGAGGTGCGCATCGAGATTGATAACCGCCACCTTCTCATCGGGAAAGGCGTCCAGCACGCCCGCGCCGTGGCCGAAAGCGGTTTCGTGCCCGCCGCCCAGCACCAGGGTGCGCATCTGCTGGCGCTGGCAGGTGAAAACGGCGTCGCGCAGCGCCTGCTGTGCCGCCTCCAGCGCCTGACCTTCAGGCTGAATATTGCCCATATCCACCAGCCGTTCATGGCCCGTATGGCTGGCCATATTCGCCAGCGCCTGGCGAATAGCCTGCGGCCCGCCGGCAGCACCGGTGCGCCCCTGATTACGCCTGACGCCCTCGTCGCAGGCAAATCCCAGCAGGGCAATTCCCCGCGGGTCGGGTTCAAAGCGCGGGCTGACACGGACGGTCTGGAACAGCCGCAGGGCATTGTCGGCCTCCGCGCTGTCATCACGCCCCTGCCAGAGCGCAGGATCGCCGGGATACCAGAGATTCACAGGGTCGCCTCCCCACGGAAATAGCGCTGATAAAGGGGATTGCGTCCCGGCTCGTAGACAATCTCAACCGGATGTTCCGCATCCCACACCGCCGCGTCGGCGACAAAGCCCGATCCCAGCTGGCCGTGACTGTGCTGGCGGCCCAGGGCCTGCGCCGCATGGCGCGTTACGCCGGTCCAGGCCTCTTCGGGGGTCAGACCAAACTGCACGCAGGCCATATTCATCGCCAGATGGAGGCTGGCAAAGGGGCTGGTGCCTGGATTGAAATCGGTGGCAACCGCCATCGGAACCTGCTGCTCCCGCAGCCGCGCCACCGGCGGACGACGGGTTTCATTGAGAAAGTAAAACGCCCCCGGCAGCAGTACCGCCACGGTTCCGCTGTGGCGCAGCGCCTCCACGCCCTCGTCGGTGAGGTATTCAATATGATCCGCCGATAAGCCGCCGTAGCGGCTGACCAGCTCCGCACCGCCCAGGGAGGAGAGCTGTTCAACGTGCCCTTTCAGCGGAATGCCGTGCCGACGCGCCGCATCAAAGACCCGCTCACTCTGGGCCAGGCTGAAGCCCACGCTCTCGCAAAACAGATCCACCGCCTCAAACAGCCCTTTATGCCACAGGTCCGGCAGGATCTGCTCGCAGACCAGGGTGATGTAGTCATCAGGACGATCGCGGTATTCCGGCGGCGTGGCGTGGGCGGCCAGCAGCGTGGGGCTGACCTCGACGGGATTGTGCTGCGCCAGTTCCGCAGCCACGCGCAGCATTTTCTCTTCGCTTGCCAGATCCAGCCCGTAGCCGGATTTAATCTCAATCGTGGTGACGCCCTCACGCATCAGGCGCTCAAGCCTGGCCTGCGCCTGTGACAACAGCGTTTGCCGATCGCTGTCGCGGGTCGCACGAACGGTGGCGTTGATACCGCCGCCCTGAGCGCTAATCTGCTGATAGGAGACGCCGTTAAGCCGCTGCTCCCACTCTTTTGCCCGGCTACCGCCGAAAACCAGGTGGGTGTGACAGTCAATCAGCCCCGGCGTGACCAGCCGCCCACCGAGATCGACCGTTTTATCACTGGCGCTCAGGTCCGCCTCCGGGACCACGGCCCGGATACGGCCATCGCGCACGATCAGCGCATGGTCATCGAGCAGACCGTAAGGCTGGGAGAGAGTGGGATCGAAGGTCGCAAGACGCGCATTGCGCCAGATTTGGTCATCGCAGGAGAGTCTGGTCATCGGCTTGAGTTGTCATGGGTTGTATAGACATTTATTTGCATTAATGACCACATGTCAATCAGGATTGGGATAAATTTTGTCTCATCGCTTCCCGTTTCGCTCAACTTAGTATAAAAAAGCAGGCTTTGACGGATTACCTTTTTAACTTGCTTAGCTGGAGTGCGTTTTGAACATATTTTCGGTTTCCCGTGCCGCGTTAGCGCTGGCGTTTGGCGTTACGCTGACGGCCTGTAGCTCAACCCCGCCCGATCAACTGCCTTCGGACCAGACTGCACCGGGTACCGCAGCTCGCCCGGTACTTACCGCCGGTGAAGCGGAAAACTTTGTAGCGGCCCGCTACTTCTCTGACTCCAATCCGTCAGCCGCGGCGTGGAAACCTTTCCCGATCCGCCTGCCGGCGAAAGCGGACTTCGTGGTCGGCCCTGCCGGCGGTGAAGGTGTGACTCACACTACCGTCCAGGCCGCCGTTGATGCCGCCATCGCTCGTCACAGCAGCACCCGTATCTATATTCAGATCCTGCCGGGTGAATACGAAGGTACCGTTTACGTACCCGCCGCGCCAGGCAGCGTGACGCTGTATGGTCTGGGCGAAAAAGCCATTGATGTGAAAATTGGTCTGGCGATTGATTCTGAAATCGACACCACCACCTGGCGTCATCTGGTGAATCCGGCCGGAAAATACATGCCGGGCAAACCTGCGTGGTACATGTTTGATAACTGCCAGAGCAAACGCACCGCAACCGTGGGCGTGATGTGCTCCGCCGTTGTCTGGTCACAGAACAACGGTCTGCAGCTGCAAAACCTGACCATTCATAAC
>DATEKR010000003.1:0-2028 GCA_035277345.1 Enterobacteriaceae bacterium
GCTACAGGAGCGGATGGATCGCGGCGAAGGTCTGCCGCAGTACGTGAAAGATCATCCGATCTACTACGCGGGCCCGGCCAAAACGCCGGAGGGCTATGCTTCTGGTTCACTGGGTCCGACCACGGCTGGACGCATGGACTCCTACGTTGACCAGCTCCAGTCCGCAGGCGGCAGCATGATTATGCTGGCGAAAGGCAACCGCAGTAAGCAGGTGACCGATGCCTGCCACAAGCACGGCGGTTTCTATCTGGGTAGCATCGGTGGCCCGGCGGCGGTGCTGGCGCAGAGCAGCATTAAGAGCCTTGAATGCGTCGAATACCCGGAACTGGGGATGGAAGCTATCTGGAAAATCGAAGTCGAAGATTTCCCGGCCTTTATCCTGGTGGATGATAAAGGCAACGATTTCTTCCAGCAGATCCAGTCCGGCCAGTGCAGCAGCTGTGTGAAATAATCTCTACCGCCCTTCGGGGCGGTTTTTTTGCGCCCCGCTTAAGCGCACAAAGCATTAAACCGCGACGTTTTTCGCAACAATACTGATAACACCGCTGGCAGGCGGGCAATGTCGATACTGACCATCTTTGACTGACAGGAGAAAGTAATGACAACGCATCGCAGTGAGAAGGATTCAATGGGCGCCATCGAGGTGCCGGCAGATAAGCTGTGGGGAGCGCAAACCCAGCGCTCGCTGGAGCATTTCCGTATCTCAACGGAAAAAATGCCGCTCTCGCTCATCCACGCCCTGGCGCTGACCAAGCGCGCAGCGGCAAAAGTTAATCAGGATCTCGGCCTGCTGGCGGCAGAGAAAGCTATCGCCATTGTGAACGCTGCCGATGAAGTGCTGGCTGACAAACACCCGGATGAATTCCCGCTGGCTATCTGGCAGACCGGCTCCGGTACCCAGACCAATATGAATATGAACGAGGTGCTGGCTAACCGTGCCAGCGAGCTGCTGGGTGGCGTCCGGGGGATGGAGCGTAAAGTGCATCCCAACGATGACGTCAATAAAAGCCAGAGCTCCAACGATGTCTTCCCGACGGCGATGCACGTCGCGGCGATCATTGCCGTGCGCGAACATCTGCTCCCGCAGCTGAAGGTGCTGACGAAGACCCTGGCCGATAAATCCGACGCCTTTGCCGATATCGTTAAAATCGGCCGTACCCACCTGCAGGACGCCACGCCGCTGACCCTGGGCCAGGAGATCTCCGGCTGGGTGGCGATGCTTGAGCATAACCTGCGCCATATTGAACACGGCCTGCCACATCTGAGCGAGCTGGCGCTGGGCGGGACGGCGGTCGGTACCGGGCTGAATACCCATCCTGAGTATGCCGAAAGGGTGGCGAAGGAGCTGGCGGCCATTACGCACCAGCCGTTTATCACCGCCCCGAACAAATTTGAGGCGCTGGCAACCTGCGATGCGCTGGTGCATGCCCACGGCGCGCTGAAGGGGCTGGCGGCCTCGCTGATGAAAATTGCCAACGACGTGCGCTGGCTGGCCTCCGGCCCGCGCTGTGGGATCGGCGAAATCAGCATCCCGGAAAATGAGCCGGGTTCGTCGATTATGCCGGGTAAAGTCAACCCGACCCAGTGTGAAGCGCTGACCATGCTCTGCTGTCAGGTGCTGGGCAACGACGTCGCCATTAACCTCGGCGGCGCGTCCGGTAACTTTGAGCTGAACGTCTTCCGTCCGATGGTTATCCATAACTTCCTGCAGTCCGTACGTCTGCTGGCCGACGGGATGGAGAGCTTTAACGAGCACTGCGCCACCGGGATCGAACCGAATCGGGAGCGTATTGAGAAACTGCTGAATGAATCGTTGATGCTGGTAACCGCCCTGAATACCCATATCGGCTATGACAAGGCGGCTGAAATCGCCAAAAAAGCGCATAAAGAGGGGCTGACACTGAAAGCCGCTGCGCTGGCGCTGGGCTACCTCACCGACGCGGAGTTTGACAGCTGGGTCAGACCGGAGTCGATGGTCGGAAGCATGAAACCGGCAAGCTAATCCGCCAGGTACAGGTGCAGCCGGGG
>DATEKR010000004.1:0-2536 GCA_035277345.1 Enterobacteriaceae bacterium
GGATCCAGCCCTGCCGGGAGCTGAATAGAGGCGGAAAAACTGCGGCTTAACAGCATGCCGAACAGCGCAATCCCCAGCCCCGCCCCCAGCTCGTAGGCCATGGTTTCAATGGCCCCGGCAGCCGCGGCTTTCTCTTTCGGCGCGGCGGCCATAATCGCCGCCGTCGACGCCAGCAGCGCGCTGGCAGCGCTAAAGCCCAGCAGAGTCATTAATCCCCATGCCTGCCACTGCTGGGTGCTGAAGTCGGTGACCGACAGCCCGAGAAAACTCAGGGCGCTTAGCGACATCCCGCCGGTTGCGACCCGGCGCAGGCCAAGACGCGACACCAGCATTCCGGCAATCGGGCCGCTAAAGCCGCTGGCCAGCATGACCGGCAGCATAAAAAGCCCGGCCTCAAACGGCGTTTTGCCGTGCACAAACTGCAGCTCCTGCGCCATCAGCAGCTCAAATCCCACCAGGGTGACCATCGCGGTGATCGCCATCATCACGCCGCTAAGGATCACCCGATGGGTAAACAGACGCATATCGATCATCGGGTTTTTCGCCGCCAACTGAATGCGCACGAACGTCGTCAGCAGCACGCTACCTGCCAGCAGCGCCGCGGCAGGTAACCAGGGGCCCTGCAACCCTTTCAGCGCTGTTTTTGCGCTCCAGACCAGCAGCAGGATCGCGGCAATCAGCATCAGGGCATGGGTCATATTCAGCGTCTGGGATGCCCGTCCCGCCTGAGCGGGTACAACGCGCAGGGTTAACACCATCACCAGCAGCACGATGGGAACGTTAATCAGAAACACCGAACCCCAGTAAAAATGCTCCAGCAGCATCCCGCCGACCAGCGGACCAAAGGCCGCACCGCCCGATCCGACCGCTGCCCAGACGCCGAGGGCCATATTGCGGTGACGTGCTTCAGAGAAGGTACTGCGGATCCCGGCAAGCGTTGCCGGAACAATCATCGCCGCACCTATCGCCAGCAGCGCACGGGTGGCAATCAGCCATTCTGCGCTGGTCGAGAGCGCAGCCAGCAGAGAGGCCAGTCCAAATAATCCGCTGCCGATAAGCAGCAGCCGTTTAAAGCCGATGCGGTCGCCCAGCGCGCCCATCGGCAGCACCATACCGGCCATCACCAGCGAATAAATATCAATAATCCACAGCAGTTCGTTGCCGCTGGCACCCAGGCTGAGGCTCAGCGTCGGGGCGGCAACGTGCAGCACGGTGGCATCGATAGCGACCGGAATATAAACGAGGACGATAACAATCAGCGTTATCCATTGACGAAACATAACCTTAGCCTCAAAAAACACTTCTGGACACGCGTCCAGGATGCCGATCCTGATGTAAAGTTGAACGCATGTCCAGCTTTTTGTTATCATCCTCCCACTTCCACCGACACAGTAAAAATCATGGGTTATCTGAACCGCGACGAACGCCGCGACATTATTCTCCGGGCGGCAATGCGCCTGGCATTAGAGGGGGGCTTTGCCGCCATGACGGTGCGCGGAGTTGCCAGCGAGGCCGGCGTTTCCTCAGGCCAGGTCCATCATCACTTTACGTCCGTCGGGGAGCTAAAAGCCCAGGCCTTTGTCCGGCTGATCCGCGACTTTCTTGATATGGAACTGGTGGCGGAAAACGCCAGCTGGCGTGAACATCTTCATGCCATGCTGGGCAGCGACGACGGGCGACTGGAGCCCTATGTCCGCCTGTGGCGTGAGGGCCAGATCCTCGCGGATAACGACGCCGATATTAAGGGGGTCTATATTCTGACCATGGAGATGTGGCATACCGACACGGTGGCGATTATTGAGAAGGGTCAGGCCGCCGGAGAGTTTCGCCGTAGCGATAGCGCCGCCAGTATTGCCTGGCGGCTGATCGGCCTGGTCTGCGGCCTTGACGGTATCTGCGTCCTGGGCATCGGCAGCATGGATATGGCCGCCTTTGACCGGTATCTCGACCGGGCCATTACTTTGGAGCTGTTCTAGCCTTCGTTGACCGGAACGACCGCGACAAGCTCACTAAGAGTGACACCGTAACGCGGCCCGTCTACCGCCACGCCAAAGCGGGTCGCCAGTACGTCGCGTAGCGCCTGCGCATCCGGCAGCGTGACCTGCTCCGCCACTTCTCCGCTGCGCGTCCAGTGGGTAAAGAGGAAATTATTGAGGGTCAGTTTGCTGCCGTCCGCCAGATGAAGGCTGTAGATCAGATGATGCCGGAAATGGGATGCGGGCCAGTTAGCGGACCAGAAATTCCCCATCTGATAATCGCTGAAGTAACGCTGGACCTTATCGAAGCGGTACATGGGCTGCCAGCGTTCGTGATGCTTAAAGGCGAGGATCCAGTCGTCGCCTTCACGTTGCAATTGATAGGTGCCGTGCGGCGTGGTCTGGATATCGTCCTCTTTCGGGCGGATCGGAGCAGTCAGCGTCTGGCTACCAAAACCGACATCGGCCAGCCACTCTTCACCCGCTATCGTCACCAGCAGTACCCGATGCGTCAACGGCGGCATCTGCTGCGGCCCGGAGAGCACCACTCTCCCCAGCAG
>DATEKR010000005.1:0-7437 GCA_035277345.1 Enterobacteriaceae bacterium
GTGCCCGGCGCGACGTCCGGCCAGAGGTCGTGGAGCATACGCAGCCACGCCGCGCTCTGCGCTTCTCTCTGCAGGATCCCCAGGTCGTGCCACTGGTCGCGGGTGGCTTCAACCAGATCCTCCCGGTCGATATCGCGTTTATAGGTAATAATCAGCGCCCGATCCTGTTCCGGCCCGCGATAGCGACCGTCCGGCGTGCGTAGCTGGGAGGTATAGAGAGTAAAGGGCCCCCATGTGAGCGTGGCGTCACCGACTTTGCGCCAGCTTAGCCAGTCCGCTGCATGGGCGGCGGGCGCGAGGGCTGACAGCCACAGCAGCATCAGTACAGCGGCGCGCATGATCGCCTCCCGATCGTGATATGGAAGAACAGCATCAGCACCAGCCATCCCGGCGCCATCCAGCTGACGACAATAAAGGTCGGCTCGAGAAAGGTAATTGCGCCCAGACGTTCGCCAATCACGTAAGCCACCGGGCCGCCAATAGTTGCCATCAGCGCCAGGATCCAGCCAGGAAGCGTTGTGGTAAGTGTCATGCCGGTCCAGACGCTGGCGAACATCAGCCAGAGCGCGAGCATCCACAGGGGAAGCAGCCACTCGCCGGTAAAGTCGATAAGCCCCGTCAGCGCCCAGAGGGTGTCGAGGCCGCTGCCTGCCGCCGCCAGCAGCAGGGCATATACACGATGTGCAGGTGAGAGAACCAGCCAGGCGACGACCGCCAGCGCCAGCCAGAGCAGCAGGCCGCGCTCGCGAAAGACCACCACCAGCGTCCAGTAGAGATCGAACGCGATGGCCAGCAGAAAGACCTGCACATAGCGCTTCATACGCGCTCCGCGGTCAGCTGCACCACGCTGATGGTGCGCGCATTAAACCCGGCTTCGCAGTAGCCGAAGTAGTAGAGCCACATCCGGCGAAAGCGCTCATCAAAGCCGAGCGGCTCGATCTCATGCCAGGCCTGAACAAAACGCTGCCGCCAGTGGGCCAGGGTGCGGGCATAGTCCGGGCCCATATCAAACAGGTTGCGGACCACAAAATCCGTATGGCGCGTCATCAGGTCGCTCATCGCCGTCACGCTCGGCAGAAAGCCGCCGGGGAAGATGTAGCGCTGGATGAAGTCGACGCTTTTGCTGTAGTCGCGGTAGCGCTGATCCTGAATGGTGATCGCCTGAATCGCCATTTTGCCGCCCGGACGCAGCCGCGCCTGGCAGGTGCGGAAGAAGGTGGGCAGATAGCGTTGACCCACGGCTTCAATCATCTCTATGGAAACCAGCTTGTCGTATTCGCCGGTCAGATCGCGGTAGTCGCACAGCAGCACCTCGACGCGATCCGCAAGTCCCGCGCGGGCAATGCGTGCTTTGGCCCAGGTATATTGCTCATGCGAAAGCGTGGTGGTGGTCACGCGACAGCCGTAGTGGCGGGCGGCATACTCGGCCATCGCGCCCCAGCCGGTGCCGATCTCCAGCAGATGATCCTCTGCTCTGAGTTCAAGCTGTTCGCACAGGCGCGCCATTTTTGCCCGCTGGGCGACGGTCAGATCCTGCTCGTCGGCCGTAAAAATCGCGCTGGAGTAGAGCAACTCTTCATCAAGAAAGTGCGAATAGAAGGCATTGCCGAGGTCGTAATGGGCGGCGATATTCTCCCGTGCCTGACGGCGCGCGTTGCGTCGCGTCCAGTGACGGATCCGCTCGACGGGTTTGCCCAGCAGCCGGAACCCGCGTTCAAGGCGGCCAAGCACCTCGCCGTTAAGGGCCAGGATCTGCAACAGTGTTGTCAGCTGGTGGGTTTCCCACTCTCCATCCATCCAGGCCTCGGCGGCGGCAAGGCTGCCGCCGGTCAGCAGCCGCCAGTACAGGCCGGGGTTGAGGACCTCCACGTCGGCATGCAGCACAGCGGACGTATCGCCAAAGTGGAATGTCTGCGATCCTTCGCGCACGGTAACTCCGCCTTCGCGGATACCGGTCAGCAGACGAAATAGCAGCCAGCGTGCGACGCGGGCGTTGCGCGGCAAAACGGGGTTAAGCGCAAAGACGGGCTCGGTCATGAGCGTTCTCTCCTGCTGGCGGGATGGTTGTGAATGGGCACGCGTTTAAGCCACAGCCGCAGCGCCTGCCAGTAAATGGCCAGCGCAGTTTTCAGGGTCATCAGCGGCAGGCGCAGCAGTAAATAACTCAGATTTGCGCGCGTCAGCGGCGTCCGGGTCAGCGCCAGGGTGGCGTCGAAAACCTTTGTTTCCTGATGATTTTCGATATGCATATGCAGGGTTTTGCCGGGGCGGTTAAAGCGCCAGTGATAGACCATATCCATCGGGTTAAACGGCGAAACATGAAAGGCTTTCTCCATCGGCTGTGCGTCTAGGCCGTTCACTGCGTAGTAGTGACGTTCGTTCCACGGTGTATTACGCACCTCCGCCAGCACCCAGCGCAGGATGCCAACCTGGTCATAGCAGTAGTAGAAATTGACCGGGTTAAAGTGAAAGCCAAAATAGCGCAGCTGGGTGAGGAGCATCACCCGACCGTCGGGGTGTTCACCCGTCAGACTGTGCAGCCGGGCAAGAGCGTTCTCTTTCAGCGGCGCGCCCAGCGGATAATCGGCATCGTAGAGCGCGGCGGCGGCAAAGCGGTTACGGCGGATGCCGACAGAGGGCAATTTCTCCAGCTCATCCAGATCGAGCCAGGCCATAAACAGGCTGTAGCGAAAATGGTGCGCCTTTGGCTGCAGACGACGATGGCGCAGCACGCCCTGATAGAGACAGCTGTTCATCTTAGCGATCCTCCCCGACGGCGATCCCCTTCACTACGTCCAGCGCGCTGCGCACGCCGTCTTCGTGAAAACCGTTGTACCAGTATGCCCCGCAGTACCAGCTTCGCTGCTGACCGTTGATCTCGCCGCGACGCGCCTGTGCCCGCCAGCTTTTTGGGTTGAACAGCGGATGCTCATAAACAAAGCGCTGCCAGACATGGCGTTCATCCACCGGACTGTCCGGGTTCAGAGTGACGCAGAACAGGGGGCTGCCTTCCGGCAGACCTTGCAGAATATTCATGTTGTAGGTGACGCAGGCGCTGGCCTGGTCGGCGTCGCTCAGGCGATAGTTCCAGCTCGCCCATGCCCGCTCGCGTACCGGCAGCCAGCGGCGATCGCCGTGCAGCACAACCTCGTTACGCTGCCAGCCAATATCGCCCAGCACCTCGCGCTCGGCGGGCGTCGGGTCTGCGAGCATCGCCAGCGCCTGGCCCGAGTGGCAGGCGAAAATCACCTGGTCGAATTTATGTTCTGCACCCTCAAGCTGTAGCGTCACGCCGTCGCTGTGCCGCGTAACCCGCTGAACCGGCGCGTTGAGATGCAGATCCAGGCGATCCCCCAGCTGTGCCAGCATGGTGCGGATATACTCCCGCGACCCGCCCGGCACCACATACCACTGCGGGCGCTGAGTAATATCCAGCAGGCCGTGATTCTCAAAGAAGCCTAAAAAAAGCGGCAGCGGAA
This sequence comes from Enterobacteriaceae bacterium, assembly GCA_035277345.1. Lineage (GTDB taxonomy): Bacteria > Pseudomonadota > Gammaproteobacteria > Enterobacterales > Enterobacteriaceae > BIGb0383. The sequence goes on from DATEKR010000005.1 coordinate 3,480, forward strand.
AACGGCGCATCTCCTGCAGGGATGAGGACCAGATGGCGGCCCCCATCGGCAAAATATAGTGACGTGCGAAAAATTCATTAAAGCGGTGCTGCTCCAGAAAGGTCTGCAGCGTGGCATCCGGGGAGACCTTGCCCGTAAACGCGGCCTTCGCCAGGCGGTTAAAGCGCACGATATCTTTCAGCAGTTTCCAGAACGACGGATTCAGCAGATTACGTCGTTGGGCGAACAGAGAGGTGAGGGTGTGGCCGTTATACTCCAGACCGCTCCGTGGGTTATGTACTGAAAAGCTCATCTGCGTCTTTTGCCCGCGGATACCCAGCTCGCTGAGCAGGCCCATAAAGCGCGGGTAAGTGCGATCGTTGTAAACGATAAATCCGGTATCGACGGCAAAGTTCCCCTGCGGCGTTGTCACGTCAACCGTGGCGGTATGCCCGCCGACGGTGGGTGCCGCTTCAAACAGCGTCACCTGATGATGGCCTGCCAGCCGCCAGGCGCAGGTCAGCCCGGCGATGCCGCTGCCGATAATCGCGATCTTCATGGGCGCACCATCCTGCGCAGCAGTGTGCGCTGAATAACTTCCGGAAGGGCGGACAGCAGCCGCATAATCAGGCTGAATCCGGTCGGAAACGCAATATGATCCTTGCCCTTAGCCACGCCGCGACGAATCGCTTTAACGGCGCAGTCGACGCTGACCCGACCGGGCATGGCAAAGTCATTTTTACGGGTCAGCGGCGTATCAACAAAGCCCGGTGACACCAGGGTAACGGCGATCCCTTTTGGCTCCCAGTCCAGACGCAGACTGTTGGCAAACCAGCTTAGCGCGGCTTTCGACGCGCCGTAGGCCTCGGCACGGGGGAAGGGCAGCCAGTGCGCCATGGAGCTGACCAGCACCACGCGGCTACCGGAAACAAGCTGTGCCTGCAGCGCGGCCAGACAGTTTACCGGCCCGAGGAAATTGGTGCGCATCACCCGCTCGACCAGGGCCGCATCGACCTCACCGCTGTCCAGATATTCGCAGGTTCCGGCGCAGAGGATCGCCAGATCCGGGCGGCAGTCGGCCAGCGCACTACGGCAGGCCTCGCTGTCGGTCATATCAAACGGACACACCGCGATATTTGGGCTGTGCTGCTGCAGCGCCGCCAGTCGGGCCGGGTCTCGCCCGCAGGCGATGACGCGGTAGCCGTCATCCGCCCAGGATTTTGCGAGCCCGGCTCCTATGCCGGAGCTTGCGCCGGTGATGAGGACAGTCATCATGCGCGCACTCTCCGTTTAACGCTGCGTACCGCCCAGCCCAGCACGGGAATATGTTCGTAAAGCATCTCACCACCATCGTAGAAGTCGCGCTGGCGGATCACCTGGCCATCCTGCACCGTCACCACCGAGCAGCCCGGCAGGGCAAGGGGTTCCCCCCCGCCTATTTTTGGGTGCGACCAATGCATGGTCCAGGTCACGACAAAACGATGCTCGTCTGCCAGGGGAGCATCGATGTCAAAGCGGCAGTGGGACACATTGACCAGCAGGTGGGTGAAGTAGCGACGGATCGCAAACAGCCCCTGATGGCTGCCAAAGGGATCGATAAGCTCGGCTTCAGGGTGATAGAGCGCCGTCATCGCCGATTGCGGCTGGGTATCCAGCGCGGTGTAGTAATTAACAAACCGGTCAATGACGGAGGAGATGCTGCTCATAATGTTAACCCTGCTGTGAGAAGTGCCGGTAGCGGTATACTTAAAACTTACACAAGCATTGTTTGTTGTACAAGTTTGCGTGAAATTATTTTTTATTTGTTAATTATATCAATGGATTATTTGGATGTGTTTTTGGCGGATCAGACAAGGGGTGTGACGGGGCCGCAGCCGTTCACGGCTGCTTACCAGTGGGGTCAGGGGAGAATTACAGAAGGACGACGTCGAGGGAGGCAACCTGCTGTTGCCAGAGCTCAATCTGCTTTTTGCGTGTCGCGGTGAACTTGCCGGTGGTGACCAGCAGCCATTTACGCTCGGGGAAAATCTCCGGCGCCAGCGCGGCGGGGGGATTGGGAAGGACATCAATGCGATGCCCCTGGCCGGTGCGCTTAAGCGCCTCGAGCCAGATTTCACACGGGTCGGTCAGCTGCCATCCCGTAATCAGATAATTATCGCCCGGCGCTTTTTTGTCACCTTCAAGGCAAAAGGAGGTGTAGGCGATAATAATGCCATCAAGAATTTCTCTCAGAGTCATCATGGTCGCGATATTGGCCGAGACTTTACTGCGCAGCGGGCGCAGAACCTCTGTGACCAGCTCCGGGCGAGGATATTCGCGACCTGAATCGTAGATCAGCTGGCGCAGGGATTCGATTTTTCCCTCTTTCAGCCGTTGCAGCATACTCTCCTGTAGCGTGACCCAGTTGTTGGTCCGGCGCGCGCCAGGGCGTGACAACAGGGGTTTCACCTGACTGACAGGCACCCCTTTTTTCACCCAGTCGATAATTTTGAGCGCCTGCTGGATATCATCATCGCTGTACAGCCGATGGCCGCCGTCGGTGCGCAGCGGTTTGAGCAAGCCGTAACGACGCTGCCAGGCGCGAAGCGTGGTGGCGTTTATCCCGCAAAGCCGGGCGAATTCACCGATAGAGTAGGACATGCGTCAGACCTGATAGAAAGATGACTTTCAATATACTACAACGCCGGACCCGGCTTGCGCCAGATCATGAAGATAGCTCATGTTGCCGTGAAATATAGTCGCTTCCCCTTATCCGGCGACTCTGGCAAAACTAGAGGCAATAAAAGAGAAGCTCAGTTTTCATATCAGACGTCGGATGCGGGATCACCATGACAAAACATTTTACCTTCACCATTAAAAGCGGTCGTTTTGACGAGAATTATAACCCCTCCGAAAATACGCGTATTACGACCAACTTTGCGAATCTGGCAAGAGGTGAGAACCGCCAGCAGAACCTGCGCAACACCCTGGTGATGATTGACAACCGTTTCAATAGCTTAGCCCGCTGGGATAACCCTAAAGGGGATCGCTATTCTGTCGAGCTGGATATCATTTCCGTGGAGATGGATATTGCAAGCAGCGGCAAGACGTTCCCGGCTATCGAGATATTAAAAACCACCATTATCGATAAAAAAACCGGGCAACGCATCGAAGGCATTACGGGGAATAACTTCTCCTCTTACGTGCGTGATTATGACTTTAGCGTGCGTCTGTTGGACCACAATAAAAACCAGTCCGCGTTCAGCATTCCGGATGATTTTGGCGATCTGCACGGGAATATCTTTAAGCGTTTTGTCGGCTCTGACGAATACAAAAACGCCTTTAAAAAAGCACCGGTGATCTGCCTGAGCGTATCCAACAAAAACACCTATCAGCGGACGGGGAACCAGCATCCGGTGCTCGGCTATGAGTACCAGCAGGATGGCACGTCGCTGACGGAAGCCTATTTCAAAAAAATGGGTCTGCAGGTGCGCTACTTTATGCCGCCAGACAGCGTTGCGCCGCTGGCATTCTATTTTGTCGGCGATCTGCTGAGTGATTACAGCAATCTGGAGCTTATCAGCACTATCAGCACGATGGAGACGTTCCAGAAGATCTATCGCCCGGAGATTTATAACGCTAACTCCGCCGCGGGTCTGCAGTATCAACCTGACCTGAATAACCAGGATCACTCCTTAACCAAAATTGTTTACGATCGCGAAGAGCGTAGCCAGCTGGCGATTGAGCAGGGTAAGTTTACGGAAAAAAACTTCATCGAACCCTACAAGAATATTCTTGAGCAATGGTCTGCCAGCTACGCGCTTTGATTTACTAAAACTATAAGGTCACCTGCTATGAAAACATTGCTCCCCACGTCCACCGCCGGCAGCTTACCCAAGCCGTCCTGGCTTGCGCAGCCCGAGACGCTCTGGTCTCCGTGGAAACTGCAGGACGCAGAATTACTCACCGGCAAACAGGATGCGCTGCGTTTGTCTCTTGA
>DATEKR010000006.1:0-14799 GCA_035277345.1 Enterobacteriaceae bacterium
TGCGCGATGTGGTGGTTTATCCGCACATGGTCATACCCCTGTTCGTCGGGCGGGAAAAGTCGATCCGTTGTCTTGAAGCGGCGATGGACCATGACAAAAAAATCATGCTGGTTGCCCAGAAAGATGCGTCAACGGACGAACCGGGCGTGGGCGATCTTTTCACCGTCGGGACCGTAGCGTCTATTCTGCAGATGCTGAAACTGCCGGACGGTACGGTAAAAGTGCTGGTTGAAGGCCTGCAGCGTGCGCGTATCTCCACGCTGTCAGACGATGGCGATCACTTCTCCGCAAAAGCCGAATACCTTGAGTCTCCGGCGATTGAAGAGCGTGAGCAGGAAGTGCTGGTACGCACGGCGATTAGCCAGTTTGAAGGCTACATCAAGCTCAACAAAAAAATTCCGCCGGAAGTGCTGACCTCTCTGAACAGCATTGACGATCCCGCGCGTCTGGCCGACACCATTGCGGCGCATATGCCGCTGAAGCTGGCCGATAAACAGTCCGTACTGGAAATGTCCGACGTCAATGAGCGTCTGGAATATCTGATGGCGATGATGGAATCGGAAATCGACCTGCTGCAGGTTGAGAAACGTATCCGCAACCGCGTCAAAAAACAGATGGAGAAATCCCAGCGCGAGTACTATCTGAATGAGCAAATGAAAGCGATTCAGAAAGAGCTCGGCGAGATGGACGACGCGCCGGACGAAAACGAAGCGCTGAAGCGTAAAATCGACGCGGCTAAAATGCCGAAAGAGGCCAAAGAGAAGGCCGAAGCCGAGCTGCAGAAGCTGAAAATGATGTCCCCGATGTCGGCAGAAGCGACGGTGGTGCGCGGATACATCGAATGGATGGTACAGGTGCCGTGGAACGCCCGCAGCAAGGTCAAAAAAGACCTGCGTCAGGCGCAGGAAATCCTTGATACCGACCACTACGGCCTGGAACGCGTGAAAGACCGCATTCTTGAGTACCTCGCGGTACAGAGCCGTGTTAACAAAATCAAAGGGCCGATCCTGTGTCTGGTTGGACCGCCGGGGGTAGGTAAAACCTCGCTCGGTCAGTCAATTGCCAGGGCCACGGGGCGTAAATACGTGCGTATGGCGCTGGGCGGCGTGCGTGATGAAGCGGAAATCCGCGGTCACCGCCGGACCTATATCGGCTCCATGCCGGGTAAACTGATCCAGAAAATGGCGAAAGTGGGCGTTAAAAACCCGCTGTTCCTGCTCGATGAGATCGACAAAATGTCTTCCGACATGCGCGGCGATCCGGCTTCTGCACTGCTTGAGGTGCTAGATCCTGAGCAGAACGTCGCCTTCAGCGATCACTACCTGGAAGTGGATTACGATCTCAGCGACGTGATGTTTGTGGCGACCTCGAACTCCATGAACATTCCTGCGCCGCTGCTGGACCGTATGGAAGTGATCCGTCTCTCCGGCTACACGGAAGATGAGAAGCTGAACATCGCTACTCGCCACCTGCTGCCGAAACAGCTGGAACGCAACGCGCTGAAAGAGAGCGAGCTAACGGTTGATGACAGCGCCATTATCGGCATTATTCGCTACTACACTCGTGAAGCTGGCGTACGTAGTCTGGAACGTGAAATTTCCAAACTGTGTCGTAAAGCGGTTAAACAGCTGCTGCTGGATAAATCTCTGAAGCACATCACTATTAACGGTGAAAACCTGCATGATTTCCTCGGCGTGCAGCGCTACGACTACGGTCGTGCCGACAGCGAAAACCGCGTCGGTCAGGTAACCGGTCTGGCGTGGACGGAAGTGGGTGGCGATCTGCTGACCATTGAAACCGCCTGCGTACCGGGCAAAGGCAAACTGACCTACACCGGCTCGCTGGGTGAAGTGATGCAGGAATCCATCCAGGCTGCGCTGACCGTGGTGCGTGCGCGTGCGGAAAAGCTGGGTATCAACGCCGATTTCTATGAAAAACGCGATATCCACGTTCACGTTCCGGAAGGGGCGACGCCGAAAGATGGTCCGAGCGCCGGTATTGCGATGTGCACCGCGCTGGTCTCTTGTCTGACCGGTAATCCGGTGCGTGCCGACGTGGCGATGACCGGTGAGATCACCCTGCGCGGTCAGGTTCTGCCGATCGGCGGCCTGAAAGAAAAACTGCTGGCAGCGCATCGCGGCGGAATCAAAACGGTGCTGATCCCGGACGAGAACAAACGCGATCTGGAAGAGATTCCGGACAACGTGATTGCCGATCTGGAGATCCATCCGGTGAAGCGTATTGATGAGGTACTGGCCCTTGCACTGCAGAATGCGCCGTTCGGGATGCAGGTTGTAACGGCAAAATAGTGACGCCGCGCAAAGAGCACTGATAAAAACAAGGCTGGAGAGCGATTTCGTGCTTGCCAGCCTTTTTTTGTATAGCTAATTTAGATTGCTGGCTGGTCATCCCATAATTAACGGGTGTTGTAAGCTCAGGGCAGGCCTGCTATAACTGCTGCGCGGTCGCGTTCTGACGGACTCAGGCGCGATATAAATTATAAAGAGAGGAAGAGAACAGTGAATAAATCTCAACTGATTGACAAAATTGCTGCAGGTGCTGATATCTCCAAAGCAGCAGCTGGACGTGCGTTAGATGCATTAATTGCTTCTGTTACCGAATCTCTGCAGTCTGGGGAAGACGTTGCGCTGGTAGGTTTTGGTACCTTTGCTGTAAAAGAGCGTGCTGCCCGTACTGGTCGCAACCCGCAGACAGGTAAAGAGATCACCATCGCTGCCGCTAAAGTGCCGGGCTTCCGTGCAGGTAAAGCACTGAAAGACGCAGTAAACTGATCGCTTCCCTGCCGGGAATGTTGAAAAGTACAAGGGCGCATCGTTTGATGTGCCTTTTTTATTGGTGATTACCTGACTTTCTGCACGTTGTGGGCTGACAATTGCCCCGGTTTCTTGTCACAATACGCGTTCACGCGCGGCGGTGGCATAAGGCGTTGCCGTGTGAGGTTTATATACCCAAAATAATTCGAGTTGCAGGAAGGCGGCGACGCAGCGAATCCCCTGGAGCTTACACCAGTAAGTGACCGGGGTGAGCGAGGAAAGCCAACGCACATGCAACTTGAAGTATGAAGGGGATAGTCACTTACAGCGGAGTGTTGCTACACCATGATGGACAATTTACGCACGGCGGCAAATAGCCTCGCGATCAAGATCATTTTCGGTATCATTATCGTGTCGTTCATATTGACCGGCGTCAGTGGCTACCTGATTGGTGGTACCAGTAATTATGCTGCGAAAGTTAACGGTCAGGAAATCGGCCGTGGACAGTTTGAAAACGCCTTCGCCAGCGAGCGCGAGCGGATGCAACAGCAGCTGGGGGACCAGTTTTCCGAGCTGGCCGCCAATGAAAACTACATGAAATCTGTGCGTCAGCAGGTGCTGAATCGTCTGATTGACGAGTCTCTGCTGGACCAGTACGCCCAAAAGCTGAATTTGAACATCAGCGATGAGCAGGTCCGTGAGGCGATCTTTGCGACTCAGGCCTTCCAGACAAACGGCAAGTTCGATAACAACCGCTATAACGCTATCGTCCGTCAGATGGGCATGAGTGCCGATCAGTACGCAGATGCGCTGCGCAGGCAACTGGCGACCCAGCAGCTGATCAACGCCGTTGCCGGTACCGACTTTATGCTCAGCGGCGAAACCGATTCGCTGGCGACCCTGGTCGCGCAGCAGCGCGTGGTGCGTGAGGCAACCATCGACGTTAACGCCCTGGCCGCCAAACAGCAGGTCAGCGACGCGGAAATTACCAGCTACTACGAGCAGAACAAAGGCAGTTTCCTCTCCCCTGAGCAGTTCCGCGTGAGCTATATCAAGCTGGATGCCGCCACCATGCAGGCAACGGTAACTGACGAAGATATTCAGGCGTATTACGACCAGCACCAGGCTGAGTTCACCCAGCCGCAGCGCAATCGCTACAGCGTGATCCAGACCAAAACCGAGGCTGATGCGAAAGCCTTGCTGGAAGAGCTGAATAAAGGGGCCGACTTCGCGACGCTGGCAAAAGAAAAATCCACCGACATTATCAGCGCCCGCAACGGCGGCGATATGGGCTGGCTGGAAGAAGGTTCCACCCCGGACGAGCTGAAAAATGCCGGTCTGAAAGAGAAAGGCCAGCTGTCAGGCGTGATTAGCTCTTCCGTTGGCTTCCTGGTGGCGCGTCTTGATGATGTGCAGCCGGCAAAAGTCAAACCGCTGGCTGAAGTCCGCGATGCGCTGGCTGAGAAAGTGAAACAGGATAAGGTGCTGGATGCCTGGTATGCGCAGCAGCAGAAAGTCAGCGAGGCTGCCAGCAATGACAACGAATCCCTGGTCGGTGCTGAAGAGGTTGCCGGTGTTAAAGCGGTTCAGACCGAGTGGTTTGGTCGCGATAACCTGCCGGAAGCGCTGAACTTCAAGCCGGTTTCTGACGCCATTTTCAACGGCGGTCTGGTGGGTGAAAACGGCGCGCCGGGCAGCAACTCCGATATCATTACCGTCGACGGCGACCGCGCATTCGTGCTGCGTATCAGCGAGCACAAACCGGAAGCGGAAAAACCGCTGGATGCGGTCAAAGATCAGGTGAGCGGGATTGTTAAGCACAACAAAGCCGTGCAGCAGGCGAAGCTGGATGCGGACAAACTGGTTGCCGAGCTGAAAGAGGGTAAAGGCAGCGAGACAATGAAAGCCGCAGGTCTGAGCTTTGGCGAGGCCAAAACCCTGAGCCGTACCGGTCAGGATCCTATTACCCAGGCCGCGTTCGGTCTGCCGCTGCCGGCGAAAGACAAGCCGGTCTACGGCGTCGCTGACGACATGCAGGGCAATGTGGTGGTGCTGGCGCTGGATGAAGTGAAAAACGGCACCATGCCGGAAGCACAGAAGAAAGCGATGGTTCAGGGCATTACCCAGAACAACGCGCAAATCGCCTTTGAGGCGCTGATGAGCAACCTGCGCAAAGAAGCCAAAATTAAGCTGGGCGACCTGGCTGAACCGCAGCAGTAATCGCGGTCGCTTCCAGATTTTTGTCACCTCAGTGCAATAACAAAAGGCCGCTTTCGCGGCCTTTTCCATTTCTGTTATCTACTGTTTGTGCCGCTTTCTCCTTCCCCGCTATCCTGACTCCGCTGCCAACACACAGGGAGAAACAGCATGAAATGTGGAGTCAAAACGCTGGCAATCACGCTGGCGGTCATCTGGGGCGGGGCGTTGGCCCACGCGGCGCCAAAGAGCGGGGAAGTCACACCTGCGCCGCAGCCGAAAGTCGTTGCATCACCGTCGGCGGGTAAAACCACCGATAGCGTGCAGAGCCTCAGCGGGGAGAGCATCAGGGTCAGCATCAATAGCGCGTCTGCCGAAGAGTTAGCCAGGGCCATGAACGGCGTCGGGCTGAAAAAAGCCCAGGCGATTGTCAGCTACCGCGAAGAGTACGGGCCGTTTAACAGCCTTGACGATTTGCGTCAAGTTCCCGGCCTGGGCGGTTCACTGGTTGAGCGTAATCTCGCGGTTCTGAAGTTGTAGATGTCCTGGCAGGTTGCAGAGTTGTAATTTTTTGCCAGGATAAAGAGGTCATACCAGTCGGGTGACCTCTGTCTCTATTACTATTCTGTCTCTACTACTATAAAGAAAGGCTATTGCGCTATGCAGACCCAAATCAAAGTTCGCGGTTACCATCTCGATGTCTACCAGCATGTGAATAATGCCCGTTATCTGGAGTTTCTCGAAGAGGCGCGCTGGGACGGGCTGGAACACAGTGAAAGCTTCCAGTGGATGACCGCCCAACGCATCGCGTTCGTGGTGGCAAATATCAATATCAACTATCGCCGCCCGGCGGTACTCGGCGACCGACTCACGGTCACCAGCCATGTCCAGCAGCTAAACGGCAGAAGCGGGGTACTGAGCCAGGTGGTAACTCTCGATCCTGAGGGCGAAGTGGTGGCGGACGCGCTGATTACCTTTGTCTGTATCGATCTAAAAACCCAGAAGGCGCTGCCGCTGGAAGGGGAACTGCGGGAGAAGCTTGAACTGATGCTGGAAGAGCAGGTTTAAATCATCCGGCCCTTGTAGAAAGGGCCGATTTTAAGGTTTATTTCAGCCCGGTTTTCTGTTTCATCGCGGCCATAATTACCGGCTTACCGGCGAGATAGCCGTTCAGTCCGTTAGCACGCAGGTTGCAGGCGGCGCACTGGCCACAGCCGTTGCCCTTAATACCGTTGTAGCAGGTCAGCGTCTCTTCACGGACCAGGTCCAGCTTGCCCCAGTAGTCCGCCAGCGCCCAGGTTTCAGCTTTATCCAGCCACATCAGGGGCGTTTCAAAGCGAATATCTTTCGCCATCCCTAAGCTGACCGCGTGATTCAGCGCTTTAACAAACTCATCCCGGCAGTCCGGGTAGCCGGAAAAGTCGGTTTCGCAGACGCCGGTGATCACTGCTTCCGCCTGGACCTGATACGCGTAAATCGCCGCGAGGGTTAAGAACAGGATATTGCGGCCCGGGACAAAGGTGTTAGGAATGCCGCTGGCATCAGGCTCATAGTCCGGCACCGGGATGCTGTCGCGTGTCAGGCTACTGACTGCCAGTTCGTTCAGCAGAGTTACGTCCAGCACCTTGTGCGCACGTGCGCCCAGGGTAACGCAGAGATCGCGCGCAACGTCGATCTCCGCACGATGGCGCTGGCCGTAGTCAAAGGTGACGCAGTGCACCTCATCATACTGCTGTAAAGCCTGAACCAGGCAGGTGGTGGAGTCTTGTCCTCCGCTGAAGACGACGACGGCACGTTTCATGGCAAATCCTGACGAAAGTAAAAACGTTATGGTAGCGCCTGAGGGCGACGGCGACCAGCTTCTTCACGACTCCGGTGCGGGCAGCCAGGCCCGGCTGAAGTCAAACCAGCCGAGCGTGTTCAGCCGGATACCGTTGACGCCGGGCGGAGCGCTGACCTGGTAGTGATAGTTAAACAGCGGCGTCAGGGTGGCGTCGTCCATGAGCGAGGTCAGGACGGATTGTAGCGCGGAACTGCGCTGTGCATCATCCGGCTGGGCCTGGACCGCATCAAGCGTTGTTTGCAAATGGGTGAACTGTGCAGGACAGAGCAGGTTTGGCCACAGGGGATCGTAGCGTAGCCACTGCTCCAGGGCGTACTCAGGGGCTTCACCGATAAGCCTGTCACCCATCAGGATATCGGCGTCGGCCAGCTTGTTACAGCCATCCCAGGACTTGCCGTCGTGGAAAATAATTGTCAGCTCGCAGCCCAGAGCAGCCAGGGCCAGCCTTAGCTGCTGCGCCATAGTATGCAGCTCAATCGGGAGATGGTAGAGCAGCGTCAGCCTGTCCGGCAGCGGCGTGCTGTCGTCATTCGGCCAGCGGGGGAGCGTCCAGCCCGGCAGCAGGGCGTCGCTGGGGGTAATCAGACCCTCCTCCAGCGGGAGTTGATGCAGCAGCGGGGTCTGATGAATGATCTGCACGATCCGTCGTGCCTGGGCCTGCGTCAGACGTGTGCTTTTACGCATCGCCAGCCAGCAGAAGCCGAGGCTGATGCTGCTGCTGACCATGCGGAGCTGGCTTAGCTCGTCAGGCTGGCCGATAGCAACCTGCACAGGATGACGACAGCTGGAGCCTAAATCCTGGTCAAATAGCTGCGGAGTGATCCAGTATTCCACCGCCTGTAGTAGGGGATGGCTGAGATGATAGCGCTCATGGCTTTCCAGCCGCACCAGATCGGCGTCGAACCGCGTCAGACGGAAGGGACCACAGCCAATCTGCGCATCGTCGGGATGGGCCAGCACGCTGCAGTAGCTGGCCAGGCGATGTGGCAGCCAGTAGTCGGCCCGGTGAAGTTCAAAGGTCAGACACTGGGCATGGGTTGCCTCAACGTTGCTCACGCTGGCAAACAGGGTGCGCAGGGATGGCAGCGTCAGGAGCTGGTTAAAGCGCCGCTGTAGCTGCTCCGTGGTGATGGCGTCGCCGTTATGCCAGTAGAGCGGGGAGCGAATATAGAATCGCCAGCGCAGGCCGTCTGCCGAGATCGCCCAGTGGTGGGCAAGGTCGCCTTCCGGCTGCGATTGCTCCTGGACAAAACGGGTCAGGCCGCAAAACACCTGCCCGACCAGGTGCTGCTCAGCGCGGCCCGGCTGAAAGCCAGGTCTCAGCGGTGCCAGCGGGCGATAGTAGGGGATACGCAGCGTCGGGGTGTTGTTCTGCCAGCGTCCGCCCAGAAAAGGGGAGAGCAGGGAGCGCAGCTCTTCCGGGGCCAGCTGGGCCAGCTCCAGGGCATTTTGCTGGCGGCCTTTATCCAGCGCCTGTTCCATCATCTGGTTGCGCAGGGTGGCGGGCGTCACCAGAAAGCGCAGGGTGCCGCGCTTGCCGCGCCCGGACTGCGCCTGCCACGTCAGCCAGCCCGCCTCCTGGGCCTGCCGTAGCAGCGTCCGGACATGGCGCTCGCTGCAAAAGCAGCGGGCGGCCAGTTCTGCCACCGTTGCCTGCTGCGGCTCACCGGAAGAGGGCAGCCACAGACGCTGATACTGATGAAGCCGATTAAGCAGACGCATAGAAACCCTGAACAATTAGCCAAAAGTATTCACTATTACTTCCGTATATATCACGCAATACTGCTCTGCAAGTGAAACGCATCGCAGGAATGAGAAACAGTTATGGCAAAACTCGCGGCTTTTGATATGGACGGCACGCTGTTGATGCCGGATCACCGTCTGGGTGAGGAAACCGTGACGGCGCTGCGGCAACTGAGCGAGCGCGGCGTAACCCTGACGTTTGCGACGGGTCGTCACGCCCTGGAGATGCATCATATTGCCGGTGCGCTGGCGCTGGATGCCTGGCTGATCACCGGCAACGGGACGCGTATTCATAGCCGTGAGGGCGATGTGCTGTACCGCCAGGATCTCGACCCGGCAGTAGCCGATCGGGTACTGCACACGAAATGGGATACGCAGGCCAGCATGCATGTCTTTAATGATAGCGGCTGGCTGACGAACTATGCCGAGCCCTGGATGCTACAGGCCCACAGCATTAGCGGGTTTAGCTGCCAGTTGACGGACCTCAAGCGTATTCCGGCCCATCACGTGACCAAAATCTGCTTCTGCGGCGATCACGACGATCTCTGCCGCCTGCGTATCCAGCTTAATGAAGCCCTGGGCGAGCGGGCACACTTGTGCTTCTCGGGTTTTGACTGTCTGGAGGTGCTGCCGCTCGGCTGTAATAAGGGCGCGGCGCTGACAACGCTGGGCCTGCATCTGGGAATTGGGCTACAGGATTGTATGGCCTTTGGCGACGCGATGAACGATCGCGAAATGCTTGGCAGCGTCGGACGCGGGCTGATTATGGGCAACGCCATGCCGCAGCTTATCGCTGCCCTGCCACATCTTCCGGTTATCGGACACTGCCAGAATCAGGCCGTGTCCCACTTTTTAACTCACTGGCTGAACGACCCTGACCTTCCTTATTCCCCCGAATAGCAAGGCGCTTATCAGCCGCCGGGCAGGTCACAGACCTGCCCGGTTTTTTTATCCCACCAGGTCGCGAATTTGCGCGGTCCAGGGCGCAATATCCCCGATATTGTCGCTGACCCACTGCGGGTTGTAGTAGGTATCCAGATAGCGTTCGCCGCTGTCGCAGAGCAGGGTGACGATAGAGCCGCTGCGGCCCTCTTCACGCATTCGCGCCGCCAGCTGCAGGGCACCCCACATATTGGTTCCGGTTGAGGCGCCGACTTTGCGGCCCAGCTGCGTTTCCAGCCAGTGGGCCACTGCCACACTGGCGGCATCCGGGACGCGCATCATTTCATCCACCACATCGGGAATAAACGACGGCTCCACGCGAGGGCGGCCGATACCTTCGATTTTGCTGCCCACGTTGCTGCGCAAACTGGCGTCTCGGCTCTGCCAGTAATCGAGAAATACCGAGTTCTGCGGGTCGACGACCATCAGCTGCGTATCGTAGCCCTGGCAGCGAATATAGCGGCCAATGGTTGCCGAGGTGCCGCCGGTCCCCGCGCTCATTACAATGTAATCCGGTTCCGGGTGCGGTTCATTTTTCATCTGACGGAAGATGCTGTCGGCAATGTTGTTATTGCCGCGCCAGTCGGTGGCGCGCTCGGCGAAGGTGAACTGGTCCATATAATGACCGTTCAGCTCCCGGGCCAGGGTTTCCGACGCGGCGTAAATTTCACAGGCGCTGTCGACGAAGTGGCAGCGGCCGCCGTAAAACGTAATTTGCTCAACCTTGCGTCTGGCGGTGCAGGAAGGCATCACCGCGATAAACGGCAGGCCCAGCAGGCGGGCAAACCAGGCTTCCGACACCGCCGTGGAGCCGGAGGAAGATTCGATAATCGTCGTGCTTTCGTTAATCCAGCCGTTGCACAGGCCGTACAGAAACAGGGAACGCGCCAGACGGTGCTTCAGGCTGCCGGTGGGATGGGTGCTTTCATCCTTCAAATAGAGCTGGATCCCAGGAAAACCGGGGAGGGCAAGGCGAATAAGGTGCGTGTCCGCCGAGCGCTGCGCATCGGCATTGATTTCATTAATAGCGTATTTGACCCAGCTGCTGTTCATAATGGCGTTCCGTTTGTCAATTTGTGCCCAGAATAGCCGAAAGCAGGGAAAAAATTGTTGCCATTTAGCCTTTAGAATAGAATGAAAGGAGAAATTCTTTCTACAGGAAGGGGTGATGATAGATAAAATTGACCGAAAACTGCTGGCGCTCTTGCAGCAGGACTGTACGCTCTCTTTGCAGGCGCTGGCCGATGCCGTTAATCTGACCACCACTCCCTGCTGGAAACGCCTCAGGCGGCTCGAAGACGAAGGCGTTTTGCGGGCAAAAGTCGCTCTGCTGGATCCCGAAAAATTGGGGCTGGGCCTGACGGCCTTTGTGCTGATCAAAACCCAACAGCACAGCAGCGACTGGTACAGCCGATTTACGGCTGAAGTCGCCAGGATGCCGGAAGTGCTCGGTTTCTGGCGCATGGCGGGGGAGTACGACTACCTGCTGCGGGTGCAGGTGGCGGACATGAAGCGCTATGATGACTTCTATAAACGGCTGGTGAATAGCGTGCCGGGCTTGTCGGATGTCACTTCAAGCTTTGCCATGGAACAGATAAAATACACCACGGCTTTACCCATTGAATAACCCTCCCGGTCGCAGGTATTGCGGACCGGAAAATCACGTTCAGGATATGACTGCGTGCGATTATTTGCTCAACTAAGTTGGTACTTCCGTCGGGAATGGCGTCGCTATCTCGGCGCCGTTGCCCTGCTTATCATTATTGCCATACTGCAGCTGATCCCGCCGAAAGTGGTGGGCATTATCGTTGACGGCGTCAGCGAAGATCACGCCTCCGCGCAGCGTATTTTGCTGTGGATCGGCGCGCTGGTGCTGGTGGCGGTGGCAACCTATCTGCTGCGCTACGTCTGGCGCGTCCTGCTGTTCGGGGCGTCCTACCAGCTTGCCGTCGAGCTGCGGGAAGATTTCTACCGTCAGCTTAGCCGCCAGCATCCGGAATTCTATCTGCGCCACCGTACCGGGGATCTGATGGCCCGCGCCACCAACGATGTGGATCGCGTGGTGTTTGCCGCCGGGGAAGGCGTGCTGACGCTGGTGGACTCGCTGGTGATGGGCTGCGTGGTACTGATTGTTATGTCCACCCAGATTAGCTGGCAGCTGACGCTTCTGGCGCTGCTGCCGATGCCGATTATGGCGCTGGTGATCAAGCGTTACGGCGACCAGCTCCACGAGCGCTTTAAGCACGCCCAGGCCGCCTTTTCCGTGCTCAATGACCGGACCCAGGAGAGCATGACCAGCATCCGGATGATCAAAGCCTTTGGGCTGGAAGATCGCCAGTCGGCGCTGTTTGCAGAAGAAGCGGCGGATACCGGAGCGAAAAATATGCGCGTTGCCCGCGTGGATGCCCGCTTTGATCCGACCATCTATATTGCCATTGGTATGGCGAACCTGCTGGCTATCGGCGGCGGGAGCTGGATGGTTGTGCACCAGCAGCTGACCCTCGGCCAGCTGACCAGCTTCCTGATGTATCTCGGCCTTATGATCTGGCCGATGCTGGCGCTGGCCTGGATGTTCAATATCGTCGAGCGTGGCAGCGCCGCCTACAGTCGTATCCGCGCCATGCTGGCGGAAGCACCGGTCGTCAATGACGGCAACGAAATCCTGCCGGAAGGGCGCGGAGTCCTGACCGTTGCCCTGCGTGAATTCCGCTATCCCCGGACGGAGCGCGCCACTCTGCGCGATCTCGATATCACCCTTCATCCTGGCCAGATGCTGGGAATTTGCGGTCCGACCGGATCGGGCAAGAGTACTCTGCTGTCGCTTATTCAGCGCCACTTTGATATCGATGAAGGTGAAATTCGTTTCCACGACAGACCGTTGACGCAGCTCCAGCTCGACAGCTGGCGTAGTCGACTGGCGGTGGTCAGCCAGACGCCGTTCCTGTTCTCCGACACCGTGGCGCAGAATATTGCCCTCGGCCATCCGCAGGCAACGCAGGAAGATATCGAGCGGGCAGCCGCGCTGGCCTGCGTCCATGACGATATTCTGCGTCTGCCTCAGGGCTATGACACCGAAGTGGGTGAACGCGGCGTGATGCTCTCCGGCGGCCAGAAACAGCGTATTTCCATTGCGCGTGCGCTGCTACTGGAGGCGGAAATCCTGCTGCTGGACGATGCGCTCTCGGCGGTTGACGGTCGTACCGAACATCAAATTTTGCATAACCTGCGGCAGTGGAGCGACGGACGAACGGTGATTATCAGCGCCCATCGCCTGTCTGCACTCACGGAAGCGAATGAAATCATCGTGCTGCAGCATGGCCACGTTGGCCAGCGCGGGCGACACGAGCAGCTGGTGACGCAGCCGGGCTGGTACCGGGACATGTACCGCTATCAACAACTGGAAGCGGCGCTGAACGATGCGCCGGACGTGGGCGAGGAGAGTGCCGATGCGTAATAAAGGACCGCTCTGGCCAACATTGAAACGGCTGCTGGCCTACGGCTCGCCGTGGCGAAAACAGCTGGCAACGGCGGTGGTGATGCTGTGGGTTGCGGCGGCGGCGGAGGTCAGCGGCCCGCTGCTCATCAGCTACTTTATCGATAATATGGTCGCCAAAGAGTGGCTGCCGCTGGGATTGATCGCCGGACTGGTCGTGGCCTATATCGGGCTACAGCTACTGGCGGCCTGGCTGCACTATGCTCAGTCGCTGCTCTTTAACCAGGCTGCCGTCGGCGTGGTGCAAAAGTTGCGTATCGACGTGATGGACGCCGCCCTGCGCCAGCCGATTAGCGCCTTTGATACCCAGCCGGTGGGGCAGCTTATCTCCCGCGTCACCAACGACACTGAGGTCATTCGCGATCTCTACGTGACCGTGGTGGCGACGGTGCTGCGCAGCGCCGCGCTGATCGGCGCGATGCTGGTGGCGATGTTCAGCCTCGACTGGCGAATGGCGCTGATCGCCATCGCTATTTTCCCGGCGGTGCTGGTGGTGATGGTGATCTACCAGCGTTTCAGTACGCCCATCGTGCGTCGACTTCGTGCCTACCTGGCCGATATTAACGACGGTTTTAACGAAGTGATCGGTGGCATGAGCGTGATCCAGCAGTTCCGCCAGCAGGCACGCTTTGGCGAGCGGATGGGCGCGGCAAGCCGTTCCCACTATCTGGCGCGGATGCAGACCCTGCGGCTTGATGGCTTCCTGCTGCGCCCGCTGCTGAGCCTCTTCTCGGCGCTGATCCTCTGCGGCCTGCTGATGCTGTTTGGTTTTTCCGCGCCCGGTACCGTCGAGGTCGGGGTGCTGTATGCCTTTATCAGCTATCTCGGGCGTCTGAATGAGCCGTTGATCGAACTGACTACCCAGCAGTCGATGCTGCAGCAGGCGGTGGTGGCCGGTGAGCGCGTCTTTGAGCTGATGGACCGCCCGCGTCAGACCTACGGCGACGATAGCCGCCCTCTGGAGAGCGGCACCATCGACATTACCGGGCTGTCATTTGCCTATCGTGATGACGTGCGCGTGCTGCACGACATTAACCTGCATATCCCTTCGCGGGGTTTTGTGGCCCTGGTCGGGCATACGGGCAGCGGCAAAAGTACGCTGGCGAGCCTGTTAATGGGCTACTATCCGCTGAGCGAGGGCAGGATCTGCCTTGACGGCAGACCGCTGGAGACGCTCAGCCACGGCGCCCTGCGTCAGGGGATCGCGATGGTGCAGCAGGATCCGGTGGTGATGGCGGATACCTTTTTCGCGAACGTTACCCTGGGGCGCGATATCAGCGAAGAGCAGGTCTGGCAGACGCTGGAAACGGTCCAGCTGGCAGAGCTGGCGCGCAGCATGAGCGACGGGATCCACACCCGGCTGGGCGAGCAGGGGAATAACCTGTCGGTCGGACAGAAACAGCTGCTGGCGATGGCCCGCGTGCTGGTTGCCACGCCGCAGATCCTGATCCTTGATGAGGCCACCGCCAGCATCGATTCCGGTACCGAGCGCGCCATCCAGCAGGCCCTGGCCAGCGTGCGCCAGCATACGACGCTGGTGGTGATTGCTCACCGACTCTCGACGATCGTCGATGCCGATACCATTCTGGTGCTGCATCGCGGCCAGGCCGTGGAGCGGGGAACCCACCGGCAACTGCTTGAGGCAAAAGGGCGTTACTGGCAGATGTACCAGCTACAGCTGGCGGGAGAGGAGTTGCAGGTGAGCGCCCGCGAGGAGTCTCTTAACGCCTGATGCACCAAAATCAGGCGTGCTGACCGGGCCTGTTTCATCTGGTGCAAAAACGCAACGCATCATGCACTGCCATGGT
>DATEKR010000007.1:0-3256 GCA_035277345.1 Enterobacteriaceae bacterium
CGCCATGCGCCGCTGGCGATACGCCTCGACGGCACGGTATCTCAGCTGCGCTGGATGTGGCAGATGCTGCGCAACTGCGACACTCGCCACTATATGACCAACAAAGGCCGCATGGTGCGGCTGGCGGAATACAGTCGCGACTGCCTGAAAACCCTGCGTGCCGAAACCGGAATTGCCTATGAGGGGCGTCAGGGCGGGACGCTTCAGCTGTTTCGTACCGCTCAGCAGTACGAAAATGCCACCCGCGATATCGCGGTGCTGCAGGATGCCGGCGTGCCGTATCAGCTGCTGGAAGCGCAACAGCTGGCCAGCGTCGAGCCGGGGCTGGCATCGGTGGCCCACAAGCTGACCGGCGGCCTGCGCCTGCCCAATGATGAAACCGGTGATTGCCAGCTGTTTACCCAGCGGCTTGCTCAGATGGCAGAGCAGGCGGGCGTTGTTTTTCGCTACAACATGCCGGTGGATAGCCTACTGAGCGAGGGCGGTAAAATCTACGGCGTGAAATGCGGGGACGAGGTGGTGAAGGCCGATGCGTACGTGATGGCCTTCGGCTCATGGTCAACCTCGATGCTGAAAGGGCTGGTGGATATCCCGGTCTACCCGCTTAAAGGCTATTCCCTGACGATCCCGGTGGCCGATCCCGATGGCGCACCGGTTTCTACTATCCTTGATGAAACCTATAAAATCGCCATCACCCGTTTTGAAGAGCGTATACGCGTCGGCGGTATGGCGGAGATCGTGGGCTTCGATACCGCCCTGCGCCAGCCCCGGCGGGAGACGCTGGAGATGGTGGTGCGGGATCTCTTCCCTCGTGGGGGCCATATCGAACAGGCCACCTTCTGGACTGGCCTGCGGCCGATGACCCCGGACGGTACGCCGATTGTTGGCCGCACGCCGTTCAGTAACCTGTGGCTGAACACCGGGCACGGCACCCTGGGCTGGACTATGGCCTGTGGATCTGGCCAGCTGATAAGCGATCTGATTTCCGGCCGCACCCCGGCCATTGCCTGTGATGATTTGAGCGTGGCCCGCTACGGCGCGGGCTTTACGCCGCGGCGTGCGCAGCATCTGCACGGCGTACAACAATAAGGAGCGTTCATGTCTCGTCCCGTTTGCGCCAGTCTCGATCTGTCGGCGCTGCGTAACAATCTCCGCGTGGTGCGCCAGGCTGCCCCGCACTCCTGCGTCTGGTCGGTGGTCAAAGCCAATGCCTACGGCCACGGCCTGGACCGGATCTGGCAGGCTATGAGCGATACGGATGGCTTTGCTCTGCTCAATATTGAAGAGGCGATCCTGCTGCGCGAGCGCGGCTGGAAAGGGCCGATTCTGCTGCTGGAAGGCTTCTTCCATGCGGATGAGCTGGCGCTGCTGGATCGCTATCGTCTGACCACCAGCGTGCACAGCAACTGGCAGATCAAGGCGCTGCAGGAGGCAAAGCTCAACGCGCCTCTGGATATCTATCTCAAAATAAACAGCGGCATGAACCGGCTGGGCTTTATGCCCGACCGGGTCCATCGCGTCTGGCAGCAGTTACGTGCAGTGTCTAATGTCGGGGATATCACCCTGATGTCGCACTTCGCGTCATCTGAGCTACCCGACGGGATCGCGGCCCCGATGGGGCGTATCGCCCAGGCCTGCGAGGGCATTGAGGGACCGCGCTCGCTGGCCAACTCTGCGGCGACCCTGTGGCACCCTGAAGCCCATTATGACTGGGTGAGGCCCGGTATCGTGCTCTACGGCGCGTCGCCTTCAGGCCAGTGGCAGGATATTGCCAACAGCGGCCTGAAGCCGGTGATGACCCTGCATAGCGAAATTATTGCCGTACAGAACCTGACGGCGGGCGAGACCGTTGGCTACGGCGGGCGCTACCGCGCTGCGGGACCACAGCGGATTGGTATTGTGGCCTGCGGCTATGCGGATGGCTATCCACGGATCGCAGCTGAAGGCACGCCGGTGCTGGTGGACGGCATTCGAACGGGGCTGGTCGGATCGGTGTCGATGGATATGCTGACGGTGGATTTAACGGCCTGTCCGCAGGCGGGCATTGGCTCCCGCGTCGAGCTGTGGGGCAAGGAAATTAAGATTGATGAGGTCGCGGCGGGAGCGGGTACGGTCGGCTATGAGCTGATGTGCGCCCTTGCGCCGCGCGTACCCGTTGTGACAGTGTAACTCGTTACGAGGCGGTCAGACCGCCTCGTCTTCCACGGCGCGCACGCCAACTTTCAGGATCGCGTTGTCTTCTTTTTCCGCCACTACCCAGACCATCCCGGCAAACTCGACCTGGTCGCCGACCACCGGCGCGGCACCCAGCAGATGAGAGACGATATCGCCTAGCGACTGCTGTGCATCCTGGTACTCTTCGCCGGCTTCCAGACCGTAGATCATCGCCACGTCGGCGAAGCGGGCGTTGGCTTCCAGAATAAAGTCCCCAAAGAAGCGGTGATCCAGCGCCACCGGCGGCGTTTGACTAAATAGCTTGCCCAGTGCCGGGATATCCCGCTCGCGACCAATCACGCAGAGAATATCGCCTTCCCGCAGCCGGGTGCTGCCGGTGGGATGCAGCAGCGTATTATCGCGGAACAGAGCGGCAATACGCGTTTCCTGCGGCATATGCAGATCGCGCAGGGACGCGCCAACGCACCATTTATCGGCGCTGAGCTGATAAACCAGCTGCTCCCAGGGGTTCTCCGGGTGAATATCCAGCCCGACCCGGGAAACCGGCAGGCCCACGGGCGGCACCACCACTTTGGCTTTCTTCGCCGCCCAGGAGAGCGAGGTGCCCTGGAACAGGAGCGAAATCAGCACCACAAAGAAGGCGAGGTTAAAGAACAGGTTCGCTCTGTCCAGCCCGGCCATCATCGGGAAAACGGCAAGGATAATCGGCACCGCACCGCGCAGGCCAACCCAGCTGATAAACACCCGTTCGCGCAGGTTAAAGCCACGGAACGGCAGCAGGGCGGTAAAGACCGACATCGGGCGGGCGATAAAGATCATCCACGCCGAGAGGATCAGCGCCGGAATGGCGATAGGCAGCAGTTCAGAAGGCGTCACCAGCAGCCCCAGGACCAGGAACATACCGATTTGCGCCAGCCAGGCCACGCCGTCAAAGTTCTGCAGAATGCCGTAACGGTTACGAATCGGCCGGTTCCCCAGCACGAAACCGCAGAGATAGACGGCCAGGATGCCGCTGCCGTGCAGCGACGTGGTGAGGGCAAACACCATAATGCCGCCGCTCAGGGCCAGCAGCGGATAGAGG
>DATEKR010000008.1:0-3051 GCA_035277345.1 Enterobacteriaceae bacterium
GGATGAACGCGCCGGGCTGAGCCAGAACAGCGCCCAGCTTAATGCCCTGTGGCCGCATTATCGCGCCTCGGCGCAGCCTCTTCTGCGCGATGCCGCAGCGGGGCATCTTCTGACTCGTCTGAACGCGTTTACGGCGCTGCCGCCGGGTAGCCCGCTGCGCGAGCAGCGGGCGAAAGCGGCTTATGACCAGCTCAAGCTCTACCTGATGCTGACGCGTCCTGAACATATGCATGCCGCCTGGTTCAGCACCACGCTTTCCGCGCAGTGGCCACAGCGTGAAAACGTCAAAAATAGCCTCTGGCAGGGGATGGCACCCTCGCTGCTGTCGTTCTACGGCGCTGCGCTGGCGGCGCATCCCGGGTGGCGTTTACCGGCGGACGAAAGCAAGGTCGGCCAGACACGCTCTCTGCTGATCAACCTGATGGGGATGCGCAATAGCGAATCGACGCTCTATCAGAAAATGCTCGCGCAGGTGGCGCATCTCTACAGGGATATGCAGCTTAGCGATATGACCGGGGACACCGATGCGGCCCGGCTGTTCAGCACCACGGAGGTCGTGCCAGGGATGTTCACCCGCCAGGCGTGGGAGCAGGCGGTTCAGCCCGCGATTGCCCGCGTGGTAAAAGAGCGCCGGGAAGAAATGGACTGGGTGCTGACGGACAACCAGCACCAGCCGCAGCAGGAAGGCTCCCCGGAAGCGCTGCAGAAGCGGCTGACCGGGCGCTATTTTGCGGACTTTGGCGGGGCATGGCTGGGTTTTCTGAACAGTCTGCGCTGGAACCGCACCGCCACGCTGTCCGACTCCATTGACCAGCTCATCCTGATGGCGGACGTGCGTCAGTCTCCCCTGGTCGCGCTGATGAATACCCTTAATGTACAGGGACGTACCGGACAGACGGGCGGGGCGATTGCGGACTCGCTGGTTAAATCGGCAAAAAATCTGCTCGGCACGGATAGCCCGGATGCCATTGACCAGAGCGCCGACGTTCAGGGCCCGCTGGATGCCACTTTTGGTCCGGTGCTGGCCCTGCTCGATAAAAACCGTGCCGGTACTCAGTCCCAGAGCCTGCAGTCTTACCTGACGCGTGTGACCCAGGTGCGCCTGCGCCTGCAGCAGGTGACTAACGCTGCGGACCCGCAGGCGATGACCCGGACCCTGGCGCAGACCGTTTTCCAGGGCAACGCCGTCGATCTGACCGAAACCCGGGACTACGGCAGTCTGGTGGCCGCCGGGCTGGGCCAGGAGTGGAGCGGCTTTGGCCGGATGGTCTTTGTCCTGCCGATGGAGCAGGCCTGGCAGCAGGTACTTACGCCCGCAGCGGACAGCCTTAATGCTCAGTGGCGACAGGCCGTGGTCAGCGAATGGAACAGCGCCTTTGGCGGCCGTTATCCGTTCAGCAATGCCAGCAGCGATGTCTCTCTGCCCCTGCTGGCGAAATACCTCAATGCCGACGCCGGGCGCATCGCGCAGTTCCTGCAGACGCGTCTTAACGGCGTCCTGCACCGGGAAGGCAGCCACTGGATACCGGACAGCATTAACGCGCAGGGGCTGACCTTTAACCCGGCATTTTTGCAGGCGATGAATACCCTGAGCCATATCTCGGATGTGGCGTTTACCCAGGGCAATGCCGGAATGAATTTTGAGCTGCGGCCGGGGACCTCGGCGGGCGTGATGCAGACCGGAATGATTATCGACAGCCAGAAACTGACCTACGTTAACCAGATGCCCCAGTGGAAGCGTTTCACCTGGCCTGCGGATACCGAAGCGCCGGGGGCGAGCCTGAGCTGGATCAGCAGCCAGGCCGGAACCCGTCAGTATGCGGATATGCCCGGTGCCTGGGGGTGGATACGCCTGCTGGACAGCGCCTCGGTCAGCGCGTACCCGGGGGTAAACAGCAGCTACAGCCTGAGCTGGAAAGCGCAGGACGGACGCGCCCTCAATTACACCCTGCGCACGGAGGCGGGAGAAGGGCCGCTGGTGCTCCTGAAACTGCGCAATTTTCGCCTGCCGGAGAACATTTTTAGCGTGGATACCTTACCGTCCAGGACGGACATAGATGATGCTGATACCCAGGAGATTGACTGATGTCCTCATTGAATGTACTGCTCAGCGCCTGTCAGGCCGAGCCTGAGGCATTACTACAGCAGAGCCGGGAACGTATCGCCCTGTGGGAGAACTGGCTGCTGCCCGTTCCCGGCGATTCACCGGTGGGGGAAGACCCGGGCTACGACGACGACTTTCAGCAGATGCGGGAAGAGGTGAATAAGCTCTCCGGTGCCGATACGGAGCTTATCTGCCAGCTGGCAGAGAAACTGCTGACCTCCACGGCCAAGGATATTCGCGTGGCGACTTACTACTGCTGGGCGAAGCTGCACCGGGAGGGCGAGCGGGGCCTGGCGGAGGGGCTGGCGTTGCTGGGGGGATTACTGGAGCGATTTGGTGCCCAGCTGCATCCTCAGCGCGGCCGCAGCCGTAAAGCCGCGCTGGAGTGGCTGGCGGGCTCGCGGATGATGGACAGCCTCTCTCTCTACCCGGAAGTGGTCCGGGAAGAGGCTCTGCGTACCACGGGGGCGCTGCTGCTGATTGCCGGTATCACCGACCCTGAACCGGACGACACGCGTCCGGCGCTCGGAGGACTTTACAGCGCCCTGGAATCCCGTCTGATCAAAGCGGGCGGCGTGGATGCGGTGGTGCCGCAGAATATCGGCGACGGTGGGGCCGTCGTGCGCAATGACGTGCCGGAGCTGAGCCGTATCACCTCCGGACAGGATTTACTGACCCAGGCGCGCACGCTTACCGGATACCTGCGGGAACAGCCTGATAGCTGGCTGGCGGCGCATCATCTGATGAAGAGTCTGCGTCATGACACCCTGCACAGCATTCCTGCGCCGGATGCGGCAGGGCGGACCCGCATCGAACCACCGAGGGCCGACCAGCGGTCTCTGCTGAAACGACTCTACCTGCAGCAGAGCTGGAGTGAAATTCTGGAGCAGGCTGACAGCGCCTTCTCTCGCGGGGCAAATCATCTCTGGCTCGATCTCCAGTGGTAT
>DATEKR010000009.1:0-4308 GCA_035277345.1 Enterobacteriaceae bacterium
CGCGCCAGCGCCTGGGCAGCGGTCACTATTTCAAACCCAACAATCCCGTTTTTGTTATCTCCTGCCATAAGGAGGCACCCCATGACTGAGACTTTTGCGCGGGACTGCGTCTGGTTCGTCGGCGCGGGTCCCGGCGATCGCGAGTTGATTACATTGAAAGGCTATCGTCTGCTTCAGCAGGCGGGCGTGGTGATTTACGCCGGGTCGCTGATCAACACGGAACTGCTGGAATACTGCCCGCCGGATGCCGGGTTTCATGACAGCGCCGAACTCCATCTGGCGCAAATCATCGACCTGATGGCGGCCGGGGTCGCCGCAGGAAAAACGGTGGTTCGCCTGCAAACCGGCGACGTGTCGCTGTACGGTTCGGTGCGTGAGCAGGGGGAAGAGCTGACCCGTCGCGGTATTCGCTGGCAGGTGGTGCCGGGCGTCAGCGCCTTCCTCGGCGCGGCGGCGGAGCTGGGGGTGGAGTATACCGTCCCGGAAGTCTCCCAGAGCCTGATTATTACCCGTCTCGAAGGGCGTACACCGGTCCCGCCGCTTGAGCAGCTAGAGGATTTTGCCCGGCATCAAACTTCGATGGCGATTTATCTCTCGGTCCAGCGAATTCACCGGGTGGCGGAGCGCCTGATTGAGGGCGGCTATCCGCCGGAAACGCCGGTTGCGGTGATCTATAAAGCCACCTGGCCTGAAAGCCAGACCCTGCGCGGGACGCTGAGTGATATCGCCGACCAGGTCCGCGACGCGGGGATCCGTAAAACCGCGCTGATCCTGGTCGGGGCGTTTCTCGGCGAGGAGTATCACTACTCAAAACTCTATGCGGCGGATTTTAGCCATGAATACCGCAAAGCCTGAGTCAGTTGCGCTCTTCTGCCTGACACCCGGCGGCGTTGCGCTGGCCCGCCGTCTGCAAAACGCGCTGCCGCTGACCTGCTTTACCCGCGAGGCGCTGCTGACCGATGGCTTCCTGCCGTTTAACGGCGGGTTTGCCGAAAGCCTGCGCCAGGCCTTTCACGACTACCGGGCGCTTGTGGTGATTGGTGCAACCGGGATTGTGGTGCGGACGCTGGCCCCGGTTATTGAGGACAAATTAAGCGATCCGGCGGTGGTGGTGATCGACGAGCGCGGTCAGCATGTGATTAGCCTGCTCTCGGGGCATGTCGGCGGCGCTAACGCCCTGGCGCGCTATCTGGCGGGCGTGATCGGGGCCGATCCGGTGATCACCACCGCCACGGACGTTAACGACCTGGCGGCGCTGGACAGTCTGGCCCAGCAGTTGGATGCCCGGATGCCCGATTTCCGCACGGCGGTAAAAACGGTTAACCAGCTGCTGGTCAGCCAGAAGCGGGTGGGTCTGTGGTGGGACGAGGCCTTAGCTCACCCGGCCAGCGACTGCGACACGCGGGGCTTTATTCCGGTCCATTCGCTTGATGCGCTGGCGGATCTGGATGCGCTAGTCTGCGTCTCGATGCAGGCTGAGCTGCCTGTGCTGCCGGTCCCGGTTTTCCGGCTGGTACCGCGCCGGGTGATCGCCGGGATTGGCTGTCGGCGCGATACGCCCTTTGAGCTTATCCATGCGCTGCTTCACCGCCAGCTTGCGGCCAGCGGGCTTGATCCGCTTGCGCTTCGCGGCATCGGCAGTATCAGCCTGAAGCAGAATGAACCCGGGCTGCTTGAGCTGGCGGCGAGCCTGCGGGTGCCGTTTCAGGTATTCACCGCAGAGGAACTGCGGCCTTATGAACACCATTTTCCTGCTTCCGACTTTGTACGCCAGACCACCGGCGTCGGGAGCGTATCCGGTCCGGCCGCCTGGCTTATGAGCCAGGGGCAACTTATTGGTGAAACCCTGCGAGAGCAGGGGGTCACGATCACTCTGGGAGTTTCACACTGATGTTAACAGTAATCGGCATTGGCCCTGGTTCGCAGGCGATGATGACCATGGAGGCCGTCGAGGCGCTGCAGGCCGCAGATATCGTGGTGGGCTACAAAACGTACACCCATCTGGTGAAGGCCTTTACCGGCGATAAGCAGGTCATTAAAACCGGGATGTGCAAAGAGATTGAACGTTGTCAGGCGGCCATTGAACTGGCGCAGGCCGGGCATAACGTGGCCCTGATCAGCAGCGGCGATGCCGGGATCTACGGTATGGCCGGACTGGTGCTGGAGCTGGTCGGCAAACAGAAGCTGGACGTTGAAGTGCGGCTGGTGCCGGGGATGACCGCCAGCATTGCGGCGGCGGCGCTGCTCGGTGCGCCGCTGATGCATGACTTCTGCCATATCAGCCTCAGCGATCTGATGACCCCCTGGCCGGTGATTGAGAAACGCATTATCGCCGCCGGGGAAGCCGACTTCGTGATCTGCTTCTATAACCCGCGCAGCCGGGGCCGCGAAGCGCATCTGGCCCGGGCCTTTGCCCTGCTGGCAGAAAGTAAAAGCGCGCAGACGCCGGTTGGGGTGGTAAAAGCTGCCGGGCGTAAAAAAGAGGAAAAATGGCTGACCACGCTCGGCGAAATGGATTTTGAACCGGTAGATATGACCAGCCTGGTGATTGTCGGCAACCGTGCGACCTATGTCGAAAATGGTCTGATGATCACGCCTCGGGGCTACACCCTGTGAGGGCGGGCGAGGTGCTGGTCGTTGGCGGAACCAGCGATGCGCGGGCGCTCTGTCGTCAGCTGGATGCGGCCGGGGTGAACTATACCCTGTCGGTGGCAACCGCTGCGGGTGAACAGCTGGCGGGGGATATTGGCGGGGCGGTACGCTGTGGGCGTATGGACTATGACGAGATGGTAACCTGGCTGCAGACGCAGCAAACCCGCTGGGTGATTGACGCTTCTCATCCTTACGCCGAAGTGGTCAGCCACAATCTGGTCAGCGCCTGCCAGCAGACCGGCGTGCTGCTGAGCCGCTATCAGCGCCCGGAGCAGCTGGTGAATTTATCCCACCCGTTGCTGCACAAGGTGGCAAGCCTCGAAGAGGCCTGCACCCTGGCGGCGAGTATGGGCGAGCGTATTCTGCTGACCACCGGCAGTAAAGATCTGGCTCGCTGGCGTGCCGGACTGCCGGGCAAAACCCTGCTGGCGCGGGTATTGCCGGTGGCGGAGGTGATGACGCAGTGCGCAGAGCTGGGATTCGGCGTCGGGGAAATTTTTGCCCTTTGCGGCCCGTTCAGCGCCGAGTTTAATAGCGCATTTTACCGCCAGTGTCGGGCCGAGGTGGTGATCACCAAGGCGTCCGGTGCCGAAGGCGGCTATCAGGAAAAAGTCGGCCCCTGTCTGGACGCCGGTATTCCGTGCATTGTGATCGCCCGTCCGCAGCCGCAGGTGGCGGGGGATGAACTCCTGGACAGCCCGGCGGCCTTCTCCCTGCGCCTGGCGCGCTGGCTGGCGGCAGCCTGAGGAACCTATGATGAGAAAAGCCCTGTTGGTTATTAGCTTTGGCACCAGCTATCACGATACCTGTGAGAAAAATATTGTCGCCTGCGAGCGGGACCTGGCGGCCAGTTGCCCCGATCGCACCCTGTTTCGCGCCTTCACCTCCGGGATGATTATCCGTAAACTGAAGCGGCGTGACGATATCCATATTGATACCCCTTCTCAGGCGCTGCTGCGGCTGGCAGAGCAGGGGTATCAGGATGTGGCTATCCAGTCCCTGCACATTATCAACGGCGACGAGTATGAAAAGATTGTTCGCGATGTGCAGGCTCTGCGGCCGCTGTTTACGCGGCTCACTATCGGTGCGCCGCTGCTGAGCGGCTTCGACGATTACCAGCAGCTGATGAGCGCCCTGAGCCAGCAGATGCCCCGGCTTCAGCCGGGCGAAAAAGTGGTGTTTATGGGCCACGGTGCCAGTCATCACGCCTTCTCTGCCTATGCCTGCCTCGACCATATGATGGCCGTTCAGCAATTTCCGGCCCGGGTGGGGGCGGTCGAGAGCTACCCGGAAGTCGAGGTGCTGATCGCCAGCCTGAAGCAGGAGGGGGTGAATCGCGTACACCTGATGCCGCTGATGCTGGTGGCCGGGGATCACGCCATCAACGATATGGCGTCCGATGACGACGACTCCTGGAAAACACAGTTTACGGCGGCAGGGATCCCGGCGAAGGCGTGGCTACAGGGGCTGGGAGAAAACCCGGCGATCCGTGCCATGTTTGTTGCTCATTTGCAGCAGGTTCTTGGCGAAAATCAGGAGGTGGCCGCATGAGCGGAAAACTCTATGCCATCGGCACCGGTCCGGGTGCCAGCGAGTTAATTACCGTTCGGGCAGCCCGCATCCTGCAAACGCTGGATATCGTCTATGCCCCTGCTG
>DATEKR010000010.1:0-13723 GCA_035277345.1 Enterobacteriaceae bacterium
CCACGTGGTGACCGGGATCGAAGCGGCGATGCTGGATCTGCTGGGTCAGCATCTGGGCGTTAACGTTGCCTCTCTGCTTGGCGACGGTCAGCAGCGCACGGAAGTGGAAATGCTCGGCTATCTGTTCTTCGTCGGCAACCGTAAGGCTACGCCGCTGCCGTACCAGAGCCAGCCGGATGAGAAATGCGACTGGTATCGCGTTCGTCATGACGAAGCGATGACCCCGGATGCGGTGGTGCGCCTGGCGGAAGCAGCCTATGAAAAATACGGCTTTAACGATTTCAAACTGAAGGGCGGCGTACTGGCGGGCGAAGAAGAGGCGGAATCTATTGTCGCGCTGGCAAAACGCTTCCCCGAGGCGCGTGTGACGCTGGATCCTAACGGTGCCTGGTCCCTGGATGAAGCCATTAAGATCGGTAAATCCCTGAAAGGTGTGCTGGCCTACGCGGAAGATCCGTGCGGTGCCGAGCAGGGCTTCTCTGGCCGTGAGGTGATGGCGGAGTTCCGTCGCGCCACCGGCCTGCCGACCGCCACCAATATGATCGCCACCGACTGGCGTCAGATGGGGCATACCCTCTCTCTGCAGTCGGTCGATATCCCGCTGGCGGACCCGCACTTCTGGACCATGCAGGGCTCCGTGCGCGTGGCGCAGATGTGCCACGAGTTCGGCCTGACCTGGGGTTCGCACTCCAATAACCACTTTGATATTTCACTGGCGATGTTTACTCACGTGGCAGCCGCCGCACCGGGCAATGTCACCGCTATCGACACCCACTGGATTTGGCAGGAAGGCAATCAGCGCCTG
This sequence comes from Enterobacteriaceae bacterium, assembly GCA_035277345.1. Classification (GTDB taxonomy): domain Bacteria; phylum Pseudomonadota; class Gammaproteobacteria; order Enterobacterales; family Enterobacteriaceae; genus BIGb0383. The sequence goes on from DATEKR010000010.1 coordinate 806, forward strand.
ACCAAAGCGCCGTTTGAAATCAAAGGCGGGATGGTGCAGGTCCCGACCACGCCGGGTCTGGGCGTTGAGCTGGATATGGATCAGGTGATGAAAGCGCACGAGCTGTACCAGCAGCACGGCCTGGGGGCGCGTGACGACGCCATGGGGATGCAGTACCTGATCCCGAACTGGACCTTTGATAACAAACGTCCTTGCATGGTGCGTTAAGCCGTCAGGATGCCGCTCTTCGCTAAGAGCGGCATTTTACCGGATATCCAGGTGTATATTTTGGGCAGTTAATCCGCGTAAGGACGGCTTATGAAAATTGTGATCGCTCCCGACTCGTACAAGGAAAGTTTGAGTGCACTTGAAGTAGCGACGGCGATTGAACAGGGATTCAGCGAAATCTTTCCCGATGCAGAATATCTCAAGATCCCGGTTGCCGACGGCGGCGAAGGTACCGTTGAGGCGATGGTCGAGGCGACGGAAGGCCGCATTGTGCGGATTGCCGTCACCGGGCCGCTGGGTGAGCAGGTTGAAGGTTTTTATGGCCTCTCCGGTGATGAGAAGAGCGCCTTTATCGAAATGGCAGCGGCCAGCGGCCTTGAGCTGGTGCCGCAGAATCAACGTGACCCGCTGAAAACCACCTCCTGGGGCACCGGCGAGCTGATTCGCCACGCGCTGGATGCCGGGGTGAAGCACATTATTATCGGTATCGGCGGCAGCGCCACCAACGACGGTGGCGCCGGCATGGTACAGGCGCTGGGCGCGAAGCTCCTGAACGGCGATGGCGAGCAGATTGCGCCGGGCGGCAGCGCGCTGGAGAGTCTGCAAAGTATTGATATCAGTGAGCTGGATAAGCGACTGAAATCCTGCCGTATAGAAGTGGCCTGCGATGTGACCAACCTGCTGACAGGGAAAAAAGGCGCGTCGGCGGTGTTTGGACCGCAGAAAGGTGCCACCGCTGAAATGATCTCCCGCCTCGATGGTGCCCTTGAGCGCTATGCCAAAATTATTGAACGCGATCTCGACGTTAACGTGCTGGAGCTCTCCGGCGGCGGTGCAGCCGGTGGTATGGGCGCGGCGCTGTACGCTTTCTGCGGCGCACAGCTGCGGCCGGGCATCGAGATTGTGACCGAGGCGCTGGGCCTGGCGGAGAAGCTGTCCGACGCGGACCTGGTGATTACCGGGGAAGGGCGTATCGACAGCCAGACTATTCACGGTAAAGTGCCGGTTGGGGTGGCGAAGGTGGCGAAACGCTACGGCATCCCGGTTATCGGTATTGCCGGAAGCCTGACCGAGGACGCGGGCGTGGTGCACGATCATGGTCTGGATGCGGTATTCAGCGTGATTTACAGGGTCTGTACGCTGGAAGAGGCGTTGCGCAACGCCCGGGACAATGTCCGCATGACGGCACGAAATGTGGCGGCGGTGCTGAAGGCGGGGCAGGGGAACTGAATTATCCTCACGGTCCCCTCCTTCAGGAGAGGACCATCACCCTAACATGCGTTTTGCTTCCCGCGTCACGTTATCCATTTCATCCAGCAGCTCAAGAAACTCCGGCTCCAGCGCCTCCGGCGCGGTACCATTGCGCATCTGATGCTCCAGAAGTGAGCAGAGATTTTTCAGGCGCGGGACGCCGCTGTAGCTACAGCTACCGTGCAGTTTGTGGATCGCCTCCAGCAGTCCCTCCGGCGTTTCGCCGACCAGCTGTTCCTCGACTTTATTACGGATCTCCGGCAGGAACGACACCAGCATTTGCAGCATATCGCGAGCCAGATCGCTTTTTCCGGCGGCCTGACGCAGGGCCAGCTGCCAGTCGAGGGTGGCGTCGGGATCGACCTGCGGCGCAGCCGGTTCCTGCACAGGCTGCAGATCGGGATGCAGCCCGGGCATATAGCGCAGCAGCAGGTTGCGCAGTTTGCTTTCATCGATAGGCTTCGCCAGATAGTCGTTCATGCCGGCGGCCAGCAGCTTCTCTTTTTGTCCGGCCATGGCGTGTGCGGTCACGGCGATCACCGGGGTATTCTGCTGATTCGGCAACTGGCGGATCAGCTCGCAGGCGCGGATCCCGTCCATGCCCGGCATCTGGATATCCATCAGGATCAGATCGCACTGCATCTGTCCGGCACGGGCCACCGCCTGATGGCCATCTTCGCACAGCTCAACCCGGGTCACCTGGTCATCAAGCAATGCGCCGATCAGTTTCAGGTTGGCGGGATTGTCATCCACCGCCATCACCGTCATCGGCAGCCGGTTTTCATCGACCAGCAGCGGCAGGGTACTCTGGGTGGTACGGCAGTACTGGGTCAGCGCCGGCAGCAGGCGAGTGGAAGTGAGGGGTTTGAGCAGACAGGCTGCCGCACCACCGCGCTTCAGCGCCTCGGCATCAATCTGTGCGTGGCAGGGCAGAGCCAGCACCAGATAGCGGGTCAGTGACGCGGCGTGCGCCAGCCAGGCCTGGTGCATATTCAGCGGTTCACGCATGGAGACCGGGATCGCCAGCAGCAGAATATCGTAATGCGTATCCTCAAGCTCCTCCAGGCTCTGACCGTAGACCACCTCAAGCGGCGTCGAGGTGAGCAGCTCCAGCGTGCTTTGCGCAGCGGCGCTGTTGCTCTCAACGTAGGCCACGCGCTTACCGGCCAGGCAGTCCAGCGCGTGACTGTCGGTAAGGGCATTCAGGTTCAGGTCGAGACTGATATGGAACCAGAAGGTTGAACCCCGGTTGGGCTGGCTGTGGAAGGAGATATCCCCGGCCATCTCTTTGACCAGTTTCTGGGTGATAACCAGCCCCAGACCGGTGCCGCCGTGGCGGCGGGAAATACTGGCGTCCGCCTGACGGAAGGCCTGGAACAGGCGGGACTGATCGCGCTCGGGGATACCAATGCCGGTATCGCGGATCTGCACTTCGATCTGCACCTTGGTTTTGCTGATGGAACGCTGCTCAACCAGCACGTCAATATTGCCCGTTTCAGTAAACTTAATCGCATTGCCAACCAGGTTGGTAATGACCTGCTGCAGACGCAGCGGATCGCCAATCACGTTATCCGGCACGTCATTTTTGATGCTGAGGGTGAGCTCAAGGCCCTTATCGTGCGCCGAGTGCGCCAGTAGCGTCACCACCTCATCGAGGGCGTTACGTAGCGGGAAGGGGATGCTTTCGAGGATCAGCTTACCGGCTTCCAGCTTGGAGAAGTCCAGCACGTCGTTAATGATCGCCAGCAGATTGTTAGCCGAACGCTCGATGGTGCCAAGATGGTCGCGCTGGGTCGGATTCAGATCGCTTTTCAGGGTCAGCCGGGTAAAGCCAATCACGCCGTTCAGCGGGGTGCGTAACTCGTGGGACATATTGGCAAGGAACTCTGACTTGATGCGCGCCGCTTCCTGGGCGCGTTTTTTTGCCAGATCCAGCTCAACGTTCTGGATCTCCATCTGCTCAAGGGTTTCACGCAGATCCGAGGTCGCCTGGTCAACGTTGTGCTGCATCTCTTCGTGGTAGGCCGCAAGCGACATCGCCATCGAGTTAATGCCGTTTTTCAGCATATCCAGCTCGCCGAGCATAAAGCCTTCCACCCGGCTATCAAGCTGGCCGCGGCGGATGCGGTCGACCGTGTTGACCATATTGCGAATGGGGCCGGTGACGTCGCGCATCAGACGCCAGCCAAAAATCAGTGCAATACCGATACAGAACAGCATCATCATGCTGGAGATGAATATTTCTTTATACTGCTGCAGCCGCACCGACTTAAGATCCAGTTCGAGCGCGACATAGCCGAGCATATTGTTGGACGGCTTGGCATCCGAGGCGGCCGATTCATCCGGCGAGTAGCTTTCGGAAATAATCGGCGTGCGCAGGATCATCACATCTCCGTGCCGGGCTACGCTCAGGCGACGAGGAAAAGGTACGCCGTCCCCCAGCTGGAGCGTGCCGGGATCGAGATGAAAATTAGAGGTCGCAAACAGGCGATTATTTTCGTCATACACCGAAATGGCCCGCACGATTTCCGAGTGGCGACGATGCAGCACGCTCAGCAGCTGGCCGATAGACTCGCGGTTTTGCAGGTTCATCCCATATTCGCTGGAGACGGCAAGCGGTTCGATAATGCTGGCACCGGCATCTTCCAGCTGTTGCTGCAGATCGTTATAGCGATGGACGACAAAGAAGACGCTGAGCAGCAAGCCAATCAGTACGGTTGGCGCCAGGATCAGAATCATCATGCGAGCACGCAGGCTGTAGTTGGTCATGGAGTTCCGTTATGGGACAATCAGTGTGAAAATGTTTTAGTGAGAAAAATCTCGACGATGGCGCAATTCTACTCTGCAAAACGGCGCGTGACGACGCGTCAAATCATAACCGTGACGGCGGACACCCTCGATCCCTTTGGCCAGGGCGTTGCGCGACATAACGGTAAAGCGCTGTTTGTACCCGGATTATTACCGGATGAACGCGCCGAAGTCACGTTAACGGAAGAGAAAAAACAGTATGCACGCGGGCAGGTAAAACGCCGCCTGAACGACAGCGAGCAGCGTGAAACCGCCCGCTGTCGGCACTTCGGCGTCTGTGGCGGCTGCCAGCAGCAGCATGCCAGCGTTGCGCTCCAGCAAAATAGCAAGCGTGCGGCGCTGTCGCGTCTGATGCACCAGCCGGTGGATGAGACGATCGCCGATAAGCCCTGGGGATACCGTCGGCGGGCGCGTTTAAGCCTGAATTATCAGCCGAAAACCCAGCGCTTACAGATGGGATTCCGCCAGGCCAACAGCAACGATATCGTCGACGTGGCGCAGTGCCCGGTTCTGGTGCCCCGTCTTGAGGCATTGCTGCCCGAGATTCGCGCCTGCCTGAGTGAATTAAACGCCGCTCGCCACCTGGGTCATGTGGAACTTGTGCTGGCTGATAACGGTCCACTGATGGTGCTGCGTCATACTGCTGCTCTGTCGGCGGACGATCGGCAAAAGCTGGAACGTTTTTCGCATTCCCGGGGTATCGCACTGTTTCTGGCGCCCGACAGCGACACACTGGAGGCGGTCTGCGGGGAAATGCCCTGGTATACTTCTGACGGGCTACGCTTAATGTTCAGCCCCCGCGACTTTATCCAGGTTAACGATGGCGTAAACCAGCAGATGGTGGCTCGCGCCCTGGCCTGGCTGGACGTACAAAAAAGCGATCGTGTCCTGGATCTGTTTTGCGGAATGGGTAACTTTACTCTGCCCCTGGCTGCGCGCGCGGCAAGCGTGGTCGGGGTTGAAGGCGTCCCGGCGCTGGTTGAGAAAGGGCAGGCTAACGCCGCGCTTAATGGTTTACAAAATGTGACCTTCTTCCATGAGAATCTGGAGGACGACGTCACCTCCCAGCCGTGGGCACAGCTGGGGTTTGATAAGATTCTGATCGACCCGGCACGTGCCGGTGCGGCTGGCGTTATGCAACATATTATCAAGCTGGCGCCAACAAAGCTGGTGTATGTTTCCTGCAACCCGGCGACGCTTGCCCGGGACAGCGAAACGCTGCAGCAGGCCGGATACCAAATTCAGCGGCTGGCAATGCTGGATATGTTTCCGCACACTGGGCACCTGGAATCGATGGTGCTGTTTGAGCACGAGTAATTCATTCCGGCTTGTCGACTTCGACAGGCCCGTTTCCTTAAGGAGAAGACAATGGTTGCGGTAAGAAGTGCACATCTCAATAAAGCTGGTGAGTTTGACTCACAAAAATGGATCGCCAGTCTGGGAATTTCCAGCCAGCAGTCGTGTGAACGCTTAGCCGGGACCTGGGATTATTGTCGGGAAAAAACGCAGGGCCACCCTGACGCCGACCTGCTTCTCTGGCGGGGCGTGGAGATGGTCGAAATCCTCTCCATGCTGAGTATGGATATCGAGACGCTGCAGGCCGCGCTGCTGTTCCCACTGGCGGACGCCAGTGTGGTCAGCGAAGAGGCGATGGAGGAGAGCGTCGGCAAGGCGGTGGTCGTTCTGATCCACGGCGTGCGCGATATGGCGGCTATTCGCCAGCTCAAGGCCACCCATACGGACGCCGTCTCCTCCGAGCAGGTGGATAACGTCCGCAAAATGCTGCTGGCGATGGTCGACGATTTCCGCTGCGTGGTAATCAAACTGGCGGAGCGTGTGGCGCACCTGCGCGAGGTCAAAGACGCGCCGGAAGACGAACGGGTGCTGGTGGCGAAAGAGTGCACCAATATTTACGCCCCGCTGGCGAACCGTCTGGGCATCGGCCAGCTGAAATGGGAGCTGGAAGATTACTGCTTCCGCTATCTGCATCCGGAAGAGTACAAGCGCATCGCCAAACTGCTGCACGAGCGGCGTATTGACCGTGAGCACTATATTGACGAGTTTGTCGGCCGGCTGCGGGAATCCATCAAAGAAGAGGGCGTGAAAGCCGAGGTTTACGGCCGTCCTAAACATATTTACAGCATCTGGCGCAAAATGCAGAAAAAACACCTCGCCTTTGACGAGCTGTTTGACGTGCGCGCGGTGCGTATCGTGGCCGAGCGCCTGCAGGATTGCTACGGCTCGCTGGGCATTGTCCACACCCTCTGGCGTCATCTGCCGGACGAGTTTGACGACTACGTCGCTAACCCGAAACCGAACGGCTACCAGTCTATCCATACCGTGGTACTGGGGCCGGGCGGCAAAACCGTTGAGATCCAGATCCGCACCAAGCAGATGCACGAGGACGCCGAACTGGGCGTTGCCGCGCACTGGAAGTACAAAGAGGGCTCCGCTACCGCTGGCGGCCCGCGCACCGGCTACGAAGACCGTATTGCGTGGCTGCGTAAACTGATCTCCTGGCAGGAAGAGATGGCGGACTCCGGCGAAATGCTTGACGAAGTGCGCAGCCAGGTCTTTGACGACCGGGTCTACGTCTTTACGCCGAAGGGCGACGTGGTGGATCTGCCCACCGGCTCCACGCCGCTGGATTTTGCCTACCATATCCACAGCGATGTCGGGCACCGCTGCATCGGGGCGAAAATTGGCGGCCGCATCGTGCCGTTCACCTATCAGCTGCAGATGGGTGATCAGATTGAGATCATCACCCAGAAACAGCCGAACCCGAGCCGCGACTGGCTTAACCCGAACCTCGGCTACGTCACCACCAGCCGTGGGCGCTCGAAGATCCACGCCTGGTTCCGCAAGCAGGATCGGGACAAAAACATTCTTGCCGGGCGGCAGATCCTCGATGACGAACTGGCGCATCTGGGTATCAGCCTCAAAGAGGCGGAAAAACAGCTCCTGCCGCGCTACAACTTCAACGAAGTGGACGAGCTGCTGGCGGCCATCGGCGGGGGCGATATTCGTCTCAACCAGATGGTTAATTTCCTGCAGGCGCAGTTTAACAAGCCGAGTGCCGCAGAGCAGGACGCCGCAGCCCTGCGTCAGCTGCAGCAGAAAACCTACAACCCGCAGGGACAGGGACGAGCCAAAGATAACGGCCGGGTGGTGGTCGAGGGCGTCGGGAATCTGATGCACCATATTGCCCGCTGCTGCCAGCCGATCCCGGGAGATGAGATCACCGGTTTTATTACCCAGGGACGCGGGATCTCCATCCACCGCGCCGACTGCGATCAGCTGGTAGAGCTACAGTCCCACGCGCCGGAGCGTATCGTCGATGCGGTCTGGGGTGAAAGCTATTCGGCGGGTTATTCGCTGGTGGTGCGGGTGGTGGCGAACGATCGCAGCGGGCTGCTGCGTGATATCACCACGATCCTGGCGAATGAGAAGGTCAACGTGCTCGGCGTTGCCAGCCGCAGCGATACTAAGCAGCAGCTGGCGACCATCGATATGACCATTGAGATCTATAACCTGCAGGTGCTCGGACGGGTGCTCGGTAAACTCAACCAGGTCCCGGACGTGATCGACGCTCGCCGTCAGCACGGTGCCTGATTTCCTCTCCTGAAGGGACATGGGTGCGACGGCAACGTCGCACCCCTTCTTATTTTTCAAGGACATTCCATGACCGAAATTGACCGCCTCCTCGGCATTATGAAACGCCTGCGCGACCCGGAAAACGGCTGCCCGTGGGATAAAGAACAGACCTTCGCCACCATCGCGCCCTACACCCTGGAAGAGACCTACGAGGTGCTCGACGCCATTAACCGGGAAGATTTTGACGATCTGCGCGGCGAGCTGGGCGATCTGCTGTTCCAGGTGGTGTTCTACGCCCAGATGGCTCAGGAAGAGGGGCGCTTTGATTTTAACGATATCTGCGCGGCGATTTCTGACAAGCTGGAGCGTCGTCACCCCCATATCTTTGGTGATGCCACGGCCGGAAACAGCGAAGAGGTGCTGGCGCGCTGGGAAGAGATTAAAACCGCCGAGCGTGCGGAAAAGGCCCAGCATTCGGCGGTGGATGATATTCCCCACAGCCTGCCCGCGCTGATGCGCGCCCATAAGATCCAGAAACGCTGCTCGACGGTCGGGTTTGACTGGACCACTATCGGCCCGGTGCTCGATAAAGTGCATGAAGAGATCGATGAAGTGATGCACGAGGCGCAGCAGGCCGTGATTGACGAGGCGAAACTGGAAGAGGAGATGGGCGATCTGCTGTTTGCCACGGTCAATCTTTCCCGTCACCTGGGCGTTAAAGCCGAGGTGGCACTGCAAAAAGCCAACCTCAAATTCGAGCGGCGTTTCCGCGAAGTGGAGCGGATTGTGGCCTCGCGAGGGCTGGAGATGACCGGCGTTGATCTGGAAGTGATGGAAGAAGTCTGGCAGCAGGTAAAACGGCAGGAAGCTGATCTCTAACGAGTTTTCCTGAGCAGGCGCTGTTTGTCCGTTTTTTAAATAACAAGCGCTTGATTTGCGTCAAAAACATTTACCCAAAAGGGGCTATTTTCTCACTCCTTATGTCGGCTGAAAGGCCCTGATAAATGCCTCTGTGGGGGCTTCATCGTTATCGGGGCTGCAACGATGCGAATCCAGGGCAGATGCTGCCTGAAGAACGAAGGGAGGGAGAATGAAAATTTGTCGCGCTCGTCATGTTCGGGTATACTATTTTCCCGTCCTGGTTATTCCATCGTCCTTTAAACCTAACCTCTCAGGTTCAGCATGACAACGAACTATATTTTTGTGACCGGCGGGGTCGTATCCTCTCTGGGTAAAGGCATTGCCGCAGCCTCCCTCGCAGCCATTCTTGAAGCCCGTGGCCTCAATGTGACCATGATGAAACTGGATCCGTATATCCACGTCGATCCGGGTACCATGAGTCCGATTCAGCATGGCGAAGTGTTCGTTACCGAAGACGGTGCTGAAACCGATCTGGATTTGGGCCACTACGAGCGCTTTATCCGCACCAAGATGAGCCGCCGTAACAACTTCACCACTGGTCGTATCTATTCCGACGTTCTGCGTAAAGAACGCCGTGGTGACTATCTGGGCGCAACCGTCCAGGTTATTCCGCACATCACTAACGCGATCAAAGAACGCATCCTGCAGGGTGGCGAAGGCCACGACGTGGTGCTGGTCGAAATCGGCGGCACCGTCGGCGATATCGAATCCCTGCCGTTCCTCGAAGCGATTCGCCAGATGGCGGTTGAAGTGGGCCGCGAGCACACCATGTATATGCACCTGACTCTGGTGCCGTATATGGCCGCAGCAGGCGAGGTGAAAACCAAGCCGACCCAGCACTCCGTGAAAGAACTGCTCTCTATCGGTATCCAGCCGGATGTCCTGATTTGCCGCTCCGATCGTGCGGTACCGGCCAACGAACGTGCGAAAATTGCTTTGTTCTGCAACGTTCCTGAAAAAGCCGTTATTTCACTGAAAGATGTCGATTCAATTTATAAAATCCCGGGCCTGTTGAAATCTCAGGGGCTGGACGATTATATTTGTAAACGATTCAGCTTAAACTGTGCGGAAGCAAACCTGGCCGAATGGGAACAGGTTATCTATGAAGAAGCGAATCCGTCAGGAGAAGTGACTATTGGTATGGTCGGCAAGTACATTGAACTGCCGGATGCCTACAAGTCCGTTATCGAAGCGCTGAAACACGGTGGCCTGAAGAACCGCGTAACCGTCAACATCAAGCTGATTGACTCGCAGGATGTTGAAACCCGCGGCGTAGAAATTCTGAAAGGTCTTGATGCGATCCTCATCCCGGGCGGCTTCGGCTACCGTGGCGTAGAGGGCAAAATCGCCACCGCACGCTTTGCGCGTGAAAACAATATTCCTTACCTCGGCATCTGCCTGGGTATGCAGGTTGCGCTGATTGAGTTCGCGCGTAACGTAGTGGGTATGGAGAACGCCAACTCCACGGAATTTGTGCCAGACTGTAAGTTCCCGGTTGTGGCGCTGATTACCGAATGGCGTGACGAAGACGGTAACGTCGAGCAGCGCACCGAGAAAAGCGATCTGGGCGGCACCATGCGTCTGGGCGCACAGCAGTGCCAGCTGAGCGATGAGAGCAAGGTTCGCCAGATGTACGGCGCACCGGTGATTACCGAACGTCATCGCCACCGCTACGAAGTCAACAATATGCTGTTGAAACAGATTGAAGCTGCGGGTCTGCACGTTGCGGGCCGCTCCGGGGACGATCAGTTAGTCGAGATCATCGAGGTGCCGAATCATCCATGGTTCGTGGCCTGTCAGTTCCACCCGGAATTTACGTCGACGCCGCGTGATGGGCATCCGCTGTTTGCTGGCTTTGTTAAAGCCGCCAGCGAGTACCAGAAGCGACAAGAGAAGTAAGTAAAGTTACAACGACAACGCGTGCCAAAGGTACGCGTTGTTTGTCTGGAGTTTTAGTTTAACTTGTACTGAGGAAAACCTAATGTCCAAAATCGTTAAAGTCATCGGTCGTGAAATCATCGACTCCCGTGGTAACCCGACTGTTGAAGCCGAAGTACACCTGGAAGGTGGTTTCGTCGGTATGGCTGCAGCCCCGTCAGGTGCTTCTACCGGTTCTCGCGAAGCGCTGGAACTGCGCGATGGCGACAAATCCCGTTTCCTGGGTAAAGGCGTAACCAAAGCTGTTGGCGCGGTTAACGGCCCGATCGCACAGGCAATCCTGGGCAAAGACGCAAAAGACCAGGCCGGCATCGATAAAATCATGATCGATCTGGACGGTACTGAAAACAAATCCAACTTCGGTGCGAACGCCATCTTGGCCGTTTCCCTGGCGAACGCCAAAGCCGCTGCTGCTTCTAAAGGCCAGCCGCTGTTCGAACACATCGCTGAACTGAACGGTACTCCGGGTAAATACTCCATGCCGGTTCCGATGATGAACATCATCAACGGCGGTGAGCACGCGGACAACAACGTTGATATCCAGGAATTCATGATTCAGCCGGTTGGCGCGAAATCACTGAAAGAAGCTATCCGTATGGGTTCTGAAGTGTTCCACACTCTGGCTAAAGTTCTGAAAGCCAAAGGTATGGGTACTGCGGTTGGTGACGAAGGCGGCTACGCGCCGAACCTGGGTTCCAACGCCGAAGCGCTGGCTGTTATCGCTGAAGCGGTAAAAGCAGCAGGCTACGAGCTGGGCACCGACATCACCCTGGCGATGGACTGTGCAGCGTCTGAATTCTACAAAGACGGCAAATACGTCCTGGCTGGCGAAGGCAACAAAGCCTTCACTTCCGAAGAGTTCACTCACTTCCTGGAAGACCTGACCAAACAGTACCCGATCGTGTCCATCGAAGATGGTCTGGACGAGTCTGACTGGGCTGGTTTCGCATACCAGACCAAAGTGCTGGGCGACAAAATCCAGCTGGTTGGTGACGACCTGTTCGTAACCAACACCAAGATCCTGAAAGAAGGTATCGACAAAGGCATCGTTAACTCCATCCTGATCAAATTCAACCAGATCGGTTCTCTGACCGAAACTCTGGCTGCAATCAAGATGGCTAAAGACGCTGGCTACACTGCGGTTATCTCTCACCGCTCTGGCGAAACTGAAGATGCTACCATCGCAGATCTCGCGGTTGGTACTGCTGCAGGCCAGATCAAAACCGGTTCCATGAGCCGCTCTGACCGCGTTGCTAAGTACAACCAGCTGATTCGTATCGAAGAAGCGCTGGGTGAACGTGCACCGTACAACGGTCGTAAAGAGATCAAAGGTCAGGCATAAGCCCGACTTTAGCGCTTAGTAAAAACCCGCTTCGGCGGGTTTTTTTATGCCCAATCCCCGCACAGCAGCTCTCGCACATGACCTGCCGCCCGTCTTCTGCGATAATCCCCGTCCTCCCCCATTTACCGAGTTGAGTATGCAGTACCCGATTAACGAGATGTTCCAGACCCTGCAAGGCGAGGGTTACTTTACCGGCGTTCCCGCCATTTTTATTCGTCTACAGGGATGCCCGGTAGGCTGTGCCTGGTGCGACACCAAACATACCTGGGATAAGCTCGCGGATCGTGAGATTTCGCTGTTCAGCATTCTGGCGAAAACCAAAGAGAGCGATAAATGGGGCGCGGGAAGCGCAGAAGATCTGCTGGCGATTATCTGCCGTCAGGGCTGGACGGCTCGCCACGTGGTGATTACCGGCGGCGAGCCCTGCATCCATGATTTAACCCCGCTCACCACACTGCTTGAGCAGAACGGCTTTAGTTGCCAGATTGAAACCAGCGGCACCCACGAAGTGCGCGCGTCGCATACCACCTGGGTTACCGTATCGCCGAAGGTCAATATGCGTGGCGGCTACGATGTGCTCTCTCAGGCGCTGGAACGTGCCGATGAAATTAAGCACCCGGTCGGGCGCATGCGTGATATTGAAGCCCTGGATGAACTGCTGGCAACGCTTCACGACGACAAGCCGCGGATCATCGCGCTGCAGCCGATCAGCCAGAAAGACGACGCGACCCGTCTGTGTATCGAAACCTGTATCGCCCGCAACTGGCGTCTCTCCATGCAGACGCATAAATACCTCAATATTGCCTGATTAAACCGCCTCAGTATCACGCCAGACGGCGCGGTACTGACGCGATTCA
>DATEKR010000011.1:0-9212 GCA_035277345.1 Enterobacteriaceae bacterium
TCCAGTTGCGCCAGCCCTTAAAGTCAGTAATGTCGGTGGCGTCATCGAGCGCCGCCGGTTCACAGATAAAGCCCTTCACCCGGCGACCGTCGCCCAGTTCCAGCGTGCCGATACCCAGCGGGGCGGGAATTTCCGCGACAAATTCACCAAAGCGGGCCAGCGGGATATCCCACAGCTCAACCTGAATCGCGGCACCGCTCTGCCGACGGGCGATACCGGGCTTCGCAGGCTGCGTATTTGCCAGCGCATAGAGGCGATAGCAGGCGGCAGTTTCGGTGGCCTCAACAAAAACGGCCTTGCGGGTCGTCAGCTGGAAATTGAGCGGCATTCCGCGCAGATGTGCGCCGACGACGGCAACGCGAACATGTTCGCCGGAAGACGGCAGCGCGCCGCCTGGCATGAACGGTAAGCCGGTAGCGCCGGGAGGCAGCGCCAGCTGGCGCTGCCAGCGCAGGCCGAAGTCGGCCAGGGCCCGATCATGCCAGGCCGGTGCCAGCAGGGTGATCCCGGCGGGCAGCCCATCGGCGCGGAACGGCGCGGGCAAGGCGAGGGCCGAGAGATCGGCCAGGTTGGTAAAGTTGGTGTACGTCCCGAACTGCGAGTTGTAGCGAACAGGCTCCTGCTGCATCTCTTCCCGGGTATGGATGGTCGGCGAGGTCGGTACCACCAGCCCGTCCACGTCGGCCAGCACGGTGGCAATCTGCCGGGCCAGGTCGGCGCGCAGATACTCAGCCCTGAAGGCTTCAACCGCGCTAAAGCGCTCCCCGGCGGCAATTATCTGATATACGGTCGGGTCCATTTCGTCAGGATGGCTGAGCATCTCGCCGACGGCGGCGGTGCGCTCGGCAACCCACGGCCCCTGATAGAGCTGCTCCGCCAGACGGGAGAAAGGCGTGAAATCGACGGGTTTTAACGTGGCTCCGGCTGCGCGAAGCTGTTCCAGCGCCGCCTGCCAGGCCTGCTGCGCCTGAGCATCATCAAAAAAGGCCATCTGGTCAGGGATCGCCAGAACGGGGGCTTCCGGCATCGCCGCTGGCGCGGTCGCCGGATGCGTGCGGGAGTAAGCGTCCAGCGGATCGTACCCGCCCGCAAGGGAGGCGATGGTCCAGGCATCTTCAACGGTCAGCGCGAAAACAGACAGGGTGTCGTTCAGGCGGCAGGCGGGCACCACGCCGGTGGCCGACAGCCAGCCTTTGGTGGGCTTCAGCCCGACGATATTATTAAACCCGGCGGGTACGCGCCCGGAGCCTGCCGTATCCGTCCCCAGCGCAAAAGGCACCAGCCCGCGGGCCACCGCCGATGCCGAGCCGGAGCTTGAACCGCCGCTGACGTAAGCCGGATCGAAACTGTTTACCACTTCACCGTAGGGCGAGCGCGTCCCCACCAGGCCGGTGGCGAACTGATCTAGATTGGTTTTGCCGATCACAATCGCCCCGGCGGCTTTTAGCCTGGCAACCGCCGTCGCATCCCGCCCGGCAATATACGCAAAGGCCGGACAGGCGGCGGTGGTCGGCCAGCCCGCGACGTCAATATTGTCCTTCACGGCAAACGGAATACCGAACAGCGGCAGCGCCTGCGGGGTTTCGTGATAGCGCGGCAGCAGGCTCTCGAGCTGTGCCGCGATCTGCGCCTCGCTGGCAATGGCTATCCAGGCGGTGTCCTTCGTAGAGAGCGCTTCGCGCAGTGCGTTTAACTGTGAAAAGACCGCCTCGCCGTCCTCGCGGATTTGCTGCTGCCATGCCGCCAGGGTTTTTCCTGTCATTAATGCCATGCGTTGAATTCCTGTTGGTATACAAGATGGAATTCAAATAGCAACGCACGTGCCAATTTTTAATTTAATGATTTAAAAGGAAATATTGATTTTATCGCGGAAAAGTACAGGTTTTACTGCACCGCCGGTGAACATTTGCGGACAATAATAGTGCAATAAATCATCAGTATTTATAATGACCTGCGCCATTTTCCGGGCCGGGTAATAAGTAGACGGCATGGCGCGCCAGCGAGGATGTTAAGGATTATCTGTTAGTGTGAAAAATTACTTGATAATGATAACTAATTCGTGATTTTTTTTGATATTATTCGGCACCTTCAGGAAACTCTTACTCCATAAAGGACTTACACGGCAGCACCCGTTTCAGGATGAGAAGGCTGATAAAATCAATCAGTTAAGATAACGTGTTATCTGGAGATACAGGCATGAACAAGATTGTGTACGTGGTCGATGACGACGATTCGGTAAGAACCTCGCTGGTGCGCCTGCTGCGCTCGGAAGATTATGAGGTCGCGGATTTTTCCTCACCGGAGACCTTTCTCAATCACCCGATCTATCCCGCCCCCTGCTGCCTGATCCTCGATATTAATATGCCCGGCACCGACGGCTTTGACGTGACCGAAGCCCTTCACGCCAAAGGCTACAGCATTCCGACCATCTTTTTGACCGGTTTTGGCACCATTCCAGTGACGGTCAGGGCGATGAAGGCCGGGGCCTGGGAGTTTCTGACCAAGCCCGCCGAGCCGGAACTGTTGCTGAAAAGCGTCAGGGATGCCCTGAAGATCTCCGAAGACAATATGGAGCAGGCCATCGAGCGCCTGAATCTGACCGTCTGCCACCACTCCCTGACCCCGCGTGAGTCCGAGGTGATGCTGCTGGCGATTGGCGGCCTGCTCAATAAGCAGATCGCCACCGAAATGGGCATCAGCGAAATTACCGCCAAGGTGCATAAGCGCCGGATGATGGAGAAGATGCAGGCGCGCTCACTCTCTGACCTGGTGCGTGCCGCCGAGCGGCTAAATATCGTGCAGACCCGCTCGCGCTAGTCTGCGGGGTTATCGACAGGCAGCGTAAACCAGAACCGGCTGCCGCCCTCTTCCCGCTGTTCAGCCTTTAACTCGCCCCGATGACGGATAATGATGCCTTTGCTGATGGTCAGCCCCATCCCCATGCCCTCTTTTTTGGTGGTATAGAACGAGTCAAAGATGCGTTTCAGCACCTCGGGAGCAATCCCCGGCCCGCTGTCCACAACCTCAAACAGCAGCGTCTCCGGCGACGGATTCGACGAGATGAGCCTCAGGGTACGAGGGCGATCCTCCACCAGCATCATGGCATCCACGGCGTTGACGATCAGGTTCAACAGCACCTGCTGGATCTGCACGCTGTCGCAGAAGATATCGGCGCAGGCCGCCCTGTAGTCCAGCTCAAGAGCAACCCATTTTCGCTCCAGCTCCAGGCGAGTCAGAGAGAGAATATGGCGGGCGATATCATGCAGATTCTCACGGGAAAACACCGAGTCCTGATTGCGGGTCAGCGCCTGCAGGCCGCGAATAATATCCCCGGCGCGTTTCCCCTCTCCGATAATCTCCTCCAGGCTCAGGCAGGCATTTTCCAGATGGGGAACATCCCGTTTTAACCAGCGCAGGCTTGCCCCGGCGTTGGCCACGATGGACATCAGCGGCTGGTTAATTTCATGGGCAATGGAGGCTGTGAGCTGGCCGACGGTGGTGGCACGCGCGACCCGGGCCAGATCTGCCTGAGCGCTGCGCACGGCATCCTCCGTTTGCCGCTGGCCGGTAATGTCGGTGATGGTCCCGAAATACTCTTTCACCTCAGGCCAGCTATCAACGGGATCGCCAATTCCTTTAATATAACGGAGCTCCCCGTCCGAACGCAGAATGCGGAAATCGGCGCTCATACTCACCCCGCCGCGCACGCTTTCCGTCACCAGCCCGCTGATACGCATGTAATCATCAGGATGCACGCGGGTCAAAAAGTCCGCCATCGAGATCGTTCTCTGTGATTCAGGAAGGCCCAGAATGCGCGAGTACTCGTCGGAGACCATCATCATGTCGTGCTCCAGCGTCCAGCGCCAGGTCCCCGTATGGCTGATTTTTTCCCCCAGCATTAGCGAAGTCTGGCTGGCACGCAGCGCTTTCTCAACCCGCCGACGCTGCACGTTCTCCTCCAGCAGTTCGGCGTAGAGACGAGCGCTCTCAAGCGAGACCGCCGCCTGGGCGCTGAGGATCCCGATAATGCGCGAATGCTCGGCGGTAAACACGTCCGGCATCAGCCGGTTCTCCAGATACAGCACGCCGACCATTTTGGCCTGGCGGAACATCGGGACGCACATCACCGCGGCCCCGGAGGCAACAAGATAAGGATCCTGGCTGAAGGGGCTGAAGATCTCCGGTTTACCGGTACGGATCTCCTGACCGGTACGGATCACGGCGGAAAGTACCGAAAGCGGCAGATCCGTATCAAGCGGTGCGGCATTCACGATCTGCACGCCGATCCCTTCCGCCGTGGTTTCCGCCACGGCTTCGATCTCCGGCGCATTATCGTCAGGCAGGCGGATCAGCAGGCAGCGCTGGGCGCGGGCACGTTCAAGCAGCATACGCATCAGAATATTAATCAGCCGGTCGAGATTGATCTCTTCCGTCAGCGCCCGCACCGCCGTCACCACGTTCTGCAAATCATTCACCGCTTCATCCGGGTTAAGCACCGCCTCGCCACCGGGCAGCGCCCGGACAAGATGCGGATGCCGCTGTTCGAGCTGGCGAACTTTCGCCGCGGCACCATAACGCTGCCAGGCCCCGATAGCGCCGCGCAGATACGCATCGGCGGCGATGCCCAGCCCACCGTCGGTGGCGCAGCGGGCGGCCAGCTCGCAGGCCAGGCCCTTGATCTGCTCGAAGCCCCCTTTTCCCGCCAGATCGATCGCTTTCTCATAGGCAGCGGGCGCGCCGGTCTGGTTGCCATCGAGGCGCAGTATTTCCGCCTCAAGTAGCGCCGCTTTATCGGCAAAGGTACGGGCATTTCCCGCCGCCCAGAGCGCAATCTTGTCAGCGTGACGCTGCACGATCTCACGGGTATCCGGCAGACACTCCCCGGCGGCCAACGGGATGGTCAGCGACAGGGCGCTGTAGAGATGAAAGTCGAGCATATGGATATGGCCGGGAATGGAGCCGGTCAGCGGCCCGGCCTGGACAAAACAGCGGCGAGCCTGTGCATACTCCCCGGCAAAAAAGTGCGCCATCCCTTTATAGAGCAGCGACCAGAACTGCATCAGAAATATCGGCTCGACGGCGTTGCCCGGTGCCAGCCTGAGCAGCTCCGGCTGCACAAAATTATCCCCGGTAAAGGGGCCTTCAGGGAGATCGCGCAAGTGTCGCACGTAGCTGCGCTGCATTTGCAGGATCAGCTCGACATCCGGGTAGCGGGCTTTGCGGACATACGCCAGCCCGCGCTCAATGGAGGTTAACACGCCGTCGAGATGATCGCCCCGCGTCAGGTAATTCATAATCTGGTGGCGCAGAGCCAGGCAGGCCGAGGTCCGATCCCCGTTGGCCACGGCGGCGGTAAAGGCATCCTTCGCGCAGTCAATCGCATAGCTGACCGGCATCATCCAGATGCTGACCTGATCCAGCGGCATCAGGGTGCGGGCTTTATAACTGGTGAAGTCATGGTGCTCCACCAGCTCACGCGCCAGCAGGGCGCTGGAAAACCCGCGACCGTATTCATCATAGTGATCGCCGCACAATACGCCGTACCAGGAGAGCGCGAAGGTCGATGCTCCGGTGATCCCCTGCTCCATGGTCAGATGCAGCATTTCACAGACGATCAGGAACTGTACCTTCGGTGCAACAAACGCGGCAAACATACTGGCGCTGGCCAGCAGATTCATCACCGCTTCCGTTTCACGGTTGTTCATCAGCGGCAGCGGCCGGAAGGTGGTATAGGGGTTTTTGCCTACCCGCGCCTTGAGGCGAACCCGGGCGGCGTCGCATTCGGCCCTGTCGGGATAGCGATTCAGATGAATGCCAAACACCGCCAGCCAGGCAATCGCCGTTTCCAGCGCCAGAGCGCTATCCGACTGGCGCATATGGATTTCCGCCGTCAGACAAACCGCCACAACCTTATCGGTCAGCTTGCCCGGCGCGGCCAGCAGCCTCGCGCACAGCGCCTGAGCGGCGGGTAAATCACCCTGTAAAAATGTGCACTCGGCCTCTTCAAGATGCAGGATAAACGCCTGTTCATCCCAGACATCGGGCGAAAGCAGACGGCGGGCGGTGCGTAAAAAGCGCAGCGCAGAGAGATAGTCCCCGGTATTTTTGGCACGCTGAGCGGCAAGAATAGCCAACTGGCTAAAGCGCCCAGCCTGGGGTAAAAGCCGCTGCGTATCCTGCACCCGCGCAATATGGTAAACCGTGCGGAACAGCAGCTCATTGCCCGACGCCTGTAGCACCAGCCCGGCCATATGCTCTGCAGCCAGCGCGTGCAGGCGATCCTGCTCTTCCGGCCCGCTCAGTCCCAGCGAGGCTTTATGCACGCTATCGTGCGTAAAGGCAAAGACATCCCCCGTCAACGACAGTAGCTGGGCATCCATCGCCGGTGCCAGCAGCACGTGGATCGTCTCCATGCTGTGCCCTGCAATGGCGCTAAACAGGGAGAGCGAGCCGGATGCGCCCATACAGGCCAGACTCCCCAGCAGCTTCCGGCCCGCCAGCGGCTGCGTTTTAAGCCGCTGCAGCACCAGACTGGCGACGTTTTCCGTGTACTGGCAGGCCTGAAGCGCCGCGCTATCGAATGACCATTTGGCCGGTGGTTTCGCCAGGGTAATCAAACCATCCTCAACGGCCTGGCGGAAAAATTCATGAGCAAACAGCGGGTTGCCCAGGGTTTTGGCATAAATTATCTGCGCCAGCGCCATCGTGGCCGACGCCCGCGTATGCAGTATCGTCGCCAGCCAGTGTGACACCGCCCTGACGGAAAGCGGCTCGGGCGTAATATCTACCACGCATGCCGCGCTTGCACGCAGGCGAGAGAGGTGTTCATCGACCCGCGACTGGCTGTCATTGTGACTGACCACCAGCAAAAGAGGGATATCTTCCCCGTGGCTAAAAACCTGTTCGAGCAGCTGCAGGCTGGCACGATCCGCCGCGTGTACGTCATCAATCAGTATCACCAGCGGCGTGCCGGAGGTGGCAAACGCCTTCAGCAGGTTACAGGCCATACGGGTAAACTGATCCCTGGCGTCAAGGGAGTGGACATCCGTCGGCGGCAGGCCGCGCTGGTTAAGCAGCACGCCCAGCTCCGGGACCAGGTTCACCGCCAGCCCGGCGTAGTCTCCGACCAGGCGTAAAATACGCCCCTTCCAGCGGGCCACCTCTTCCGCAGGCAGCCCCAGCAGATGTAAGGTTAGCGCACGCAGAGCCGAGGTCAGCACCGCATAGGGCAGCATGGGTGAATGGTGATCGACTTTGCCGAGAGTAAGCAGTCGCGTTGACTGCTGTAACGGCTTTAAAGCCGATGCAAGCAGCGCCGACTTCCCGCTGCCCGTTGGCCCGCTGACGACAGTAAGACAGTGTTTGCCGCTGGCGGCAACCGCCTCACAGGCCGCCAGCAGTTCGCGGGCCTGCGGATGTTCACTGAACAGTGCGTCACCCGCGTATCCCACAGGCTGGCTGTCCTGCTGTCCAGGCGAGAAACTGGCGATAGTCCCCCGCTCGTTAAGCGTCGCCAGGCAGCGGCGAAGGTCGGCCAGCAGCCCCTCAACCGTCTGGTAGCGTTTTTCCGGCGACTTCTCCAGCAGACGAAACAAAATGGCCCCGAGTACCGGCGGCACATCGGCCCGCAGCAGATTTAGCGGCCTCGGCGCAGAAGCAATATGGTGATGGACCCACTCGGACTGACTGCATCCCACCGAACCGAAGGGCAATTTGCCGGTCAGCATCTGGTACAGCACCACGCCCAGACTATAGAGATCGCTCAGGGCGGTAATCGGATGGGGCGTGCGTCCCGTATGCTCCGGCGAAACCCACGCCAGAGAACCGCTGACGGCGGATAAATGCCGCTGCAGTGCCGGTCCGGCGGCGCTCAGACCAAATCCCGTCAGCCGGTATTCACCCTCGTCATTAATAAAGAAGCTGGCAGGCTTAATATCGCCATGCACCAGCCCCTGCTGATGCATCTGCCCAAGCGGCGTGCGCAGACGAATAGCGTTGTTAAGGAAGTCGGCGATATGGCGCGGCGGCAGGCCGATAAGCCCCGCCAGGCAGCGGAAAGAAAACGGCGGGTACACCAGCGCGTAGCGGCCATGCCAGAGGGTTCTGCCACGGGCCGCGATCCCCCAGTCGCTGGCAATCTGCTCGCGAAGTGAAAAAGCATTTTTAAGCAGCGGAGTGACCTGAAACGTCGATTCATCGCTGGCGGCGGTCGCAAGAATGCAGGACGTGTGCAGCGCCGGATCCTGGCATAAGAGCCAGACCAGCCCGCCATCCTGCGCCAGGGATGAAACGATCGTTCCTTCCGACAGGGAAAATCCGTCCCCGCTCATCTCGGGCGGAACGTCGGGAATTGTGGTCATAGGGTGTTATCCGGGACGGACCTCACGGCGGATATGTTCCAGCAACATATCAATGTCGATCGGTTTATGCAAAAAAGCGATGGCCCCCAGGCTGATGGCGTACCAGAGCATATTTTCATCGCCGTCGCCGGAGATAATAATCCCGACCGGTTTATCCAGCCGTCGGGTCAGGGCTTTAAATAGCTCGAAACCGCTCATTCCCGGCTGTCGCACATCAATAATAAACGCCGCCGCCTGCGCCAGCGCAGCGCTGTCGGCGAGTAAATCCTCGGCGCAGGCAAAAAGAGCGGTGGTATACCCTTCCGACATCAGCAAATTGCTCAGCGCGCTGCGAACCGAGCGTTCATCATCGACGATCACAATCGTTTTCATGCGACAGCCCTCAGAGAGGCTTACGAGCCCTGGCGGGGGTTATCATCCGACGGCGGCGGCGTGCCGCTGATTTTGGGCACGCATTCATGGCGGAACCAGGCCATCGTCACCGGCTCTCGTTTCATCAGCCGTTTCGCCAGCGGGATCAGCTGTTCGCCCACCAGCATGCCGAATAGCCCCAGCAGTGCGATAACCGGCGGCGCTGGCGAACGGACAGCAATCAGGGCGTAAATCGCCCCGGCCAGAATGCCCACCGCCAGAGAAAGTACGTAAGATTTTAACATCGTGACCTGCCCGTCAGAGAATCAGGTGGCGGGTAAGCTGCTCGCCGATCAGCATCCCCAGTAGCCCCACCAGCGCAATCGCCGGAGGTGCGGGCGAGCGGACGTTGAGCACGGCATAGACCAGCCCGATTAACACGCCCGCGCCGAGAGAAATTGCCCAAATACTCATGGTGAATCTCCTGTCAGAAGCGTGCAG
>DATEKR010000012.1:0-4765 GCA_035277345.1 Enterobacteriaceae bacterium
ATCCCTTGAGTGACATGGCGAAAAACCTAATACTCTGGCTGGTCATTGCCGTTGTGCTGATGTCAGTATTCCAGAGCTTTGGGCCCAGCGAATCGAGTGGCCGCAAGGTGGATTATTCTACCTTCCTGCAGGAGGTCAATCAGGACCAGGTTCGCGAAGCGCGTATCAACGGACGTGAGATCAACGTTACCAAGAAAGATAGTAACCGTTACACGACCTACATCCCGGTGAACGATCCGAAGCTGCTTGATAACCTTCTGACTAAAAACGTCAAGGTGGTCGGTGAGCCGCCGGAAGAGCCGAGCCTGCTGGCCTCGATCTTCATCTCCTGGTTCCCGATGCTGTTGCTGATCGGCGTCTGGATCTTCTTTATGCGTCAGATGCAGGGCGGCGGTGGCAAAGGCGCCATGTCGTTCGGTAAAAGCAAAGCGCGTATGCTGACGGAAGACCAGATCAAAACCACTTTTGCTGACGTTGCTGGCTGCGACGAAGCGAAAGAAGAAGTCGGTGAGCTGGTTGAATACCTGCGTGAGCCAAGCCGTTTCCAGAAACTGGGCGGTAAGATCCCGAAAGGCATTCTGATGGTCGGCCCTCCGGGTACCGGTAAAACGCTGCTGGCAAAAGCCATTGCCGGTGAAGCGAAGGTGCCATTCTTTACGATTTCCGGTTCTGACTTCGTTGAAATGTTCGTGGGTGTCGGTGCATCTCGTGTGCGTGACATGTTCGAGCAGGCCAAGAAAGCGGCACCATGCATCATCTTTATCGATGAGATCGACGCCGTGGGCCGCCAGCGTGGCGCAGGCCTGGGCGGTGGTCACGATGAGCGTGAGCAGACCCTGAACCAGATGCTGGTTGAGATGGACGGCTTCGAAGGTAACGAAGGTATCATCGTTATCGCCGCGACTAACCGTCCGGACGTGCTTGACCCTGCGCTGCTGCGTCCAGGTCGCTTCGACCGTCAGGTTGTTGTGGGCCTGCCGGACGTGCGTGGTCGTGAGCAGATTCTGAAAGTACATATGCGTCGTGTGCCGCTGGCACCGGATATGGAGCCTGCGGTGATCGCTCGCGGTACGCCTGGTTTCTCCGGTGCGGACCTTGCCAACCTGGTGAACGAAGCAGCTCTGTTTGCCGCCCGCGGTAACAAGCGCGTGGTATCGATGGTGGAATTCGAGAAAGCGAAAGACAAAATCATGATGGGTGCGGAACGTCGCTCCATGGTGATGACGGAAGCGCAGAAAGAATCCACGGCGTATCACGAGGCGGGGCATGCGATTGTCGGTACGCTGGTTCCGGGCTATGACCCGGTGCATAAAGTGACCATTATTCCGCGTGGCCGGGCATTAGGCGTCGCGTTCTTCCTGCCGGTTGGGGATGAAATCAGCGTCAGCCGCCAGAAACTCGAAAGCCGTATTTCTGTTGCTTACGGTGGTCGTCTGGCTGAAGAGATCATCTACGGCGTGGATTATGTCTCGACAGGTGCGTCTTCTGATATTCAGATGGCAACCACCGTTGCTCGTAACATGGTGACACAGTGGGGCTTCTCCGAAAAACTGGGGCCGCTGCTGTATGCTGAAGAAGAGGGTGAGGTATTCCTCGGCCGTTCGATGGCAAAAGCGAAGCATATGTCCGATGAGACGGCGCGTATTATCGATCAGGAAGTCAAAAAACTGATTGATACGAACTACTCGCGTGCCCGCCAGATCCTCGAAGACAATATGGACATCCTTCATGCCATGAAAGATGCGCTGATGAAGTATGAAACCATTGATTCTCCGCAGATCGCCGATCTGATGGCGCGCCGCGAAGTTCGCCCGCCAGCAGGATGGGAAGAGCCGACCGGTAACAACAACTCGGACAACGGCGGTACGCCTCAGGCTCCGCGTCCGGCTGTTGAGCCGCGTTCGTCGAATCCGGGCGATACGCTGTCAGAGCAGTCAGGCGACAAGTAAGACGTCCGCTGTTGATGCTATCCGCTTTACCTGAAACCCCGGAGCCTGCTCCGGGGTTTTTCTTCTTGTGAAACCCTAATAAAAAGAGATGACGCTTTGAAACTCTTCGCTCAGGACTCGGTTCTCGATCTTTCGCATCCGCACGTTATGGGGATCCTTAACGTGACGCCGGATTCATTCTCCGACGGCGGGACGCATAACACGCTGGTGGAGGCGGTCAGGCACGCCAATCTGATGATTAACGCCGGCGCGACCATCATTGATATCGGCGGTGAGTCCACACGCCCTGGTGCGGCAGACGTGAGCGTTGAAGAGGAGCTGGCGCGTGTGATCCCGGTCGTTGAGGCGATTGCTCAGCGTTTTGAGGTGTGGATTTCGGTGGATACCTCTAAGCCTGAAGTGATCCGCGAATCGGCCCGCGTCGGGGCGCATATCATTAACGATATTCGTTCCCTGACGGAGCCCGGCGCGCTGGACGCTGCGGCGGAAACCGGCCTGCCCGTCTGCCTGATGCATATGCAGGGCCAGCCGAAAACGATGCAGGAAGCGCCTCACTATGATGATGTCTTTGCCGATGTTAATCGCTTCTTTATTGAGCACATTGCGCGCTGTGAAGCGGCGGGAATCGCAAAAGAGAAATTGTTGCTCGACCCGGGATTCGGTTTCGGTAAGAATCTGAGCCACAATTATGCGCTGCTTGCGCGTCTGTCCGAGCTGCACCACTTCAATTTGCCGCTGCTGGTGGGGATGTCCCGCAAATCAATGGTTGGCCAGTTGCTGAACGTCGGTCCGTCAGAACGCCTGAGCGGCAGTCTGGCCTGCGCGGTCATTGCCGCGATGCAGGGCGCGCAGATTATTCGCGTCCATGATGTGAAAGAAACGGTTGAAGCCATGCGTGTGGTGGAAGCCACACTGTCAGCGAAGGAAAAGAAACGCTATGAGTAATCGTAAATATTTCGGCACCGATGGGATCCGTGGTCGCGTGGGTGATTCGCCGATCACGCCGGATTTTGTGCTCAAGTTAGGCTGGGCGGCAGGAAAGGTGCTGGCACGTCATGGTTCCCGCAAAATCATCATCGGTAAAGACACGCGTATTTCTGGCTATATGCTGGAGTCTGCGCTGGAAGCAGGTCTGGCAGCGGCCGGGCTTTCTGCCTCCTTTACCGGCCCGATGCCAACGCCGGCCGTGGCCTACCTGACCCGCACCTTCCGTGCGGAAGCGGGTATTGTGATTTCTGCGTCGCATAATCCGTTTTACGATAACGGCATCAAGTTCTTCTCCATCGACGGCACGAAACTGCCGGACAGCGTGGAAGAGGCGATTGAAGCCGAGATGGAAAAAGAGCTGACCTGCGTGGATTCCGCCGAGCTGGGCAAAGCCAGCCGCATTGTCGATGCCGCAGGCCGCTACATTGAGTTCTGTAAGGCGACCTTCCCCAACGAACTCAGCCTTAACGAACTGAAGATCGTCGTCGACTGTGCCAATGGCGCAACCTATCATATTGCGCCAAGCGTGTTCCGCGAGCTGGGCGCGAAAGTCATCACCATGGGCTGTGAGCCGGATGGGGTGAACATCAATGAGAAGTGCGGCGCGACCGATGTGGCTGCACTTCAGCAGCGCGTTCAGGCGGAGAAAGCACATCTGGGCATCGCCTTTGACGGCGACGGCGATCGCGTCATCATGGTCGATCACGAAGGCAATAAAGTCGATGGCGATCAGATCATGTATATCATTGCCCGGGAAGCCCTGCGTCAGGGCCAGCTGCGCGGCGGCGCCGTCGGCACGCTGATGAGCAATATGGGCCTTGAGCTGGCGCTGAAACAGCTGGGTATTCCCTTTACCCGTGCGAAAGTGGGCGACCGCTACGTGCTGGAAAAAATGCAGGAAAAAGGCTGGCGTATCGGGGCAGAAAACTCCGGTCACGTGATCCTGCTGGATAAAACCACCACCGGGGACGGCATTGTGGCGGGTCTGCAGGTCGTGGCGGCGATGGTGCGTAACCATATGAGCCTGCACGATCTGTGCAGCGGCATGAAAATGTTCCCGCAGATCCTCGTTAACGTACGCTTTACCGCAGGCAGCGGCGATCCGCTTGAGCATGAGTCGGTGAAACAGGCAACCGCAGAGGTTGAAGCGGCGCTGGGCAATCGCGGGCGCGTTCTGCTCCGTAAGTCCGGTACCGAGCCTCTGATCCGCGTGATGGTGGAAGGTGAAGAGGAAGCGCAGGTGACCGCCTTCGCCCACCGTATTGCCGATGCGGTAAAAGCGGTTTAAAAGTCTGTTAAGTGTCTAAAAAGGCGGCTGTTGCCGCCTTTGTTTTTAATAAATACCACGCTTTTGCTGTTTTTTTCCGCACTTGATACAATGCGTGGAAATTGCCCTTGCGAAGCCCATTCGCTTTGGTTAGTATTCACACCCGCTTCAGTGGGAAACACGAAATCCTGCTAATTGGTCGAAGCATTGGTATGCGGCAAATCCGCAAGGAACAGGTTGATTATGTACGAAGCTCTTTTAGTTATTTTCCTTATTGTAGCCATCGCTCTTGTAGCGCTGATCATGCTGCAGCAAGGTAAAGGCGCTGATATGGGAGCCTCCTTCGGAGCAGGCGCTTCCGGTACGCTGTTTGGTTCAAGTGGTTCTGCGAACTTCATGACCCGTACAACTGCGATTCTGGCTACGCTGTTCTTCATCATCAGTCTGGTGCTGGGCAATATCAACAGCAACAAGACCAGTAAAGGAAGCGAGTGGGAAAATCTGAGTGCTCCGTCTAAAACTGAGCAGACTCAGCCAGCTGAACCGGCTAAGCCGACCAGCG
>DATEKR010000013.1:0-57694 GCA_035277345.1 Enterobacteriaceae bacterium
TCCGGCAGGCCGGAGGCGCGAATGTCGAAGCGCAGATGGATCGCCGTCGAGGCTTTATTCACATGCTGCCCGCCGGCTCCCTGTGCGCGAATAGCGGTGATTTCCAGCTCATCGTCGGTAATCGTCACCGTTCGCGAAATCTCAATCATGCCTGAACCTGCCAGGGCGTCAGGGTCAGTTCCAGATTACTCTCTCCGTCCGACAGCCAGATAATCCCTTCCTGCAGCGTAGCCTGTAGCGTCATGGTCCGGGAGGCCAGGGCGCTAATCTGCGCCAGCTGTTCATCGTCGAGATACCAGATAGTGAGGTTGCGGAACGAAGCCAGCTTGTTCTGATTTTGCTGCCACCAGACCTGCGCCGTGCGCTGGTTATAGGCAAACAGCGCCACCTCGCCGGACTGGGAACAGGCCTTTTTGAGTCGACGCTCATCCGGCAAACCCAGTTCGATCCACAGGTCGATCCCCAGATGATCGTTGCGCAGCCAGATTTCCGGCTCATCCTCCGCAGAGAGGCCACGGGTAAACTGAAGCCGCTCATCGGCATATTTTATCCACGCCAGCAGGCGCAGCATCATGCGTTCCTGGGTTTCTGAAGGATGACGAGCCAGCGTCAGCGAGGCATCAAGGAACTGATTCCTGTCCATATCTGCCACGTTGACCACTGCTTTGTAAATTGTCGCTTTTAACGCCATGACACTGCTCCTTTACTTAATCGGCCCTATTGTAGCGAAACCACGGGCAAAGCGCTGTCACGTTGTGCGTCACTCATGCTGCTGATATTGCTTAAATGACTGTGGTATAGTCACCTTGCTAAACAGAGTTAATCTTCGTAGGCTTATTTATCTCTCACGGTTAAGTCAGGTCACTGACAGGAGGCCATGTGGAACGCTATTGTGAGTTAATTCGCAAGAGGTATGCGGAAATAGCCAGCGGAGATTTAGGGTATATCCCGGACGCGCTGGGTTGCGTGTTGAACGTGCTGAATGAAGTGGCTGCGGATACAACCATTTCGGAGTCGGTCAAGGAAAAGGCGGCGTATGCTGCCGCGAACTTACTGGTGAGCGATTATGTCAATGAATGATACCTATCAACCCATCAACTGCGATGACTATGACAATCTCGAACTCGCCTGCCAGCATCATCTTTTGCTGACGCTGGAACTGAAAGACGGCGAAGTTCTTAAAGCCAAAGCCAGCGATTTACTGTCACGTAAAAACGTGGAGTATCTGGTGGTGGAAGCGCCCGACGGCGCGCGCGAGCTCCGCCTCGATAAGATTGCCAGCTTTAGCCATCCTGAAATCGGCACCGTCGTGGTGAGCGAGTCCTGACAGATATACGGGCAGTTATCCCTTCTGCCCGTCCCTTTCCTGACGTAGCGTCATTCCCGCCGGGTCCCCTGCCTGCCCTTCCCGCGTAATAAACTGTCCGACTGCGGCAATCAGCGTCTCGCCGTAAAACAGCATTGGCGTGGTATCGCGCAGCCAGGGCGCGACGCCCAGCTCCTGCCAGATTTTTTTCAGCTTGCGTCCGCCGTTGCGCCCGACAATATGCAGCATTCCCGGCGCTTTAAAACGAATCGATACCGCCTCATCGTCGCGGGGCGGCCGCAGTTCACCACCTGCCGTCAGCCGGAGCTGACCCAGCCCCTCCGGCAATACGAGCGGGGAAGCGGTATCCTGCCAGCTCAGCACGGTTTCACTCTGCCCGGGAAGTGGGTTCACCCACCACAGCTGCTGCTGATAGCGCCGGACCTCCCACGGCCCCAGGCGCAGACAGGGCATCGCGTCCTCACGGGCCAGCGCCACCTCGTGCCAGAGTCGCTCCAGCATCTCCCGCGACGGCATCGCTGCGCCCTGATACCCCAGCCAGCGCCGCAACAACGCCGCCCGGCGAAAGGGGCTTTTTTCCGTGAGCGGTGCAATCATCAGCGAGCCATGAGGCGATATCAGCCCGGCCAGCTCTTCGGCCAGCAGCTCATCCAGCAGCTGTTCCTGCTCGGCACAAAGCGATGCGCTGCGGGCAGCCGCCCGGGCGAAATGCGGCCAGCGCTGCTGTAACAGGGGAAGCACCCGCAGGCGCAGGAAATTACGATCGTAGCGATCGTCCTGATTGCTCTCGTCTTCGATCCAGTCCAGCACATGCTGCTGTGCGTGTTCCAGCAGCTGCGCTCGCGGCGTATTCAGCAGAGGGCGCAACAGACGCGTCCCGGCAAAGGGCGAGTCAGCCGCCATGGCCGACAACCCTGCCGGGCCGCTGCCGCGCTTTAACGCCAGCAGCAGGGTTTCACTTTGGTCGTCGAGATGCTGGGCGGTGACCAGCACTTCAGCGGGCCGCAACGCGTCGGTAAAAGCCTGATAGCGCGCCTGGCGAGCATGGGCTTCGATACCCAGCCCTTCATCGCGCAGGGTGACATACTCCACCTGCAACGGTACCTGCCAGC
This sequence comes from Enterobacteriaceae bacterium, assembly GCA_035277345.1. Taxonomy (GTDB): domain Bacteria; phylum Pseudomonadota; class Gammaproteobacteria; order Enterobacterales; family Enterobacteriaceae; genus BIGb0383. The sequence goes on from DATEKR010000013.1 coordinate 2,440, forward strand.
GGACACAGAGCTGCTGACAGTGGCTCACCCAGCTGTCCGCATGCGGGCTAAGTCCGTGATGGATGTGGATGGCCCGGACGCGAATGTCCGGCTGTTGCTCACGCCAGAGCACCAGCTGATGCAGCAGCACGGTCGAATCAAGACCGCCGCTGAAGGCCAGCAGAAAATGGCGGTGCGCGGTCAGAGTGTGAGCAAGGGATAATGTTGTCATGAGGGTGAAAGGTAACCGATCCTGCCCGGCACGTTACCGGGCATTGTCGGTGATGGCAAGCGTTACTGCTGGTAAAGCTCCAGCGGCAGGCCGTCAGGATCGGCAAAAAACGTAAAGCGCTTAGCGGTAAGGGGATCGACCCGAATATCTTCGCAGACCACGCCCTGCTCCGTCAGGTGCGCCACCGCCCGGTCAATATCGTCCACGCTGAAGGCCAGATGCCGTAGACCGCAGGCTTCGGGATGGCTGGGACGTGCGGGCGGAAACGGGAACGAGAACAGCTCAATCACATACTGGCCGTTAAGCGCAAGATCGCCTTTCCACGAGTCACGCTCGGCGCGATACACTTCTGCCTGCAGCGTAAAACCGAGGGTATCGCAGTAGAACGCCTTACTACGCGCATAGTCGGTGGCGATAATGGCGATATGGTGAACCTGTTTTAAACCCAGCATAGCCTCTCCTTTTCTGTTGTCTGCACGTTACCGTTGAAAACCCATAGCGTGCAAGGGGTCAGCCATCTTTTAGGACTCGTACCAGGTAAGCACCCTCTTCATTGCGCTTCGCACCGTGAATATCGGTGTCAAAGCCGGGATAATGACGGCCTATCGAGCAGAGCATCAGCAGGAAGTCGAGCACCGCCCGACTCTCCTCGGTAATCATCTCCCCCGGCATCAGCAGCGGTACGCCCGGCGGATACGGCAGGATCATGCTGGCCGAGACGCGGCCCACCAGCTGCTCGATCTCTATGGTTTCCACCTCGCCTTTGATCTGCCGCTGCCAGGCATGATGCGGCGTCATTTTCATTTCCGGCAGCACGTCGAAGGCCTGCAGCATCAGTCGCGGCAGCTGGTGCTGACGGATCAGGCGGTGGATCCCCTGCCCCAGATCCTGGATGCGCATATTGCGGTAGAAATCGGGATCTTCAGCGTAGAGATCCGGCAGCATATTGCGCACCCGCAGATTAAGATCCCAGGCGCGCTTAAACTCCGTCAGACCACGGAGCAGGCTCATCGCCCGGGTTTTATCAATACCGATACTGAAGAGGAACAGCAGGTTGTAAGGGCCGGTTTTCTCCACCACCACGCCGCGTTCATCCAGGAACTTAGCCACCAGCGCGGCGGGAATACCTTCATCGCTCATCAGGCCCTGCTCGTCCATGCCCGGCGTCAGAATGGTGACTTTCACCGGATCGAGGAACAGATGATCGGCATCCGCCTCCTGAAAACCATGCCACTGTTCACCCGGCGCTACCGGCCAGCACTCCGCTTCGTCGATGTTCTCCGGCTGCCAGATATCGAAGAACCAGCCGTCAGACTCTTCCCGCAGGCGCTGAACCTCTTTGCGGAAATGCAGCGCGCGCTCAACGGAGCGGTTAATCAGCCGCTTACCCGGATTGCCGCGCAGCATCGCCGCCGCCGTCTCAATTGACGCCACCAGCGGATAACTCGGGGAGGTGGTGGTGTGCATCATAAAGGCTTCATTAAAGGTCTCTTCGTCATACTCGCCTTTAATGTGGATCAGCGACGCCTGTGAAAACGCCGCCAGCATTTTGTGGGTCGACTGGGTTTCGAAGAACACTTTCCCCGGCACCCGTTCGCCGCTCATTCCACTTTTTCCCTGATAGATCGGGTGGAAATGGGTATAGGGCACCCAGGCGGAATCGAAATGGATCGACGGCACGTCGAGAGTGGCTTTGATCCAGTTAGTGTTATAGAGCAAACCATCGTAGGTGGAATTGGTGATCACCGCATGCACCGGCCAGCTGGCGTCAGGCGTCTGCGCCACCTTCTGTTCAATGCTGGTACGGGAAAACTCACGTCGTGGGATCCCGCCGAGGATCCCCAGCGCATTGCGTCCCGGCTTTAGCCATAGCGGCACCACGTCGCTCATCATCAGCAGGTGCGCCAGTGATTTATGGCAGTTACGATCGATAAGCAGCGTACTGCCGGCCGGCGCGGCATACATCCCGACGATCTTGTTCGATGTCGAGGTGCCGTTGGTGACCATATAGCTCTGCTCCGCGCCAAAGGTGCGGGCGATATACTCCTCCGCCTCCAGATGCGGGCCGGTATGATCGAGGAGCGATCCCAGCTCGGTGACCGAGATCGACACATCCGCCTTCAGCGTATTGCCACCGAAGAAATCATAGAACAGGCAGCCAACCGGGCTTTTCTGGTAGGCGGTGCCCGCCATATGGCCCGGCGTGCAGAAGGTATACTTCCCCTCTTTGACATAGGTGAAGAGCGCCCGCGTGAACGGCGGCATAATGTTGTCGATATACTCGGTCGTGTACTGACCAATCCGGGTGGCAATGTCCTGCGCCGCGCCCAGAGAGTACTCGAAGAACCACAGCGCCATACGCATATCGTGCACGCTGACATCGAGGGTGGAGTGGGTATTGATAAAGGCGTAAAGCGGCAGGTACTCATTAAGCTGGTTGATATCGCTGCAGAGGTCAACGCTGTACTCATCCCAGTCGAAAATCACGCCGCAGATACGCGGGTTGTGCTCGATAAATTTCAGCAGGTCGGCGCTGTTCTGCGGCCAGATGATTTTGAACCCCTGCTGTTCCAGCGCCGTTTCTAACTCTTTGATAGGCTCGTCTTTGTAGTAGACCCCGTGCGGCCCCATGATAGCGATAATATTCACGCGTTCCTCCTGGAAAAAACCTTAGCTAATCATAGCCCAGGTAAATCGCAGCCATAAAAAAAGCCACACCTCAGTGTGGCTTTTTCAGAATGCGTGAGGCTATCAGGCGTAGCCGTAGCTCATCAGACGCTGGTAACGGCGGTTACGCAGATCTTCTTTGCTCAGCACGTCGAGATCGGCCAGATCGGCCACCAGCTGCGCTTTCAGAGAAGCTGCAATGGCTTCCGGGTTGCGATGCGCGCCGCCCAGTGGTTCCGGGATCACGGTATCGATCAGCTTCAGCTCTTTCAGACGCGGCGCAATAATGCCCATTGCCTCAGCGGCCAGCGGAGCCTTGTCGGCGCTCTTCCACAGAATGGAGGCGCAGCCTTCCGGAGAGATAACGGAATAGGTGCTGTACTGCAGCATATTCACTTTATCACCCACGCCAATGGCCAGTGCGCCACCGGAGCCACCTTCACCGATCACGGTGCAGATCACCGGTACGTTAAGCCGCGACATTTCACGCAGGTTGCGGGCGATCGCTTCGGACTGACCGCGCTCTTCCGCACCCACACCCGGATAGGCACCAGGGGTGTCGATAAAGGTGATAATCGGCATGTTAAAGCGCTCGGCCATTTCCATCAGGCGCAGGGCCTTACGGTAACCTTCCGGCGCCGGCATACCGAAGTTGCGGCGGATTTTTTCTTTGGTTTCACGACCTTTCTGATGGCCAATTACCATCACCGGGCGACCATCAAGACGCGCAATACCACCGACGATAGCTTTGTCGTCAGCGTAGGCACGGTCACCGGCCAGTTCGTCAAATTCGTCGAATGCCAGGCGGAGATAATCCAGGGTGTAAGGACGCAGCGGATGGCGTGCCAGCTGGGCTATCTGCCATGCACCAAGATCGGCGAAGATTTTGCGCGTCAGTTCTACGCTTTTTTCGCGCAGACGATGCACTTCTTCGTCGATGTTAATATCCAGTTTTTCATCCTGACGGCTTACCGCTGTCAGAGAATCGATTTTCGCTTCCAGCTCAGCAATCGGCTGTTCGAAATCAAGGAAATTCAGACTCATAGTATTCCTGTATTAGTCAAACTCCAGTTCCACCTGCTCCGGGCCAATAAGGCCACGCAGATCGTTGAGTAAACGATCGCTCGGAGAGACGCGCCAGCCTGCGCCAAAGCGCAACCGCGCGCGCGCATCCGTCCTCTGATAGTAGAGGTGTACTGGAATGGTTCCCGAACGGTGGGGTTCCAGAGACTGACGGAGTCGGTTTAAAAGCTGGTCATCAATTTGCCTGTCCGTCAGCGAGATAGCAAGCCCGCGAGCGTATTTTTCGCGGGCTTCGTCAATGTCCATAACTTCACGGGCCATCATTTTAAGCCCACCGCTGAAGTCATCAAAGCTGACCTGTCCGCTGACGATAAGTATGCGGTCTTTTTCCAGCATATGCTGGTATTTATCCAGCGCGTCGGTGAATAACATCACCTCCAGACGCCCTGAACGGTCATCCAGCGTACAGATGCCGATTCGATTGCCGCGCTTGGTGACCATTACCCGCGCAGCAATAACGAGCCCCGCCGCCGTGGTCATTTTACCACGTTCGGTGGGATGCATGTCTTTCAGGCGATAGCCGCCGACATAACGCTCAATTTCTTTCAGATACTGGGTGATCGGGTGCCCGGTCAAATAGAGACCCAGCGTTTCCCGCTCTCCGTCCAGTACAATCTGTTCCGGCCACGGCTGACAGCTGGCGTAGGACTGCTCGACCACTTCCGGCTCATCGGCCAGAACGCCGAACATATCCGCCTGGCCAATGGCCTCGGCTTTCGCATGCTGATCCGCCGCTTTCAGCGCATCCGCCAGGGAGTTCATCAACGCGGCGCGGTGCGGTCCGAGACGGTCAAACGCCCCGGACATAATCAATTTTTCCAGCACCCGACGGTTGAGCTTTTTAGTATCGGTACGTGCGCACAGGTCAAACAGCTCGCGGAAATAGCCGCCGCTGTTACGTGCTTCAAGAATAGCCTCAATCGGCCCTTCCCCGACGCCTTTAATGGCGCCAATACCGTAGACTATCTCGCCTTCGTCGTTGACGTGGAAATGGTACAGCCCGGAGTTAATGTCCGGCGGCAGGATTTTCAGCCCCATACGCCAGCACTCATCGACCAGACCAACGACCTTCTCGGTGTTGTCCATATCCGCGGTCATTACCGCCGCCATAAACTCCGCCGGATAGTGCGCCTTTAGCCACAGCGTCTGGTATGACACCAAAGCATAGGCAGCGGAGTGGGATTTGTTAAATCCATACCCGGCGAATTTCTCCACCAGGTCAAAGATTTTCATCGCCAGCTCACCATCGACGCCGTTTTGCTTCGCGCCTTCTTCGAAGGTGCCGCGCTGCCTGGCCATCTCTTCCGGCTTTTTCTTACCCATCGCACGACGCAGCATATCCGCGCCGCCGAGGGTATAGCCGGAAAGCTCCTGGGCAATCTGCATAACCTGTTCCTGATACAGGATAATGCCGTAGGTTGGCTCCAGTACCGGCTTCAGGCATTCATGCTGCCACTGCACATCCGGATAGGAGATCTCTTCCCGGCCGTGCTTACGGTCGATAAAGTTATCTACCATCCCCGACTGCAGCGGCCCCGGGCGGAACAGGGCCACCAGGGCGATCATATCTTCGAAGCAGTCAGGCTGCAGGCGCTTAATCAGATCTTTCATGCCGCGCGATTCAAGCTGGAAGACCGCGGTGGTCTCCGAGCGCTGCAGCATATCGAAACTTTTCTTATCGTCGAGCGGGATCGCCGCGATATCAATCGGCTCCAGGCCCTGTTTGGCCCGGCGCGGGTTGATCATCTTTAGCGCCCAGTCGATGATGGTGAGCGTGCGCAGCCCGAGGAAGTCGAACTTCACCAGCCCGGCATACTCAACGTCGTTTTTATCGAACTGGGTGACCGGATGCTGGCCGGATTCATCGCAGTAGAGCGGCGCAAAGTCAGTAATTTTGGTCGGTGCGATCACCACCCCACCGGCGTGTTTCCCGGCGTTACGCGTGACGCCTTCCAGCTTACGCGCCATATCGATCAGCGCTTTAACTTCTTCGTCTGCCTCGTAAATCTCTGGAAGTTGCGGCTCGGCCTCAAAGGCTTTAGCCAGCGTCATCCCCGGATCGGGCGGCACCAGTTTTGAAATTCTGTCGACAAAACCATAAGGGTGCCCCAGTACACGGCCTACGTCGCGGATAACCGCCTTGGCCGCCATGGTACCGAAAGTAATGATCTGCGATACCGCATCACGACCGTACATCTCCGCCACGTGATCGATAACCTGGTCGCGTTTCTCCATACAGAAGTCAACGTCGAAGTCGGGCATCGACACACGCTCCGGGTTCAGGAAGCGTTCAAACAGCAGGTCAAATTCCAGCGGGTCAAGATCGGTAATTTTCAGCGCATAGGCGACAAGCGATCCCGCACCGGAACCACGACCTGGGCCTACAGGCACGCCGTTATCCTTCGACCACTGGATAAACTCCATTACGATCAGGAAGTAGCCAGGGAACCCCATCTGGTTGATAACCTGCAACTCAATATCGAGGCGGTCATCATACGCCGGACGCTGCTTAAGGCGTTCTTCTGCATCCGGGAACAGGAACTCAAGACGCTCTTCCAGGCCCTCTTTCGACTTGACGACCAGGAAATCTTCCGTCGACATCTCACCGGTCGGGAACTGGGGCAGGAAATACTCACCCAGACGGACCGTGATATTGCAGCGTTTGGCGATCTCGACCGAGTTCTCCAGCGCTTCCGGGATGTCGGAGAACAGCTCGCACATCTCCTCTTCGCTGCGCATGTACTGCTGCGGCGAATAGTTGCGCGGGCGTTTGGGATCGTCGAGCGTAAAGCCGTCGTGGATGGCAACACGAATTTCATGAGCGTCGAAATCGCCGGTTTCCAGGAAACGCACATCGTTAGTGGCCACCACCGGCAGCCCCCGGGCCTCCGCCAGCTCGACGGCAGCATGCAAATAGCTCTCTTCATCCTGACGACCGGTACGGATCAGTTCGAGATAGAAACGGTCGGCAAAGTGCTGCTGATAAAAATCAACGCACTGATCCACCAGCACGCTGTTGCCACGCATCAGGCTTTTACCAACGTCACCCATACGCGCACCGGAGAGCAGGATCAGCCCTTCGTTCAGCTCGGCCAGCCACTCGCGGTCAATCCACGGCCCCTGCGGGCCATAGCCGCGCTGATAGGCGCGGGAGATCAGTAACGTCAGGTTCTGATAGCCGGTATTATTGGCCGCCAGCACCGTCAACTGGGTCATTTCGTCGCCGAACAGCTCGCTCTGGACGTGGAAATCCGCACCGACAATCGGCTTGATGCCTGCGCCATGCGCCGCTCCGTAGAACTTCACCAGGCCGCAGAGGTTGGTAAAATCGACGATCGCCAGTGCAGGCATGCCGAGGGCGGCCGCCTTTTTCACCAGCGGCCCGGTTTTTGCCAGCCCATCGATCATGGAGTAGTCGCTGTGCACCCGAAGGTGTACGAAACGTGGTTCAGCCATTTTCAGAATCCCGCGTTACTTAATATCGTCCGCTCAGGACACCAGACCCAGCGCGCGTTTCACCGGACCAAAGCTGCGTCTGTGGTGTGCCGTCGCGCCATGCTCGGCCAGTCTTTCGAGATGAAAAACGGTCGGATAGCCTTTGTGCTGTGCAAAGCCGTATTGGGGGAATGTGAGGTCCAGCGCAGCCATCTCCGCATCGCGGGTGACTTTAGCCAGAATCGACGCGGCGCTGATTTCAGCTACCCGGCTGTCGCCCTTAACCACCGCCATCGACGGCATCGGCAGGGCCGGACAGCGATTGCCGTCAATCAGCACGTATTCCGGGACGATACGCAGCCCGGCGACCGCTCGCTGCATCGCCAGCATAGTGGCATGCAGAATATTGATCTCGTCGATTTCATGCGGCTCTGCGCGGCCAAGGCTCCAGCAGAGGGCTTTTTCTGTGATCTCGTCAAATAGCGCCAGTCGGCGCTTTTCGGACAGTTTCTTGGAATCATTCAAACCAACGATCGGCCGGGCAGGATCGAGGATCACCGCCGCGGTCACCACCGCACCGACTAACGGCCCGCGGCCGACTTCATCGACGCCCGCAACCAGGTGGGTATGCGGATAAACAAATTCGATCATTGCGCTAACTCCAGTACGGCTTGTGCCGCCTGCTCGTCGGCATTGCAGCGGATCTGCTGATGCAGCTCGCGGAAAATTTCGTGCACCGTATTGCTGGTGTTGCCGCGAGCGAGCAGCGGCTCTAAGGCATCGGCAAGCGCCTGCGGCTCGCAATCGTCCTGCAGCAGCTCTTTGACCAGCTCGCGACCCGCCAGCAGATTCGGGAGTGAAACATAGTCGGTTTTTACCAGACGCTTCGCCAGCCAGAAGGTAAAGGGCTTCATGCGATAGCCGACGACCATCGGACATTTCGCCAGCATGCACTCCAGCGCCGCAGTACCCGAGGCCAGCAGTGCCGCATCGCTGGCGATCATCGCCTCGCGGGCCATGCCATCCAGCAGATGGACACGGAGATCCGGTGCCACCCCGGCTTTAATCTGCTCAAACTGTTCACGCCGTTTAGCGTTAACCAGCGGCACCAGCACTTCCAGATCCGGATAGCGCTGGCGAAGAAGCATCGCGGTACGTAAGAAATCAGCGCTGAGCATTTCGACTTCAGCACCGCGACTGCCCGGCAGCAGCGCCAGACAGTGGGCATTATGGTCAATTCCCAGCGTATCGCGCGCCGCGTTTTTATCGGGATCCAGCGGCATGGCATCGGCCATAGTATGGCCGATAAAGCGGCAGGGTACGTTGAAACGGTCGTAAAACGCTTTTTCGAAAGGCAGAAATGCGAGCACCAGGTCGGTGGCTCTGCCTATTTTGAAAACGCGTTTCTGTCGCCACGCCCAGACGGACGGACTGACATAGTGAATAGTACGAATGCCGCGCTTTTTCAGGTTTCCCTCAAGGGTAATATTGAAATCAGGGGCATCAATGCCGACGAAAACGTCCGGCTGCAGTTCGCTAAAGCGACGGGTCAGATCGGCGCGGATATGCAGCAGACGACGCAAACGGCCCAGCACCTCAACGATGCCCATGACCGCCAGCTCTTCCATCTCATACCAGGCTTCACAGCCTTCGGCCTGCATGCGCGGCCCGGCAACGCCGACAAAACGGGCGTTGGGAACACGCTCCTTTAGCGCACGGATAAGACCGGCACCAAGAATATCGCCGGAGGTTTCTCCGGCGACCAGGGCTATCGTTAATGGACGCGAATCAACCATTAACGGATCAGACCACGCGTTGAGCGCCCAAAGAAGTCATAAAATGCCTGAACCTCCGGGAACTGCGCAGCCAGTTCGGCGATTTCCGGCTTCGCTTCTTCCAGCGTTTTGCCGCTACGGTACAGCTGTTTGTACGCGTTGCGGATTGCCGTAATCGATTCGCGGCTAAAGCCACGACGTTTCAGCCCTTCGATGTTAACCCCAAACGGCGTCGCATGGTTACCCTGAGCAATCACGTAAGGAGGAACATCCTGCGCAACACCGGAGCAACCGCCAACCATCACGTGTGCACCGATGATGCAGAACTGATGGACTGCGGTCATGCCGCCGATAATCACGAAGTCATCGAGAGATACGTGCCCCGCCAGGGTTGCGTTATTGGCGAGGATACAGCGATTGCCGATCGTACAGTCATGCGCAACGTGCGCATTAATCATCAGCAGGTTATCGCTGCCCACCTTCGTTACCCCACCGCCCTGAGTCGTGCCACGGTGAATGGTGACGCTTTCGCGGATGCGATTGCGATCGCCAATCTCCACGCGAGTCGGTTCACCAGCATATTTCAGATCCTGGTTAACTTCCCCAATGGAGGCGAACTGATAGATCTCGTTATCACGACCAATTTTAGTATGGCCGTTTACGACAACGTGGGACTTCAGTACGGTACCTTCACCGATTTCAACGTCAGGTCCGACAATACAGAACGGGCCGATATGGACGTTAGCACCAATAATGGCGCCCTCTTCCACAATCGCGGCAGGATGAATAAAGGCGGTTTTATCAATCACGTATCAGGCCTCCCGGCTACGCGCACACATCATCGTAGCTTCACAAACAACTTTACCGTCAACCAGTGCCACGCCCTTAAAGCGGGTCAGGCCGCGGCGCGTTTTTTCAAAGGTGACTTCCATAATCATCTGATCGCCTGGCACCACCGGGCGCTTAAAGCGCGCTTCGTCGATACCTGCGAAATAGTAGAGTTCACCCGGCTCCAGTTTGCCGACGCTTTTAAACGCCAGAATACCGGTCGCCTGTGCCATCGCTTCCAGAATCAGTACGCCCGGGAAAATCGGTTTGCCCGGGAAGTGCCCCTGGAAAAACGGCTCATTTACCGTAACGTTTTTTACTGCGCGCAGAAAACGACCTTCTTCAAAATCCAGCACGCGATCAACCAGTAAGAACGGAAAACGGTGCGGCAGAAGTTCAAGAATCTCTTCAATGTGCAGAGTATGAGTGTCAGTAGTCAAAATACTCTTCCTGTCAAAATATACTAAAAGACAATAATAACACGGCCCGCGGCAATCTCAGAGATGCAGCAGGCCGGGGAATGCAAACGCTTAGCGGGTAACTATTCTTCTTGTTGATTGATCTTGCGTTCTACTGCTTTGAGACGCTTGCTCATATCATCAATATTCATTACCAGGGCTGCGGTTTTACGCCAGGTCTTGTTCGGCTGCAGCGGAATACCGGAGGAATAGACGCCAGGTTCTGTAATCGGACGCATCACCATGCCCATTCCGGTTACCGTCACCTTATCGCAAATTTCCATATGCCCGTTAATCACACTGGCTCCGCCAATCATGCAGTAACGGCCGATTTTCAGGCTGCCTGCCATAATCACGCCGCCGGCGACTGCGGTATTGTCGCCAATCACGACGTTATGTGCAATCTGGCACTGGTTATCAATGATGACGCCATTACCGATAATGGTGTCATCCAGCGCGCCGCGGTCAATGGTGGTACAGGCACCGATCTCGACACGATCGCCGACGATCACCCGTCCAAGCTGGGGTATTTTCACCCAGTTACCGCGATCGTTCGCATAGCCGAAGCCGTCAGAACCGATCACCGTGCCGGACTGGATCAGGCAATTTTCACCGATTTCTATCTCATGATAAACGGTAACGTTGGCCCACAGACGGCTGCCGGCACCCACTTTGGTGTCTTTGCCGACGAAGCAGCCTGCGCCGATAATCACGTTATCGCCGAGCGTAACGCCGGATTCGATCACGGCATTCGCCCCGATCGCCACGTTATTACCCAACGTCGCCGTTGAATCAACCACTGCACTCGGAGCAATGTTCTGCGCTGGTTGAGGCGTGGTATCAAGAATTTGAGCCATGCGGGCGTAGGTCAGATACGGGTTTTTTACTACCAGTGCCGCACTCTGGGCGAAAGGCAGATCGTCTGCGGTCATAACGACAGCGGACGCCTGGCACACGGCCAGGTGTTCACGGTATTTAGGATTGACCATGAACGTAATTTGACCTGTTTTAGCAGACTGCATGGACGCAACGCCGGTGATGACGAGATCGCCATCACCGTGTAATTCTGCATCCAACTGCTGCGCTAAATCAGACAGTCGAATTGAAGGCATTACTTATTTAACCTGTTTCAGCACATCAGCAGTGATGTCTTTCACGTCGCTGCTGTTGAAGGCAACGGTGTTAGCATCAACAACCAGATCAATGTTCTGATCGTCAGCAACTTTCTTCACGGCAGCCTGGATACGAGTAACCAGTTTGCCACGCTCTTCGTTGGAACGACGTGCACGATCCTGCTCAAAAGCCTGCGCTTTCTGACCAAACGTCTGGCGCTTAGCCATCACGTCTTTCTCAAGGCTGCTGCGCTCGCTCGCTTTCATGGTAGAACCATCACGCTGCAGACGCTGCATTTTGGATTGCAGATCGGTTTCCATGCCCTGCAGTTCGCTGGCGCGGCCTTTGAACTCGTTTTCCAGGGTGCTGGATACGCCCGTTTTCTGCGCGACCTGCTGGAACAGATTGCCCATGTTAACAATTGCAATTTTGTCTGCCGCCTGCGCGGAGGTTGCCATTGCTAAACCCAGACCTGCAGCTAATAACCACTTTTTCACAATAAACTCCTCACCATCCCATTTGTACCCGCAGGTACCGTTCTTTGCGGACTTTCGGGCCACTGTGGACCCGTAAAGTCGTCGCTACACTACCTGGGCAATCCTTTGCTGAGAACAATTACCAGGTTTTACCAATGTTAAACTGGAATTGTTCTGCTTTGTCGCCATCATACTTTTTGTACGGCTGGGCATAGGAGAAGACCAGCGGCCCTAATGGGGACATCCATTGCAACGCGATACCAGCAGACATACGAATGTTGCTCGGATCGCTGTAGTCAGGAATACCTTGCGATTTCATCTGCGCGGTATTTTCCCAGTTTGTATCCCAGACGGTACCCATATCCCAGAAGAAGGAGGTACGGACTGAGTTAGCATACTTATCACTGATAAATGGCGTCGGCACAATCAGCTCGGCGCTGACCACCGCCATGGCGTTACCGCCCACCGCGTCGTCAGAGCTACAGATTGAACCCGCCGCAGGATCTTTACAGTTAGACTGATTGTTACCGCCGTAGTACACCGCTTTCGGACCAATGTTATTGGACTGGAAGCCACGTACAGAGCTGGAACCACCGGCATAGAAGTTCTCGTAGAACGGCATCTCTTTACCGCTAAGGCCATCGCCGTAACCCCAACGGGTACGACCCAGCACAACCCATTTCTGATCTTCATCGATCGGGAAGTAGGAAGCCGAATCCAGCGTAACCTTGTAGAACTCGTTGTCTGAACCCGGAATCGTCACCTTACCGTTCAGGTTAACGCGCGAGCCCTTCGTCGGGAAGTAGCCACGGTTCAGGTTATTGTAGGTCCAACCGTAGTTAAAGGTGAAATCATCCGCGGTAAAACCGTTATCGTCTGTCTGGGTGTTCATCGTCTGGCCGATCGAGTCCAGATAGCGTTTCATCGCAATCTGCGGCTCCATGTTGGACAGGTCGTTATGCACGTAACCCAGGCCCACACGCAGGGAGTTATACTCGTTGATCGGGAAGCCGAGGGTACCGTCTGCACCATAACTCTGGTTGGTGTAGGTCGACAGATCCGCGTCGTCAGCTTTAAAGTTGTTATAGAAAATACGCCCGCCCAGGCTCACACCGTCAACCGTAAAGTACGGGTTGGTCACGGAGAATTCTGAGTAGGTCTGGTAGTCGTTTTTGGTGCCGTTGATGCCGACAGAGTAACCGGTACCTAACCAGTTATCCTGCTGCACACCCACCTGGAAGCTTACGCCGCTTTCGGTACCGTATCCGATACCAAAGTTGAAGCTACCGGTGTTACGCTCTTTCACCTTGTAAACCACGTCAACCTGGTCCGGGTTGCCGGAGATACGCTGGGTATCAACGTCTACCGTTTCAAAGTAGCCCAGACGGTTCAGACGCTCTTTACCCTGGTCAACCAGGTCGCTGCCCAGCCAGGCCCCTTCCATCTGACGCATTTCGCGGCGCAGAACGGCATCTTTCGAGGTGTCGTTACCTTCGAAGCGGATTTTACGCACGTAGTAGCGGTTACCGGCATCAACGTTGACATGCAGCTTAACCGTTTTGTCAGCGTCGTTGATTTCCGGCTGCGACTGAACGCGCGGATAGGCATAACCATAGCGACCCAGAAGCTTTTTAATGTCGTCTTCCATACGAGTGACTTTGGCGCCGTTATACAGCTCGCCCGGCTCGATTTTGGTCAGCCCTTCGATTTCCGCAGAGTGACCGGCCAGGTTACCGCTAACCTGAACGCCGGACAGCTTGTACTGGTCGCCTTCAGTGATGTTAACGGTGATGTAGATACCTTTTTTATCCGGCGTCAGGCTGACCTGCGTCGAATCGATATTGAAGCGGGCATAGCCACGATCCAGATAGAAGCTGCGCAGGCTTTCGAGGTCACCCGCCAGTTTCTGTTTCTGATATTTACGATCGCCGACCACGTTCCACCACGGCACTTCGTCACGCAGCTGGAACGTTGAAATCAGTTCTTCGGTGCTGAAAGCATGGTTCCCGACGATGTTGATCTGCTGGATCTGCGCCGAGACGCCTTCCTGGAAGACCAGCTTCAGGTCAACGCGGTTACGCGGCAGCGGGGTAACCACGGCTTTCACGCTGGCGCTGTATTTGCCGACGCTGTAGTAGAAGTCTTCCAGACCTTTCTCGATATCAGCAAGCGTGGTGCGGTCGAGGGATTCCCCTACGCGCACGCTGGAAGCCTCGAGATTCTGCTTAAGCATGTCATCCTTCACCGACTTGTTGCCGGAGAAAGTGATGCTGGCAATCGTCGGGCGTTCTTTCACCTGAACCAGCAGCGTCTCGCCGTCGCGCAGCACGCGAACATCTTCGAAGTTTCCGGTGGCGAACAGGGCACGAATGGTGTTACTGATGTCTTCATCATTCACCGTGTCACCAGGACGCACAGGCATACTGAGTAGAGCCGCACCAACGGCAACACGCTGCAAGCCTTCGAACTGAATGTCCTGGACTACGAAGCCATCAGCACCGTATACGGTGGCGCTGCTAAACAGCAGCGACGCTATGAGCAACTTTTTCATCGCCATCGTTATTATGCGTTCTTCCTAACACTCTCGCTTACAGCCGAGAGAAATCATTGAAAAGTGCAAGCCCCATTAACAGCACCAGCAGTATTGAGCCAATGCGATAACTAAAGTCTTGAACTCGCTCGGATACCGGCCCGCCTTTCAGCTTTTCAACCGCCAGAAAGAGCAGATGCCCCCCGTCGAGGACGGGTAACGGAAACAGGTTGATTATCCCCAGATTCACGCTGATTAACGCGAGAAACATCAGATAGTAAATCAACCCAAACTCCGCCGACATTCCTGCTCCCTGGGCGATTGAAATCGGCCCACTGAGATTGTTCAGTTTTACGTCACCGGTGATTAATTTCCCCAGCATGGTCACCGTCAGCTTCATCAGTTGCCAGGTTTTATCCGTGGCCTCCGTAATCGCGCCAAACGGACCATACTGGCGTACTGTCTTATACTCATCCGGCATCGGGATCACTTTCGGCACTACGCCTGCGAACCCTTCAGCCTTGCTGCTACCGGACTTAGTGTCAGGTATCAGCGTCAAAGACAAGGGACTTCCCTGCCTTTCGATTTCCAGCGCCAGCGGCGTTCCCGGATTGTCACGGACTAACGTCACAAAGGTCGCCCACTGAGTCAGCGGCTGACCATCGACTTTAACGATCCTGTCGCCAGCTTGCAAACCCGCTTTTTGTGCGGCTGAATTTGCCTGTATTTCTGTCAGCACCGGTTCAAGCTGCATACCGCGTGGGCGAATCCCCAACGCGGACACCGGATCTTCCTTATCTGGCTCAAACGCCCAGTTATGTAAATCCAGCACTTTGTCCTGGCGCTGATTACTGCCGAAAGGTGCCAGCGTCACCGTTGCACGCTCGTCACCAATCTTCGCCACGAGCTGCAAACGCACAGCATCCCAGTCAGGCGTTTCGATACCGTCAATCGCTTTAAGTTCCGTGCCCGGCGTAATTTGTGCGTTCGCGGCGATAGAATTGGGGGTTATTTCACCGACAACCGGGCGCACGCCAGGCACGCCGATGATAAACACCAGCCAGTAGGCAAAAATCGCGAAGAGGAAGTTGGCAACCGGCCCGGCAGCGATAATCGCCGCACGCTGACCGACGGTTTTGTTGTTAAACGCGTAGTGACGCAGTTCCGGGGCGACGGGCTCCGCACGCTCATCGAGCATTTTCACGTAGCCGCCCAGCGGGATCAGAGCGATGACAAACTCTGTGCCGTGTTTATCCACACGGCGCCACAGGGATTTGCCAAAGCCGATAGAGAAACGCTCGACGCGCACGCCGCAGCGGCGAGCAACCCAGAAGTGACCAAATTCATGCACGGTGATCAAGACACCCAGCGCAACAATGAACGCAGCCAGATTCCAGAGAATGCTCAGCATAAAACCTTCCGTTAAATCGTCCTGAAAACTAACAATAGCAGGCAGGCAAAGACCGGCACCGCAGCCGTCAGGCTGTCAATACGGTCAAGAATACCGCCGTGTCCTGGGATCAAATGCCCGCTGTCTTTAATACCGGCTTCACGCTTGAACATACTTTCTGTGAGATCGCCAAGCACCGAGGCCAGCGTCGCAACAATCGAGCAAATCAGCAGCGTCAGCGGCGCGACCGCAAGATCGGCCCACAGGCCATAGATCACCGAAATCACCGCTGCGGTAAACAGCCCGCCGATAAAGCCCTGCCAGGTTTTCCCCGGCGACACTTTCGGTGCCAGCTTGTGCTTACCGAACAGCTTACCAAACATATAGGCACCGGAATCCGCGCCCCAAACCAGAATCATCACGTATAGCAACCAGACAGCACCGCTGTAGTGGTTGTCATCATAATGCCAGGCGCGCAGCGCCACCATCCCCCAGAAGAAGGGAACAATGGTCAGCAGGCCGAAAATCAGGCGTAACGTCTTTGAATGACGCCACGTCGTCGCCGATGAGGGATAGAACAGCACCAGAAACAGCGCCACAACCCACCAGCCCAACGACGCCCATAGCGACCACTCCACCACCGGCTGATGCAGGTTATGGTGGTATTCCGGAAGCGAAAACAGCATCAGCGCCAATAACAGGCCACATAGTACCGCCAGCCATACCCGCTGGGTGCGTGAGCTAAAGCCGCTCAGCTGCCCCCATTCCCACGCGGCCAGCATACAGACCACCAGCGTCAGGATAGCGAATCCCGCCGGCGGTAATAAAAACAGCGCGGCGATAACGACGGGTATTAACACAAAAGCAGAAATCAGGCGATACTTCAGCAAGAGCAACCCCCATCAGGCTTTTTCGCCACCAGGCTCGGTGCCGCCAAAACGACGCTCTCGATTAGCAAAGGCATTCAGCGCACCTTCAAAGTCTTGTTCATCAAAATCGGGCCAAAGAACATCCGTAAAGTAAAGCTCAGCGTAGGCAATTTGCCACAGCAGAAAGTTACTGATTCGATGCTCCCCCCCTGTCCTAATTACTAAATCTACGGGAGCCAGCTCGTGCATACAGATTTGCTTGCCCAGCATCTCTTCATCGATGAGATCCGGACTAAGCACACCTTCCTGTACCTTCGCAGCCAGCTGCTGTACTCCCTGAATAATATCCCAACGCCCGCCATAATTCGCGGCAATATTGAGGGTCAAGCCCGTATTCTGCTGCGTTAAGCCTTCGGCTTTGCGGATCCGCTCCTGTAAACGCGCATTAAAACGGCTAACGTCGCCGATAACACGCAAGCGGACGTTGTGGCGGTTCAGGCTTTTGACCTCGCTATCGAGTGCCCAAACAAACAGTTCCATCAACGCGCTGACTTCCTGCGGCGGACGATTCCAGTTTTCACTGCTAAAGGCATACAGCGTTAAGGCATCAATACCGTTGTTGGCGGCAAAGGAAACTGCGCGACGGACCGACTTCGCCCCTGCTTTGTGCCCAAAGGCGCGAATCTTCCCCTGTCGCTTTGCCCAGCGACCATTGCCATCCATGATTATCGCCACATGACGACAGCCATGAGCAGGCAAACTTTCGCTTAATGGTTGGTTAGCAGACAACATAACGCGTTTTAGTCCATGAAAAGGATTTGGCGGTACTCTGGAATACCAGACTATGCCGCGCAACGACACGCGAATACTACGGTCAGTCACGCAAGACAATCTATAGCCTTTACGTAAAAAAGCCGTGTCAAACCACGGCTTACCTGATCCACCAACGGTCATCAGGTGGCGCAGACTATATCATTGAAGCCCAACGCTAACAAATATCACTGCCACGAGTGGTGGGATAATCATCAGCCTGCGATACGCGTCACCTGTTTCTGCGCGAGGTCACGCGCCAGCGTATCGATAGCCATAACATCCTCCACGCTTTGCGGTTCCGGCACCGCGATGTGTTCCAGCACGGCGAGGTTCAGCGCGGCGATATCGGTAAAGCGGATGCCCGACGCGAGGAATGCGGCAACCGTCACTTCATTTGCCGCATTCAGCGCCGTCGTGGCCGCCTGTCCGCTATCAAACGCGTCCATTGCCAGTTTCAGACAGGGATAACGCGCATAATCCGGTGCAGCGAAGCTCAGGTTGCTGAGCGCACAGAAATCCAGCGGCTTCACGCCGGAGGGTACCCGATGCGGCCAGGCCATGGTATGCGCGATAGGCGTGCGCATATCCGGCTCACCCAGCTGCGCCAGAACGCTGCCGTCCTGATATCGCACCATAGAGTGGATAACCGACTGCGGGTGAATCAGAACGTCCATCTGCGCGGCTGAAGCATTAAACAGCCAGCGGGCTTCAATGTATTCCAGACCTTTATTCATCATGGTGGCGGAATCGACGGAGATTTTACGTCCCATCGACCAGTTCGGATGCCGACAGGCCTGATCCGGCGTCATTGCGGCCAGTTCAGAGAGTGCGGTTTCACGAAAAGGGCCACCAGACCCGGTAAGCAGAATCGATGTTACGCCGTTCTGCTCCAGATTAGCGTATCCCAGGTTTTGCTGAATTGTTTCCGGTAAACTCTGAAAAATCGCGTTATGTTCACTATCAACGGGAAGAAGGCGGGCTCCGCTGTGCTTAACCGCCTCCATAAACAGGCGTCCGCAGGTCACCAGCGACTCTTTATTCGCCAGCAGCACCGTTTTACCGGCGCGGATAGCCGCCAGCGTCGGCAGCAACCCTGCTGCACCGACAATCGCCGCCATCACCTGGTCGGCGTCGTCCAGTGCTGCCATCTCGCAGGCTGCCTGCTGACCACTCAGCACCTCGGTACGGCTGCCGTGCTGCTGCAGTATTGCGCTCAGCTCGCGTGCGCAGAGCGCATCATCCATCACCGCATAGCGCGGCGTAAATTCCAGGCACTGTTCTGCCATACGGCTGACATTGCGGCCCGCGACCAGCGCGATAACCGAGAACCGATCCGGGTTATGCCGGACAACATCGAGGGTGCTGCAACCGATGGAGCCGGTTGAGCCGAGCACAGTTAATTGCTTCATGGTCTATCCCAAAGCGTATTCGCAGGATAAAAAAGCAAAACGCCGCCAGCAAAAATCCGGAAGGATCTTTCTGTACGGCGTTTCAGATAATGCAGCCACGTTCCGGCGGCTGCATGGTGCGAAGACTCAGAACTGCATCAGTTCCGCTTCTTTGTCCGCCAGCGCCGCATCAATTTTCTTGATAGCCACGTCGGTCAGCTTCTGCACGTCATCCTGAGAACGACGATCGTCATCTTCGCTGATTTCTTTATCTTTCAGCAGTGCTTTCACTTTGTCGTTTGCATCACGACGCACGTTACGCACGGATACGCGACCCTGCTCGGCTTCACCGCGCACGACTTTGATCAGGTCTTTACGACGTTCTTCGGTCAGAGCAGGCAGCGGAACGCGAATATCCGTACCCGCAGAGCTCGGGTTCAGACCGAGGTCAGACGCCATGATCGCTTTCTCAACGGCCGGTCCCATAGAACGATCGAAAACGTTGATTTTCAGCGTGCGGGTATCTTCTACCGTCACGCTTGCCAGCTGGCGCAGCGGGGTCGGGGTGCCGTAATATTCAACGACAATGCCGTCCAGCAGGCTCGGAGAAGCACGGCCCGTGCGAATTTTGCTGATTTGGGTTTTGAACGCTTCTACGCATTTGTCCATGCGTACTTCAGCATCTTTTCTGATATCGCTAATCACGTTACGAATCCTTGAAAACTGGTCTCAGGCAGACCATAGGCTTACACACCGGCTAAAAGTGCGCTAAGTATAGTCCCGTTTACTCCACAGCACCCTAAAAGGCGCCAGGCAAGAGACACGAAAATTAAAGCGGAATCTTACCTGTATTTATCGCTGACGGAAATTATTCCGTAATCAAAGTGCCTTCTTTTTCACCCATTACGACGCGACGCAGCGCACCAGGCTTATTCATATTGAATACGCGAATCGGCAGTTTGTGATCGCGGGCCAGGGTAAAGGCGGCAAGATCCATCACTTTCAGCTCTTTATCCAGCACTTCAGTGTAGGTCAGCTGATCGTACATGGTGGCAGAAGGATCTTTTGCCGGATCGGCGGTGAACACGCCGTCCACTTTAGTGGCTTTCAGTACCACATCGGCTTCAATTTCGATACCGCGCAGGCAGGCGGCGGAGTCGGTGGTAAAGAATGGGTTACCGGTACCGGCGGAGAGGATCACCACACGGTTATTGCGCAGCAGGCTGATCGCCTCTGCCCAGCTGTAGTTGTCACAAACGCCATTCAGAGGAATGGCGGACATCAGGCGGGCGTTCACATAGGCGCGGTGCAGCGAATCACGCATCGCAAGACCGTTCATCACGGTTGCCAGCATGCCCATGTGGTCGCCCACAACGCGGTTCATTCCCGCTTTCGCCAGACCCGCTCCACGGAACAGGTTACCCCCACCAATCACCACACCGACCTGAATGCCCAGTTCAACCAGTTCTTTGATTTCCTGTGCCATGCGGTCAAGTATGCTTGCGTCAATACCGAAGCCTTCCGTTCCCTGCAGCGCTTCACCACTTAATTTAAGGAGGATGCGTTTGTAGACGGGTTTTGCATTGGTAGCCATGTTTCTTTCCTGAGACAGTCAACGAGTGAGAGGGGTTAATTCTGGCGACATGATACGTCGCACTTCAGCGCCAGCAATATAGCCTTTCGCTGAATTTTACAAATGAGAGGTGCAAAAAGAAGCCGCCCTCAGGCGGCTCCTTTTCAACAATTAAGACTGCTTGGACATCGCAGCAACTTCTGCTGCGAAATCAGTCTCAACTTTTTCGATACCTTCGCCCACTTCGAAGCGGATGAAGTTAGTCACGTCAGCGTTGTGCTCTTTCAGCAGCTGGCCAACGGTTTTGCTCGGGTCCATAACGAAAGGCTGACCGGTCAGGGAGACTTCGCCGGTGAATTTCTTCATGCGGCCTTCAACCATTTTCTCAGCGATTTCTTTCGGCTTACCGGACTGCATGGCGATGTCCAGCTGAACCTGGTACTCTTTCTCTACCACTTCAGCAGACACGTCTTCCGGCTTAACGAATTCCGGCTTGCTTGCAGCAACGTGCATTGCCAGCTGCTTAACCAGCTCATCGTCAGCGCCAGTAGCGGCAACCAGAACACCGATGCGAGCACCGTGCTGGTAGCTACCCAGAACGTCGCCTTCCAGGGAAGCAACGCGACGGATGTTGATGTTCTCACCGATTTTAGCAACCAGGGCAACACGCTCTTCTTCGAACTGTGCTTTCAGAACTTCAACGTCAGTGATTTTGCCAGCAACGGCTGCATCCAGAACTTTGTTAGCGAATGCCTGGAAACCACCATCTTTAGCAACGAAGTCAGTCTGGCAGTTAACTTCCAGAATCACAGCGTAGTTGCCGTCGATTTTAGTGATGATCACGCCATCAGCAGCAACGTTACCTGCTTTTTTCGCCGCTTTGATAGCGCCGGACTTACGCATGTTCTCGATTGCCAGCTCGATGTCGCCGTTGGCTTCGGTCAGCGCTTTTTTACAGTCCATCATGCCTGCGCCGGTACGCTCGCGCAGCTCTTTTACCAGGGATGCGGTAATTTCAGCCATTCTTAAATCCTCGGAAGATTTGATCCGCCCGGCCCAATGAACCAGACGGACTAAAAAGTGAAAAAGGGGCCATAAAAAGGCCCCTAACCAAACGTGTTACTACCTGGTCATACCCACTGGGTATTTAAGGGGGCTCTTAAGAGCGTGCCTTATTATTCAGCTTCTACGAAGCTTTCTTCAGCCTGAGTAGCCAGGTCAGAAGAGCGACCTTCACGAACGGTTGCAGCAACTGCATTCAGGTACAGGCTAACTGCACGGATTGCATCGTCGTTACCCGGGATAACGAAGTCAACGCCGTCCGGATTGGAGTTGGTATCAACGATAGCAAATACCGGGATACCCAGGTTGTTTGCTTCTTTGATTGCGATGTGCTCGTGGTCTGCATCGATAACGAACAGTGCGTCCGGCAGGCCGCCCATGTCCTTGATACCACCCAGGCTGTTTTCCAGCTTGGCCAGCTCACGGGTGCGCATCAGCGCTTCTTTCTTGGTCAGCTTGTCGAAAGTACCGTCCTGAGACTGAGTTTCCAGATCTTTCAGACGTTTGATTGACTGACGAACGGTTTTCCAGTTAGTCAGCATACCGCCCAGCCAGCGATGGTTCACGAAGAACTGGTCGCAGCTCAGAGCAGCTTCTTTCACCGCTTCGCTTGCAGCGCGTTTGGTACCAACGATCAGGATCTTACCTTTACGGGAAGCGATCTTGTTCAGTTCAGCCAGGGCTTCGTTGAACATCGGTACGGTCTGCTCCAGGTTGATGATGTGAACCTTGTTACGTGCGCCGAAGATGAAAGGCTTCATTTTCGGGTTCCAGTAACGGGTCTGGTGACCAAAGTGAACACCAGCCTTGAGCATGTCGCGCATGGAAACAGTAGCCATGTTTAAAACCTCTATAGATTAAGTTGGGGTTATGCCTCCACGTATCCCATATTACCGACCCCTAAGGGCACCCCGGAATATGTGTCGATACGTGTGTGTAATTACACAAAGTGAGATTTGTGCCCCGGTATCCTGGAAGGATCCGGAGTCCGGCGCGCTTTATACCACAAATATGCGAGAGACTCCAACAGTTGTTGGCACGATGTGCGTTCAATGATTCTCAATTTGGCAGGCTGCCCGCCGGGCTGATACCATTGGCGGTACTTAACACAATTATTGTCGAAAAAATCGACTCTGATGGACTGAATCCATGGCAATCTCTATTAAGACCCCTGAAGAAATCGAAAAAATGCGCGTGGCGGGCCGCCTGGCCGCTGACGTGCTGGAAATGATCGAACCCTTCGTTAAGCCCGGCGTCAGCACCGGCGAACTGGACCGTATCTGCAACGACTATATTGTTAACGAGCAGCAGGCCGTTTCCGCCTGTCTCGGCTACCACGGTTTCCCAAAATCCGTCTGCATTTCCATTAACGAAGTGGTCTGCCACGGCATTCCTGACGACGCTAAGCTGCTGAAAGACGGCGATATCGTGAATATCGACGTCACCGTGATTAAAGATGAGTACCACGGCGACACCTCGAAAATGTTTATCGTCGGCAAACCGACCATCCTCGGCGAGCGCCTGTGTCGCGTGACCCAGGAGAGCCTCTATCTGGCGCTGAAAATGGTTAAGCCAGGTATTCGCCTGCGCACGATCGGCGCGGCAATCCAGAAATTCGCCGAAGGCGAAGGCTTCTCAGTCGTGCGTGAATACTGCGGGCACGGCATTGGTCGCGTCTTCCACGAAGAACCCCAGGTTCTGCATTACGATGCGGACGACGGCGGCGTGGTGCTGCAGGCGGGCATGACCTTTACCATCGAACCGATGCTCAACGCCGGTGACTACCGTATCCGCACCATGAAAGATGGCTGGACGGTGAAAACCAAAGACAGAAGCTTGTCTGCGCAGTATGAGCATACTATTGTGGTAACCGAAAACGGCTGCGAAATAATGACGTTGCGAAAGGATGACACCATCCCCGCGATACTCACGCACAACGAATGATAAGAAGCCGGCAAATGCCGGCTTTTTTATTGGTGATAGCTTTTTCTTATGGGCGGCGCCTGATGAGTCACACTTTACCCGAGCAGTATGCCAATACCGCACTCCCCTCTCTTCCCGGCCAGCCTGATAACCCGGGCGTCTGGCCGCAGGAATCGCTCAACTGCGCGGGGATAAAAGCCCATCTTGAAACCTTCCAGCGCTGGCTGGGTGAAGCCTTTGATAATGGGATCTCAGCGGAACAGCTGATTGATGCGCGTACCGAATTTATCGATCAGCTCTTGCAGCGGCTGTGGATCGACGCCGGTTTCGGCCAGCTCAGCGATGTGGCGCTGGTCGCGGTTGGCGGCTACGGGCGCGGCGAGCTGCATCCGCTTTCTGATATCGATCTGCTGATTTTGAGCCGCGTCAGGCTGCCGGATGCCCAGGCGCAAAAAATCGGCGAGCTGCTGACGCTGCTGTGGGATATTAAGCTCGAAGTCGGCCACAGCGTCCGCACCCTCGACGAATGCCTGCTGGAAGGGCTGTCCGATTTAACCGTCGCCACTAACCTGATTGAGTCACGCCTGCTGATCGGCGACGTCGCCCTGTTTCTCGAGCTGCAAAAGCATATATTCAGCGATGGCTTCTGGCCGTCGGCCACCTTCTTCGCCGCCAAAGTCGAAGAGCAAAACGTCCGCCACCAGCGCTATCACGGCACCAGCTACAACCTTGAACCGGATATTAAAAGCAGCCCGGGCGGCCTGCGTGATATCCACACCCTGCAGTGGGTTGCGCGGCGCCACTTCGGCGCCACCTCGATGGATGAGATGGTCGGTTTCGGTTTCCTGACCGAAGCCGAGCGCAATGAACTTAATGAATGCCAGCACGTGCTATGGCGTATTCGCTTTGCGCTGCATCTGGTGGTCACCCGCTATGACAACCGCCTGCTGTTCGACCGACAGCTTAGCGTCGCCCAGCGTCTGAACTACAGCGGCGAGGGCAATGAGCCGGTCGAGCATATGATGAAAGACTTCTTCCGCGTCACCCGCCGGGTAGCGGAGCTGAATCATATGCTGCTGCAGCTGTTCGATGAGGCTATTCTGGCCCTCACCGCCGACGAGAAACCCCGTCCCATCGACGATGATTTCCAGCTGCGCGGCACGCTTATCGATCTGCGCGACGAAACCCTGTTTATTCGCCAGCCGCAGGCGATTTTACGCATGTTCCATATCATGGTGCGTAACAGCAGCATTACCGGAATTTATTCGACCACCCTGCGCCATCTGCGCCACGCCCGCCGCCATTTGACCCAGCCTCTGTGCTACATCCCGGAGGCGCGGGAGCTTTTTCTCAGCATGCTGCGCCATCAGGGTGCCGTCAGGCGCGGCCTGCTGCCGATGCATCGCCACAGCGTTCTCTGGGCCTATATGCCACAGTGGTCACATATTGTCGGCCAGATGCAGTTCGACCTCTTCCATGCCTATACCGTCGATGAGCACACTATCCGCGTGCTGCTGAAGCTGGAAAGCTTCGCCAGTGAAGAGACCCGCTCACGTCATCCCCTGTGCGTCGATCTCTGGCCGCGTCTGACCCACCCGGAGCTCATCCTGATCGCTGCCCTGTTCCACGATATCGCCAAAGGCCGCGGCGGCGACCACTCCGAGCTGGGTGCCGGTGACGTGCTGAAATTTGCCGAGCTGCACGGTCTGAACTCGCGGGAAACGCAGCTGGTCGCCTGGCTGGTACGTCATCATCTGCTGATGTCCGTAACCGCCCAGCGGCGCGATATTCAGGATCCGGAAGTGATTAAGCAGTTTGCCGAAGAAGTGCAGACTGAAAACCGCCTGCGCTTCCTCGTCTGCCTGACGGTGGCGGATATCTGCGCCACCAACGAAACCCTGTGGAACAGCTGGAAGCAGAGCCTGCTGCGTGAGCTCTATTTCGCTACCGAAAAACAGCTGCGGCGTGGTATGCAAAATACCCCGGATATGCGCGAACGCGTGCGTCACCATCAGGTGCAGGCGCTGGCGCTACTGCGGATGGACAATATCGACGAAGAGGTGCTGCACCAGATCTGGACCCGCTGCCGCGCCAACTACTTTGTTCGCCACAGCCCAAATCAGCTGGCGTGGCACGCCCGTCATCTGCTCCAGCACGACCTGAGCAAGCCGTTAATTCTGCTTAGCCCGCAGGCAACGCGCGGTGGCACCGAGATCTTTATCTGGAGCCCTGACCGCCCTTATCTGTTCGCCGCCGTCTGCGCCGAGCTGGATCGCCGCAACCTCAGCGTCCACGACGCGCAGGTTTTCACTACCCGCGACGGTATGGCAATGGACACCTTTATCGTTCTCGAACCGGACGGCAGCCCGCTGTCGCCCGATCGTCACCTGGTCATTAGCCAAGGACTGGAGCAGGCGATCACTCAACGCAGCTGGCAGCCGCCGGTTCCCCGTCGCCAGCCGGCAAAACTGCGCCACTTTACCGTCGATACCGAAGTCAATTTCCTGCCAACGCATACGGACAGACGCTCATTCCTTGAGCTGATTGCCCTCGACCAGCCCGGACTGCTGGCCAGCGTCGGGCAGGTGTTCGCCGACCTCGGTATTTCCCTGCACGGGGCCAGAATTACGACAATTGGTGAGCGAGTAGAAGATTTATTTATAATCGCCACCGCCGACCGGCGTGCTCTTAATAATGCGCTGCAGCTGGAAGTGCAACAACGGTTGACAGAGGCCCTCAATCCAAACGATAAAGGACAGGCGTCGATGTCATGCCCTTAAAGGACGTGACGTAATGTTTATTAATATGGAAAGAGTTTAATAATGCAGCAGTTACAAAACGTGATTGAATCCGCTTTCGAGCGTCGCGCCGAGATTACTCCGGCAAATGTGGATACCGTAACCCGTGAAGCGGTAAACCAGGTGATTTCCCTGCTTGATTCCGGCGCGCTGCGTGTCGCTGAGAAGATCGACGGCCAGTGGGTAACACACCAGTGGCTCAAGAAGGCGGTGCTGCTCTCTTTCCGTATCAACGATAATCAGGTTATCGACGGTGCTGAAAGCCGCTACTTCGACAAAGTGCCGATGAAATTCGCCAACTACGACGAAGCGCGTTTCCAGAAAGAAGGTTTCCGCGTGGTGCCGCCGGCGGCCGTTCGCCAGGGCGCATTTATTGCCCGCAACACCGTGCTGATGCCCTCTTATGTGAACATCGGTGCTTACGTTGATGAAGGCACCATGGTCGACACCTGGGCCACAGTAGGCTCCTGCGCGCAGATCGGTAAAAACGTTCACCTGTCCGGCGGCGTCGGCATTGGTGGCGTACTGGAGCCGCTGCAGGCTAACCCGACCATCATCGAAGACAACTGCTTTATCGGTGCCCGTTCCGAAGTCGTGGAAGGCGTGATCGTCGAAGAAGGTTCAGTGATCTCCATGGGCGTTTACATCGGCCAGAGCACCCGTATTTACGATCGTGAAACCGGTGAAGTGCATTACGGTCGCGTACCGGCTGGTTCCGTGGTGGTTTCTGGTAACCTGCCGTCTAAAGACGGTAAATACAGTCTGTACTGTGCCGTTATCGTGAAAAAAGTGGACGCCAAAACCCGCGGTAAAGTGGGCATCAACGAACTGCTTCGCACCATCGATTAATTTCGACAGAAAAAGGTGGGGCTTCCCACCTTTTTTGTATCCAGTAGTGGCATAAAAGGAATTTTTCGTTAATTATTCAATGGTTATTGAGTCTTTGAGGGTACCGCTATGTACGATAATCTGAAAAGCCTTGGCATCACCAATCCAGAAGAGATAGACCGCTACAGCCTGCGTCAGGAAGCCAACAACGATATCCTGAAAATCTACTTTCATAAGGATAAAGGCGAGTTTTTCGCTAAAAGCGTTAAGTTTAAGTATCCCCGCCAGCGCAAAACGGTGGTGGCAGACGGCGTGGGCCAGGGTTACCGGGAAGTCCAGGAGATCAGCCCGAATCTGCGCTATGTGATCGACGAGCTCGATCAGATCTGTCAGCGTGACCGTACCGAAGTCGATCTGAAGCGTAAGATCCTCGACGATCTGCACCATCTGGAAAGCGTGGTCGCCAACAAGATCAGCGAAATCGAATCAGACCTGGAAAAATTGACCCGTAATAAATAGCCACTCAGCGAATACAACAAGGCCGGGATAATCCCCGGCCTTTTTTACGTTTGAACTCAGTGCTGCTCATCAAGCTGCAGCGCGACGTACAGCAGCAGCCGGTCGTCAAAATTCCCCAGATCCAGGCCGGTCAGTTCCGAAATACGGTTCAGGCGGTACTCCAGAGTATTACGGTGGATAAACAGCGCCTTAGAGGTCGCCAGCGGCTGCACGTTATGGCGGAACCAGGCGGAGAGCGTCCGGCGTAGCAGGCCATTATTGTCCATCGCCTTCAGGCGGGTCAGCGGACGCGCCAGCTCGTTGGCCTGCCAGCCGCCACGCAGGCTGTCCAGCAGCACCGGCAGCATCAGATCCTGATAAAAATAGCTCCGGCTCTCCGGCATACGCTGCTTACCGACCATCATGGTGGTCCGCGCCGTGCGGTAGGAACGGGCAATACTGCCAGGGCCGGTAAAGTAGTTGCCCAGCGAAACGCGAAAACGCAGCTGGCCATTCTCTTTCATCCGGGCGATCAGCTGTTCTACACGTTTACGGTGATCTTCCGCATCCCAGCGACCAAACGGGTTCAGCGCCGGCTTAAGCACCACCATTTCGGTCAGGGAGACGATGGCAATCAGGTTATTGCGTTCCGGGGTCGTCAAAGCGTTCTGTAGCTGCTGGAGTTCTGCCATCGCGCTGTCCACGCCCAGCTGGCCGCTGTCGACTTCCACCACAGCCACGACACGCGGCTGGTTTAAATCAATGCCGAGACGCTGGGCCCATTCGGTCAGCGCCGGGGTATTCTCTTCTGCCTGAATCAGGTTCATCACCAGCTCTTCACGCAGGCGGCTGTCCTGAGCCAGCAGGTGCATCAGGCGGGATTGTTCAAGCATCATCTCGGCGGTCATGCACACCAGTTCGCCGTATTTGCGCAGCGATTCCGGCTCGCCGGTCAGGCCGATAACGCCGACGATCTCGCCTTCGAGGCGCAGCGGGAGGTTGATCCCCTGACGAACGCCGTGCAGATGGCGGGCTACCGCATCATCAATATCGACTACGCGGCCCTGGGAGAGTACCAGCAGCGCGCCTTCGTGCAATTCCCCAATTCGTTCGCGATCGCCGCTGCCGATGATCCGCCCGCGAGCATCCATTACGTTGATATTGGTATCAATGATGCGCATGGTGCGCGCCACGATATCCTGCGCCATTTTGGTATCAAGATGCCAGCCAGCCATGTAACCCTCCCCTGAACAGTGCTCCAGCATAGGGAAGATGATACACCTCCGCACTGTGCATATGCACAAAGCACCAGGAAGAAGTCTGGAGTTGTGGAAAGCTTCACAAATTGAGATTCCCCTCCTCAGCGCGAGGAGGGGAAAGGCAGATTACTGCATCAGCAGATAGAGGGAGGTATCGCCACGCTGAATATTCAGCGCCAGGATGGAAGGTTTGGCATCAAGGATTTTGCGCAGCTCGGCGATATTTTTCACCGGCTGCTGGTTCGCGCCGAGGATCACGTCGCCTTTCTTCAGGCCAATCTGTGCCGCCTGGCTGTTGGCCTTAACGCTGTTCACCACCACGCCTTTGTCCTGGCCCTTGTTGCTCATCTCTGCGCCTTCAATGCCGCTAAAGATGGCGCTGGAGTCGACCTGCGTCTGGCTGCTCTGCTGCAGCTCAATCTGAACGCTCACCGGCTTGCCGTCGCGCAGCAGGCCCAGGGTCACTTTGCTGCCGATTGGCATGGTGCCGACCTGCGCACGCAGAGCGGCAAAGCTGCTGATCGACTTGCCGTTCAGGGTGGTGATCACGTCACCCGCCTTAATCCCGGCTTTTGCCGCCGAGGAGTTCGGCATTACCTGGCTGACAAACGCCCCGCGCTGGGCGTCAACTTTCATCGCCTTCGCCAGCTCAGAGTTCAGCTCGGTGCCCATAATGCCCAGCTCGCCGCGACGCACCTGGCCGTACTGCACCATCTGCGAGGTCAGGCTTTTCACCATATTGCTCGGGATAGCAAAGCCGATACCGATGTTGCCGCCGTCCGGAGCCAGAATCGCGGTGTTAATCCCGATCAGCTCACCGTTCAGGTTAACCAGCGCACCGCCGGAGTTACCGCGGTTAATAGCGGCATCGGTCTGAATAAAGTTTTCATAGTTCTGCGCGTTCAGGCCACTACGGCCGAGGGCAGAAACGATACCGGAGGTCACGGTTTCACCCAGACCAAACGGGTTACCAATCGCCACCGTGTAGTCACCCACGCGCAGAGCATCGGAGTCAGCCATCTTAATGGCGGTCAGGTTTTTCGGATCCTGAATCTGGATCAGGGCAATGTCGGAGCGCGGATCTTTGCCCACCATTTTGGCTTCCAGCTTACGGCCATCACTGAGCTGGACTTTGATCGAGGTGGCTTTATCAACCACGTGGTTATTGGTGACCACATAGCCTTTCGCGGCATCGATAATCACCCCGGAGCCGAGGGCCATAAATTTCTGCTGCTGGCCGCCGCCGTCAGCGCCCGGCTGTCCGCCGCCGCCCTGACAGAATGGCGAGCTCTGGAAAGGTGAACCTTCCTGGCAGAACGGCGAATCGTCACCGAAGAACTGCTGGAAGTTACGCGGCATGCGCGGCGTATTCACCGTGGTGCTGCCTTCCACGTTGATGCTGACCACGGAAGGCATAACGGTCTCAAGCATTGGCGCCAGACTCGGCATCTGTTGTGCGGTGGCTGCCGAAGAGGCGGTTTCTGCCGCCATAGAAAGCGGAGAGATTGCCAGGCCTAAACTTAACGCCAGTGCGCTGATTGCTAATGTGGTTTTTCTCATGTGTCTCAATCTCAATAAACTGAATAGGGTAAAACGCTGTGTACGTCACATTCAGAGTTGTTTTATACCCTTAAGTTCCGGGCGGACGTTTCGGCAAAAAGTAAAAATTTATTGTCCGTCTTTACAATTCTCAAGGTAATTACTCAACTGCCATCAGACGCCGATATTCATCCCACGCATACAGATCGGTCATCCCGCTGATATAGTCCTGCAGCAGCCGACAACGGTAATAATATTCCATCAACGGATAGTCTGCGGCATCGCGAGGCAATTTCCCGACCGCTTCCACATAGGCCAGCCGATGGCGGGTGGATAATTTATGCAATAACCGGGTTTCAATCGGTAAACGCCGTACCCGCTCTTTTTCCACCAGCTCGCTAAAATCCTCCAGCGACAGATTCAGCAGCGGGGAATAGATCTCCAGCAGGCCGCTGATCACCCGATAGCCCTGTAATTCCAGCTGCTCGACATCGGGGTGGCTGAACACATGATGTATGGCGACATTTTTATAAATTTCAAGAAGCTGGCTAAAACCGCTGTCATCTTCCAGCAGGGCGTGATTGAAATCACCGCGATAGATTTGTGCGATATTATCGATAAATCGCTGGGCCGCGTAAGGCACCAGTTTACTGAGCGTATTCACCCGCAAATACATAAAGAACTGATCTTCTGCGCTGCGCTGAAGTGAATTAGCCCGCGACTTCTCCCAGGCATTTTCGACCACCTGAGAAAAGAGCGATCCTTTTTCATGGCTGCCCCAGGCATCATACAAATGCTGATAGAGCTGATCGACGCTGAAAATTCGTTTTTCAACGGCGTCTTCGAGGTCCGCGACGCAATACGAAATATCGTCCGCCGCCTCCATAATCCAGGTTAAGGGGAAACGACTGTAAGGTGCCAGATCGAGTTCTTTACGCAGGCGCTCGATATAGGCCTCTTCCGCCAGGTAATAACCGGGCTTCTTCATTAAATAGCGATGGCTCTGTGGGATCTCATCGCGCCACCAGGCCGGACGGGTATATTTCAGAATGCACCCCACCTGCGCCCAGGTCAGATTCATGCGCATCAGAGAGTGAACCAGGCGGATCCCCTGGGCGTTACCTTCGAAATGGCAGAGATCCTGGCGCACTTTAAGCCGCAGCGCATTGAGGCCCTCTTCACCTTCCTGCAGACGTAGTACCGCCACGCTGCAGCGGTCATCACTGGCAGGCTGCGGGCAGAGACGCTGGCTAAACCAGTCATTGATCGCCGCTTCGCCAAAATGACCAAACGGCGGATTGCCGATGTCGTGCATCAGGCAGGCCATCTCCACAATGCTTTCAAACGGCCCGGCCAGCTCATCCAGACCGTATGTTTCCAGCAGCTTTTGCTGCTTCAGACGGCTGAGCACCTCTTTGGCGATATAGCGCCCGACCTGCTGGACTTCCATGGAGTGGGTCAGACGGGTGCGCACCGCAGCATTGCGCTCCAGAGGGAAAACCTGCGTTTTTTGCTGCAGGCGGCGAATGGCCGGCGAATTGATAATTCGCCCGCGATCGCTTTCAAAAATACGCAGGATCTCGTGTTCGGTCTTCTCCCCTGCCGGGGAACGGTAGCGACGACGCCAGTTAATTTTGTTGCGGAAATCAATCTGTGCCATATCTTCTCCCTCGGGAAATGCGCTGCACCCAGGCTGCATGATAGACTATGCCTTTAATCCTGCCACATCGCGAGTAAATCTATGAAAATTGGCATTATTGCGGCCATGGACGAAGAAGTAACTGTCCTGCGTGACAAAATTGAAAACCGTCAGACTATCAGCCTCGGCGGCAGCGAAATTTACACAGGCCAGCTTAACGGCGTTGAGGTTGCTCTGCTGAAATCCGGCATTGGTAAAGTGTCGGCGGCGATGGGCACCACCCTTCTGCTGGAACGCTGCAAGCCGGATGTGGTGATCAATACCGGTTCCGCAGGCGGGCTGTCACCGACCCTGAAAGTGGGTGATATCGTGGTGTCCGACGAAGCGCGCTATCATGATGCGGACGTCACCGCCTTTGGCTACGAGTATGGCCAGATGGCTGGCTGTCCGGCCGCGTTTAAAGCCGATGAGAAGCTGGTTGCTGCTGCAGAAGGCTGCATCAACGAACTGAAACTGAACGCCGTACGCGGCCTGATCGTCAGCGGCGACGCTTTTATCAATGGCGCTGAAGGGCTGGCAAAAATTCGCCAGAATTTCCCTCAGGCGGTTGCCGTTGAGATGGAAGCTACAGCCATCGCTCACGTGTGCCACAACTTCAGCATACCTTTCGTTGTCGTTCGCGCCATCTCAGACGTGGCCGATCAAGAATCTCACCTCAGCTTTGACGAATTCCTGGTCGTGGCCGCGAAGCAATCCAGCCTGATGGTAGAAACCCTGGTGCAGAAACTGGCGCGTGGGTAAGCTCCGCTCCGGCCTGCTGACTGCGCTGTTACTGCTGACACCGGCGTGGCTGCTTGCCGCGCCGCGTGTTATTAGCCTCTCGCCATCCAATACCGAGCTGGCGTTTGCCGCCGGGATCACGCCCGTTGCCGTCAGCAGCTACTCCGACTATCCGCCCCCGGCGGCAAAGATTGAGCAGGTAGCCAGCTGGCAGGGGATGAACGTTGAGCGTATCGTCGCCCTGAAGCCCGATCTGGTGCTGGCCTGGCGCGGCGGCAACGCGGAGCGTCAGGTGAATCAGCTGACTTCTCTGGGCATCAAAGTGATGTGGCTCAACGTGGACAGCATCGAGCAGGTCGCCCGCTCCCTGGACCAGCTTGCCGACTGGAGCCCAACGCCGGATAAAGCGCATCAGGCCGCACAGCTGATCCGCGATGAATACAGCGCGCTGCAAAAAAGCTACGCCAGCCAACCGCCAAAGCGGGTCTTTATGCAGTTTGGCTCCACGCCGCTGTTTACCAGCGGTAAAGGGTCGATTCAGCACCAGGTGCTCTCCCTGTGCGGCGGGGATAACATCTTTGCCGACAGCCGCGTTCCCTGGCCCCAGGTCAGCCGCGAACAGGTCCTGGCGCGTCATCCCCAGGCGATTGTCATCACCGGTGGCAGTGATGAGATCGCCAGAATCGAACGTTTCTGGCATTCCCAGCTAAAAATTCCCGTTATTCCCGTCACCAGCGACTGGTTTGAGCGGGCAGGTCCGCGTATTATCCTCGCCGCAAAACAACTCTGTAGCGCGCTGGCGCAGGTAGATTAATCGGGGACTCCATCATGCTCGTTTTTTGGCTGGATATTGTCGGTACGGCCGTTTTCGCCATCTCTGGCGTTCTGCTTGCCGGCAAACTGCGGATGGATCCCTTTGGCGTACTGGTGCTCGGCGTGGTCACTGCGGTGGGCGGCGGCACCATTCGCGATATGGCCCTGGCCAACGGGCCGGTCTTCTGGGTGACTGACCCGACCGACCTGGTCGTGGCGATGGTCACCAGTATGCTGACTATTCTGGTGGTTCGACAGCCGCGTCGTCTGCCGAAGTGGGTGCTGCCGGTACTGGATGCGGTGGGACTGGCGGTATTTGTCGGCATCGGCGTGAATAAAGCCTTTCTGGCGGGAACCGGTCCGCTGGTCGCTATCTGCATGGGCGTGGTCACCGGCGTTGGCGGCGGGATCATACGCGACGTGCTGGCGCGGGAAATTCCGATGATCCTGCGGACCGAAATCTACGCCACCGCCTGTATCGCTGGCGGCATTGTTCATGCCAGCGCCTGGTACGCGTTCGCCGTCCCGCTGGAAACCGCCAGTATGCTGGGTATGGCAGTCACGCTCTCCATCCGCCTGGCGGCGATACGCTGGCATCTGAAGCTGCCGACCTTTGCGCTGGATGAGAATGGCAGATAGCAAAAAGCCGTGTCACAGACACGGCTTTTTTGTCAGAACCTGAACTCAGATACTGAAGGACGAGCCGCAGCCGCAGGTGCTGGTCGCGTTCGGGTTGGTCACGATAAAGCGGGAACCTTCCAGGCCTTCGGTGTAGTCAACGGCGCCGCCGACCAGATACTGCAGGCTCATCGGGTCAACCACCAGGCCAACGCCCTGTTTCTCGATGGTCATATCGCCTTCGTTGATCTGATCGTCGAAGGTAAAACCGTACTGGAAGCCGCTACAACCGCCGCCGGTAATGTAAACCCGCAGTTTCATATTCGGGTTATCTTCATCTGCGATCAGGTTTTTTACTTTGCTGGCGGCTGCGTCCGTAAACTGCAGCGGCAGTGCGACATCATCACTCATAATATGCTCCCATTGATACGGCGATCCGGGCAAAAAATGACCCGATCATTATCGTCATTATCCAACACCAGGGTAATACGTTCAAGTCTTCTCACGGATAGCCCATTGGCAAAACGAGCCCGATAAGCGTAACCCGCCCTCTTCCCTCACCTTTTCCGGCGGGCAAAACTTTCATAACCCTGGCTGAATCCCTTAGAATACCGGCAACCATTCTTCTCAGAACCAGGGAGCTCTCAATGAGCCAGTCTGAAAACCTCTACCAGGCCGCACGCCAGCTTATTCCGGGCGGCGTTAACTCACCGGTCCGCGCATTTACCGGCGTGGGCGGCACGCCGCTGTTTATCGAACGTGCCGACGGCGCGTATCTGTACGATGTCGACGGCAAGGCCTATATCGATTATGTCGGCTCCTGGGGACCGATGGTGCTGGGTCATAACCACCCGGCCATCCGCAATGCGGTGATTGAAGCGGCCCAGCGCGGTCTGAGCTTCGGCGCGCCGACCGAGATGGAAGTGAAGATGGCGGCGCTGGTGACTGAACTGGTGCCGACGATGGATATGGTCCGCATGGTGAACTCGGGCACCGAAGCCACCATGAGCGCCATTCGCCTGGCCCGTGGCTTTACCGGCCGCGATAAAATTATCAAGTTCGAAGGCTGCTACCACGGCCACGCCGACTGCCTGCTGGTTAAAGCCGGTTCCGGCGCGCTGACCCTCGGCCAGCCGAATTCCCCGGGCGTTCCGGCAGATTTTGCCCGTCATACTCTGACCTGCACTTATAACGATCTCGACTCCGTCCGTCAGGCCTTTAGCGAATTCCCGCAGGAGATCGCCTGTATTATCGTTGAGCCGGTCGCCGGCAATATGAACTGCATTCCGCCGTCAGCAGATTTCCTGCCGGGCCTGCGCGCCCTGTGCGACGAGTTCGGCGCGCTGCTGATTATCGATGAAGTGATGACCGGCTTCCGCGTGGCGCTGGCCGGGGCACAGTCTTACTACGACGTGGTGCCGGACCTGACCTGTCTGGGTAAAATTATCGGTGGCGGCATGCCGGTAGGCGCGTTCGGCGGTCGTCGTGACGTGATGGAAGCCCTGGCCCCGACCGGGCCGGTCTATCAGGCGGGCACCCTGTCCGGAAACCCGATTGCGATGGCCGCAGGCTACGCCTGTCTGACCGAAGTGGCCCAGCCGGGTATCCATACCACCCTGACCGATCTCACTAACCGCCTGGCCGACGGCCTGCTCAATGCCGCGCAGGAAAGCGGTATTGGTCTGGTAGTGAATAACGTCGGCGGGATGTTCGGGATCTTCTTTACCGAGGCTGAAACCGTCACCTGCTATCAGGACGTGGTGAAATGCGATGTAGAACGCTTTAAACGCTTCTTCCATCTGATGCTCGAAGAGGGCGTATATCTTGCGCCGTCGGCGTTTGAGGCGGGCTTTATGTCCGTGGCGCACAGCGAAGCGGATATCGATAAAACCATCGACGCCGCACGCAAGGCGTTTGCCAAACTGTAAGCCGTTCAATACCGGGCAGCGTCAGGCCGCCCGGTATCTCCCTTCTGATTACCTGCTCTGCTTTCTCAGCAAATAAACAAAGTACGGCGCGCCGATAAAGGTCGACAGCAGCCCGGCCGGGATCTGGAACGGGAACATCAGCATCCGTCCACACCAGTCAGCCAGCACCAGCAGCACGCCTCCGATCAGCGCCGACATCACCATATGCGGCATCGCCCGGCGGAAGCCCATCATTCTGGCAATATGCGGCGCCATCAGGCCGATAAAGCTTAGCGGACCGATGGTCATGGTGGCGGTCGCCGTCAGGCAGGCGGCCAGCAGCAGCAGGCCAATACGCGAAGGCGTCAGCGCCATCCCTACCGCACGGGCCGTCTCGCCGCCCAGAGGCAGGATTGTCAGCCAGCGACGACACAGCGGGGCCAGCGCCAGCAGCACGACCATTACCGCAAAGGTTTTCACCGCCTGCGCAGCCGTAGCACCGTAGGTTGAACCGGAAATCCAGGTGAGGATCTGGGTCATACGCGGATCGCCGCTGGCCTGCAGCATCATCAGGAGCATGGTAAAGGCGGTGCTGAGCGCCATCCCGGCCAGCAGCATCCGGTGCGGCGAAAAGCCCCCGCGCCCGGCGGCAATCAGGATAATCAGCAGCGTTCCGGCAGCACCAAGACTGCCCGCAGGCAGCAGCCAGCCAAAGGCATCGCCGGGCACGAAGAACAGCATCAGCACCACGCCAAAGGCCGCGCCGGAGCTGATCCCCAGCACTTCGGGGCTGGCCATCGGGTTGCCGGTCAGACGCTGGATAATACAGCCCGCGACCGCCAGCATCATCCCGGCGGTCAGGGCCGCCACAATGCGCGGCCAGCGCCAGTCAAGCAGGGTATTCAGCACGTCGCCGCTGGCCCAGGTCCAGCCCTGCGCGTCGCGGCCAAAGAACAGCGCCAGGGTCGCCGCCAGCAGCAGGAACAGGATGCCGCCGAGAGCAAACCACGGCAGATGCTGACGCTCAGCCGGAACATTCTCTCCGGCATTCATTGCAGGCGCGGTCATGCTGCGCAGGCGCGGCAGCAGCCATAGCAGCAGCGGCGCACCGATAAGCGCGGTAATGGCGCCCGTGGAGACTTCCATCCACACTCGCGTCAGCCACAGCACTATCTGATCCGAGAGCCAGAGGATCAGCGCCCCAATCAGCGGGGCCACCAGCAGGCGCGGCAGAAGTCGGCGCACGCCAACCATCTTTGCCAGCAGCGGTGAAAACAGGCCGATAAAGCCGATAATCCCGACCGCGTTAACCAGCAATGCACTCAGCACAATAGCCAGGGTGAGGGCCGCCAGACGAGCCAGAGACAGGGCCAGCCCCAGATTGCGGGCGACGCCGTCATCCAGTCCCATTAAGGTCAGGGGACGCAGCAGAAGCAGGGTCAGCATCGCGCCAGTCAGCAGCTGCGGCCACAGCCGCTGAACGATGCTCCAGTCGGTCTGGGTCAGGCTGCCGGTGCTCCACAGGAACATGCCCTGAAGCTGATCGTGATGAAACAGCACCAGCAGCTGGTTAATCGCCCCGCAGTAGAGACTGACCACCAGACCTGCCAGGATCAGCGTCACCGGCGATAAACGTTTCCCCCAGGCCACGCCAAACACCAGCGCCCCTACGACACAGGCACCGGCCAGCGCCGCAAACTGCGAGGCCATCACGCCCGGGATCGCCCACAGCGCGGTGATCGTCATCCCAAGCTGTGCGCCGGTAGAGACACCCAGCGTGGTCGGCTCCGCCAGCGGGTTGCGCAGCACCTGCTGGAACAGCACGCCCACCAGACCCAGACCGGCCCCCACCAGGAGCGAAATCACCAGCCTCGGCAACAGACTGTAATGGAACAGCATCTGCTGAATACGATCCTGGTCAGGCTGCCAGAAGGCCTGACTCCACTGGGCTCGCGGCAGGGTATGGGTTAAATTCGACCAGCTTAACAGGGCCGCCAGCACAAAGAGGACGACCAGCAGCGCCGGGAAAACGAGATTGCGGCGTTTCATGCTTTGCCTCCCAGCGCGCCATCCAGCACACGGGCAAAGTGCATCGCGGAAAGCGTCGCCCCGTAGAACCAGACCGCCGGAACCCGCTGGAAACGCCCGGCGCGTACAAAGGGCATCGCCTGCCACAGCGGCGTCGCCATCAGCGTCTGCATATCCGCCTCGTTGCCGTGATCGAAGCAGATCACATCCACGTCGTCTTTAAAGCTGGCCAGCCGGTCGATCCCAACGGTGGTGCTGCCCCAGAACGTCTCTTCACCATGCCAGGCATTCTCGATACCGTAGCGATCGAGCACTTCCTGGAACAGGCAGTTGGAACCAAATACCAGCATATGACGGGTATCCAGCAGGGTCAGCATCAGCAGCGGACGGCTGCCGCGCCCGGCAAAGCGGGGTTTAATCGACTCGATAAGCTGTTCAAATGCGTCGAGATGCTTATTCGCCGCCGCCTGCATATCCAGCAGCTGTGCCATCTCCTGCAGGGAGTTGCGCGCCATCGTCAGTGGCTTTTTGCCGTCGCTAAAGGTAAAACCGCGGCCGGGCGCGATTTTCGCCAGCGTCGCATCAGAAGGACCATAGCCCGCCGACCAGACCAGATACGAAGGTTTCATCTGGGTCAGCAGCTCAAGATTGGGTTCGGTACGCAGACCCACGTCGATCACCGTCGAGGGCAGCGAGGGCTCGTTAACCCAGGTATTGTAATTCTTAACGTCGGCGACGCCGTAGGGCATTACGCCCAGTGCCAGCAGGAGTTCAACCGGCAGCCACTCCAGCGCCACGATACGGTGCGGATCGATGCTGGCCGCACGGGCATCGCGCATCTGCCAGAGCAGCGGCGACAGGGCCATAGCCGTCAGTAAGCGACGGCGGCTTATAAGATTTGCGGCCATCAGTAGACGAAGCTCACCGGTGCCGCGCCGCCAGGATGCGGCAGAATGCCCATCCGGATCCCATAGATCTGCTCCAGGGTTTCACCGCGCATCAGCTCATCCGGCGTGCCCTGAGCAATACATTCCCCGCCGCGCAGGGCGACAAGGTAATCACAGTAGCGGGCAGCCATATTAATATCATGCAGTACCGCTATAACCGTCAGACCACGCTGCTGGCTGAGTCGATGTACCAGCGCCAGAACGTCAACCTGATGAGCGATATCCAGCGCCGAGGTCGGTTCATCCAGCAGCAGGCAGCGGCTATCCTGCGCTACCAGCATGGCAATCCACGCCCGCTGACGCTCCCCGCCGGAGAGGCTGTCTACCAGGCGGTGAGCCAGCGGCTTCAGGCCAACCAGCGCAATCGCCTCTTCCACCTTCTCGCGATCTGCAACGCCGAAACGCCCCAGCGCCCCGTGCCACGGGTAGCGACCAATCGCCACCAGCTCGCGTACCGTCATCCCTTCCGCCTGCGGCAGCTGCTGCGGCAGATAGGCCACCTTGCGGGCAAAGGCTTTGCTGTTCCAGCTATCCAGCGGTTGCTCATCAAGCAAAATAGTGCCGTCTGACGGCGGCTGGTGACGGCCGAGCATCTTCAGCAAGGTGGATTTTCCGGAGCCGTTATGGCCAATCAGACCGGTCACTTTTCCCTGCGGAAAGGTCAGCGACAGCGGGTGCAGCAGCGTGCGTCCGGGAACGCGGAAAGAGACCTGCGACAGGGCGAAGGTGGTATCAGGATGCGTTAGGTTTTCCTGCATAGCGTCCAACTTGTTGAGCGGGAACAGCACGCCGTGCCCGGATGGCGAAATGATAAGGTAAACGAGAATGATTATTATAGCTGCGAAATAATATGCGAAACGCCGCAGGTTTTTCAAGCGCTATGGGCGCTGGCGGGGGCTGAAGGCCTAATAAATAACCGCAGCGTTTATCACGTTTTTATGGCGCTCAAGCCGAGCCGGAACCGGCGATTGAGTATGATCCGTTTTATTATCACGTTTGGTGACCGCCTGAGCGCTCACCTTTACTATGGAAGCAGTCACACAGCATTATTTACAGGATCGCCCATTATGCGAGTCAGGTTAACTCCCCCTTCATGCAGGCATGAGGATAATTTTGCCATTTTGATCCCTGGTGTGATGCCCTTATCGCTAATCAGATGTGACTGTAGGCCACCCCTGAATCACTTTACCACCGTGAGCGCAGCCATCGCCCATTCGTACCACAGGCCTGCCTTCTATAGTAAAGATGGATGAACCAGCAACTAACTTATCTGGCAATCCGACTCCCGTACATAACGCTTTACCTCCCACAACGGCGACAGGCACTCCGTTGATGGTTACGATTGATTGTCCGGCATCAATAATTGGTCCGCCCACATGCGGCACCGGGCCGGGTTCAACTTTTGGGCAAACGTGCATGTGCCCAAGTATTGCCACTGGCTTTCCCATACTCTCTCCTATAATAAATAAGGCCTTTTTTTCTTTTCTACCTGCGCATCTGTACTGCTCTGATTGATGCGAATACGGCCATTAAAATCGCCGCCATTTATCCAGGAAAAAAGGCAGGCATCTGTTCGTTGAATAAACGGGTTGAGCTCAATCAGCGTTGTAGCGAACTCGCTGTCCTGATAAGTGATCGCCACATCTGCAACCACGGAATCAACATGTAATACAGGTAAGAGCTTTTGTAGAAAAGCGATGAGTTGAAGGCGAATTTCGTTTTCCTTTTCTTTGAGAAACGGAAAGTATTCCAGACAGTGATATTGAGAAACGCCAATCACTTTGCCTTCTTTAATAAAACACCTGAATTCTCCCCAGCGGGGAATGTCACTCCACTCTCTCAGATATAGCCAAACGGGCGTTGACGATTGCAGGCAATCCCAAAGACAGGAGGCGACGCGACGATTTGATACCGATAATTGAGCAATGACATCATCAACACTCTTTAACCGGGAGATCGCATCATCATGGTAGCTAACGCCCCCGAATCGCAAAAAGGCAGGCTGATTCAACACCGATAGGGCGTATTCGATATCCTCATGTAATCTATCAGAAAATGGTGGTTTTTCGAGTAAGCCTCTGGCATTCATAAAGTCATGGGTGTTAGCCCCGATGGCAATAACGTCTCGCTCATGAAGTTCAAATCCTTCACTCAGAAACGATAAAGCCAACAGCTCCTTCGGCCAGTTCTCAACAAATGTTGCCTTATGTTCAGAATACATAGTTAAATTAACCCAGTCATGCCATGCCGAACTATTATTATCATAAATTATAATTCCTCTTCTGCAACAGGAGTATGCAAAAACTCCCTTAACGAACGAGCCAACAATCCTAAACCATCCCCCACTATCAAATTATCAACATAATATCGCCAGTGAAAAATATGTTCATAAGTAGGAGAAGAGGGATTTACATCATAAAGAATATAAGCATCGCCATCATCATCATAATTTGAACCGATAGCGACAAAACCCTCAGTTAATAAAAAACGATGCTCGTATATTGATTCTTTTAAAAGCCTGGTAGAACTGATCATTTGTTCCATTGAGAACAAAATAGCCATCACTGCTTTTCTTGTTTTTTCATTATACTTTACCAGAAAATAATCCAACTCTTCGATTGGACCACATGCCTGATTGCTTACCAAATGAATATAATCCTTGTATTCATCTGGAAAGCGGACCTTAAGTTCTCCCTCTGCAACAACAATTGTCCTATTCAATATAGTAGCATCAACAGAAAAATCAGGATTATCTGTTTCCCATTTACTCAAATCTTCCTTCTGTATTCCCATCTTAATAATCCTCACTACGCCACATGGAGTCACCACCTACATGAGGTGTTCCGCTATTGACATTGCCTGTCTCACTGTTTTTATAAGCTGTATGAATATCTTTATCAACCAAACTCATCGTCACTCCATCAGGTTCATGGTGCCATGTACCAAGCTGTGCCTGATCTTTAGGGAGCCTTTCTCCATACTTTTCTGAAAAAGCCTTCCTTGCTGAAGTAAAATCACTCGCATTCCCTTTCATGTCAATTTCAACTTGATATGGCTTCCCTGAGTCTCCTATGACTTTTCCATCCTTCATTGGAGGAAAACCGGAAAAATCCGGATGCCCATCTTTAAAAGGGATACCTTCTTTCCCATGACGTTTTACCGTTTCATAAAGGCTTTTATTTTTCTCTGGATCGGGCTTATACATCCCCGTACCTGGCGGACAAGGTTTACCATCAGGTCCAATCCAGCTTCCTTTTTCTGAGGAAGGAAGACGCCCCGGATCCATCGATTTGTCATTTTCAAATTTTTCCCGCGCCAGCTTTTTGCATTCTTCTGTTTTACACTTCCCTAATTCTTTATCCAGTTTTTGCTGTTTTCTCTTTGCTATCAATTGGTTCCAGTATTTTTTTGCATTTTCGCGCGTTGTAGCAAATACTTTCGCGTTCAACGCTGCTTTGGCCTTAGACAAGGCCTCGGTTACTTTTTCGACTTTAGCAGTTATTTTCTTTGCTTTTGCCGCATCACCCAGGATCGGAATAAATCCTAATGCATCCAGTGCAGCTCCGCTCCAGTCTCCCTTAAACACAGAACGGCCCAGTGAAACTACATCTGCCGCCGTGCCGTAAGGGGGAGGAGCAGCCCCTGCTACTGCCAGGCCACTGTCTACAATAAGTTCATCATATTTAGATTCCATCTCGGTAATTTTTTTGCGATCGGCCTCAAGGTCAGGACTATCGCTTTTGGCTCTAATATTGGCCATCTTATTCCCCTTGTTATTTTACCCAGCTCATTCCGGAAACCAGTAATTCGGATGGCTGTTCATAATGGCATCAACTCCCTGCTCTTCGCTGACCTCGCTAAACAGCGCTTCCAGGCGTTCATCCTCGCTTCGAGTCGTATTTGCAAGGATTTGCTTAAAGCCATCGAATTCAAAGAAATTCGATCCGACACCCCACATAAAATACAAAAACTTCGCCTGATTGGTCGGTTTGTGGATATTGAGCTTTTTCGCTATCTCCCGGCCATTCAGCGTCATGGTGTACAGTGTCTCCGGCTTATGTCCTTCCTTCTGCTCCGGCAGGGCTTCCTCCATCACCTCATCGACGAACCAGCGGGAAAAATCTCTGTCGCTCATCAGGTGTGATTCCATTTGCAGGTCATTAAACTGCCACATGTTTCATGCTCTCCTCGGGTGATGGGGCAACAGGTAAACTCAGGTGTGCCGTCTTTAATCTGCCGGCATCATGGCCGTAACGCATAAGCTGTTCCGGCTCATGGTCAGTTTCCACATAGACGGCATAAAGCGGGGCGAAGAACTCCGTCTGCTGCGAGGGCATCAGTTGCGGAATAAACTGATTAAAGGTTTTAGGCTGATAAAAACGGAAGAAGTACGTTTTGCCATTATTGATGACTTTGGTGAACTTCTTGAAATGCCTGACTAACGGTATCAACGGCAGCGTGCTGCGCACCATAATGCCCCATTGCTGCATATAGCCTTCGGCCAGCCACCAGTCCAGTACATCGCTGTGGGCATCAACCTGAACCAGATACGGCGCAACGTGACCCAGACTATCCAGTACCGATACGTCAAACAGTGAACGATAAGACGGCGCGAACCCCTCCAGACAAATGGCAATGTCCGGACTGGCTGCTGCATTCAGTAGCAAATAGGTATAGAGAGTCTGTTCTTGTTCATCCACCATAATGGTGGACGGGGTGAACACCGCCTGTTTCAGGCCATCGCTCACCGCGTCATAGGGATTTTCCAGCATCCTGACTCCTTATTTTTTCTTGTACGGACACTCTTCCGAGAAGGGCTTATCGCTGCTAAGCGCTGCCGCCTGCTCTGCAGCACCACCGGACATGTCGATAGACGGCGCTTTCAGCTTGATGCTTTTCGCCTGAATAGTGACGCCGCTGTCATCAATGGTAATGGTGCCGCCCGGCCCGCCAATTACCATTTTTTCTTTGGCATACAGCGTGTGCTTTTTAGTACGTGAAAATATCGAGCTTTTGCTCTCAATGTCGTACTTATCTCCGACCAGCAGCTTTAGCACCTGTCCGACAGATAATGTCTGGGTATGACCAACCAGGGTGTTTTTATAGAGTCCAACCTGTTCGGTGCTGGCAATTCCGGTGGTATCCGAGCGAAACTTTTCGACGACCGTATTGAAAATACCGGAGCCGGGCATCAGGTTAGAAAGCAGCCCTGCCAGCGAGGTGCCTTTTGATGCCAAATCCAGTCCGGCCTTATTTTTGAATCCTCCAGCGTCGGCAAACGACTTTCCTGCCGTCATCGATAACGTTTCTGCCGCTGCACCGACCTTATTGATATCATCGGCGAACTGTTCCACGCCGGGCTCGCCCACTTTGGCCGATTCCTTTTTCATGAAT
The DNA here is from genome assembly GCA_035277345.1 of Enterobacteriaceae bacterium. Lineage (GTDB taxonomy): Bacteria > Pseudomonadota > Gammaproteobacteria > Enterobacterales > Enterobacteriaceae > BIGb0383. Next base: position 47,082 of record DATEKR010000013.1, read on the forward strand.
TTGCCGCTATTGGCGATCAGGCTGAACAATCCGCCCAGCAGGCCGATGCCCTGCCCCCCTACCGTCAGGTTCATATTGCCACCGACCCGATGCTGGTGATGTTGACCAATTTCGGTACTGCGATTATCACCAATACTTTCCACCTTGCTGGCATCGACCCGCGTTGTCATGTCGTGCAATATTTTGACAGATATGTCTTTCTGGGCATGAAGATGGATGTTCTCTCGTCCTGACTCGTCCTCAAAAGAGAGTTCGTTATAGCCATCTCCCTGATGCGTATCGGAGCGGATCACCATCTTGGTTTTGTGCTCTGGCAAGGTATACGGTGACGGATTGGTGGCATGGAACGTTCGCCCGGTGACAATTGGCTGGTCGGGGTCTCCCTCCAGGAAGCTGACAATCACTTCATGACCAATACGCGGAATAGCCACCATCCCGTACTGACCGCCCGCCCAGCCCTGGCTGACGCGTACCCAGCAGGAGCTCTGATCGTCGCGGGTTCCGTAGCGGTCCCACGGAAACTGGACTTTGATGCGCCCGTATTTGTCGCAGTAGATCTCCTCCCCGGACGGGCCGGTCACGGTGGCGATCTGCGGCCCGTCGACCATCGGCTTGTAGGGTATCAGCGCCCGCCAGGTGGTTCTGGCCGCAATCGCATTAAAGGTGTTGTTGAGCGTGGTCGGCTCACCGCCGCCCTCTTCCTCCAGCGCGGCGGGCTGTTTACCCTCGTGGACCACCTCCACTATCTGCCAGGCGATATTCAGGGCGGGGTTAGGATGTTCCGTTAACGGGAAGCTGTAGCCAGGACGCAGCCCCGCGCAGTTGGATTCTCCACTCCCGGTGACGGATTCGTTACGCAGCGCGTCGAGACGGTAGCCGCTGAAGGCCTTCCCGCTCGGATCCCCTTTAAAGCGACCGGGGTAGTCATAGTGTTCGTACTGCTCCCGCTGATGCTCCAGCGCGTTGCTTATTTTCTTGTGGGACAGGCCATAGGCCGGGGTTTTAAAGCTGTAGTCTTTCAGCTCCACGCCTGCGGTGCTGACCGCCTCGGCGTAACGGAAGCGACGGACATACGCCCCGTGGGCCAGGCCCTGGCTGGCGAGGTTAAAGAACAGCGGCTCGCCTTTTTCCAGCGCGCCCGCGTCATCGGAGAAGACCACCCGGTGTTTTCCAGGCTCAAACTCATGGAACCAGTACATGCCCTCTTCCGCCGCCAGGCGGTTAATAAAGTCGAGGTCGCTCTCACGGTACTGAACGCAGTATTCCCGCGCCGCATGGTCGTGGCGCAGGGCAAAGGCAAAATCGGTGATGCCCGCTTCCTGCAGCAGACTGGTGATAATTTCTTCGGGCTTTTTGGCCTGGAAGATGCGGGCGTTGGTGCGCAAACCGGCGCGCCACAGGGCCGGGCGCACTTCCGCCTGGTAGCGGGTGCGGCGAAAGCCGGTGTCGCCCTGGGTGAAGCGGCTGACGATGCCGCTGATACGCCGCTGAAGGACGCCTTCGTACCACACCTGCAGCTCGCAGGTCTGATCCAGCACCGCGCCAAAATCGATACCCGGCTGCGGGCTGGCGAGATTAATCGACAGGGAGAACGGCGCGTTCAGCGCTTCCCGTAACTCAAAATCCACCACTGCAAAGGTGCTCGCCGGCAGGTCGCCGAGCGTCACCGTAAACTGAAGTCCCGTAAGGTTTGCCACCGGTTATCTCCTTAAATCGCGGTAAAGGAAAATCCCGGGCCATGGCCCGGGAGTATCGCTTAGGCTTCGATCGGTGCACGCCAGTCGTCAGAGCCGGAGGTACCGGCGACGGTGTGTTCCCAGTCGATTTTGCGGTAGGCAACGGAGACTTCGATCAGCTGCGTGAAGTCAGATTTCTGCGGGTCCTGGCAGTGCGGCATCTGGCAGTCGATATCCACGATGGTCGCGTCGGTCAGGGTGGTGGAGAAGAAGTGCTCCTGCTTCCCTTCCACGGAGGTGCGGTACCATTTCAGGGTGATGGTCGGGAGCATCTCGCCGGAGGCCAGGGCGTTGTACATCAGCGGTACGGCTTTGTTCAGTGCCACAGTGAATTTAAACGGTTTGTGCACGCGCTGGCCGGACGGCTGACCGGACTGCGGGTCGGTCGGAACGGTGACCACGTGTTTAAATTCCTGGACCAGCATCTCGTCTTCGTGACCTTCGACATAGATGTTGCCGACGGAGTCGGAAGTGAAGGCACCGGCGGTAATGTTGCCCTGAGTTTTACCTTCGATGCTGATGTAACATGGGGTTGGCATAGTAATGCTCCTTGCTTGTTTTACGTGGGTTTAACTACTCACGAAATAGATAGCAATTTGCGTGCCAATTTTTATATCAATGAAAAATAACGATAAAACAAAACAGCCGCAATCTTATTAAGGTTGATTTGAGCAAGAAGTTGCGCAAACAAGTAAGATTCACGGCGTTTATTGCCAAAAAAGTGATTTATTCCAAAAGTTGAGCAAGAAGTTGCGCAGAATGCGCAGATATAGGGAAATGGCGTACAGCAGAATTTTTATTTCACCTCAGAAGAGGGAAATTTGCGATTAGCGGAGTTCAACAACAAAACCTGGCACAGAAAATGCCTGAATAATAACCGGAGTCAGTAACTGACTCCGGTTGACCTCTGGTTAGTTACTGCCAAACATATCTTTGATCCAGCCAGCGACGCCGTCGCTCTTCTCTTCCTGCTGCTGCGGCGGCTGTTGAGGCTGCTGCTGTTGCTGCGGATTATCAGGCTGGGCAAACGGGTTGTTGTTTTGCGCCGGCTGATTCTGGTTCAGCTGGCACAGCGCATCCGGATCCGTGGTCCAGACCGGCAGCGTGCGCGTACCGCCACCGCAGATAAAGTTGCCCATATCATCAACGCCCATGTCGACAATATCTTCCGGCGGGGTCAGGTTCAGCGGATTCGGCGACTGGTTAGCCAGATAACGCTGATAGATAGACATCGCCCCGCTGGAGCCGTACAGCTTCGTCGGCTGGTTGTTGTCGCGGCCCACCCAGGTTATCGCCACTTCACGACCGTCGATACCGGCAAACCAGGTATCGACGTTGTTGTTGGTGGTCCCGGTTTTACCCGCCAGATGCAGACCCGGATACTTCGCACCAAGCTGGCGTCCGGTACCGCGCTCAATAACCTGCTGCATGGTCCAGAGGGTCAGATACGCGGCCTGCGCCGGAACGGCACGCTCCGACTGCGGATAGCTCTGATAAAGCACATTGCCGTCTTCAGCGATCACCGAACGCAGCGCCGAGAGCGGTGCGCGATTACCGCCGCTGGCGATGGTCTGGAAGGCCTGCGCCACTTCTATCGGCGTCAGGTTCAGCGCCCCCAGCAGCATCGCCGGAACGGCGTGCAGCTGATCTTTTGGCGCGCCCAGTTTCTGCCAGGTATCGGTGACCGCAGGCAGACCCAGCGCCATCCCCAGATTTACCGTCGGGACGTTCATAGAGCGGGTTAAGGCATCCACCAGCATCACCTGACCACTAAAGCGACGGTCATCGTTCTGCGGCGACCAGACCTGGCCATTCGGCTGACGCAGGGAGATCGGCGCATCGGCAATCCAGGTATTCAGCCGGTACAGATTCGGCTGGCTTAACGCGGTCAGATAGGTGGCCGGTTTTGCCAGCGATCCGATAGAACGCCTTGCCTGCATGGCACGGTTGTAGCCGGCAAACTGCGGGTTGGCACCGCCCACCATGGCGCGAACTTCCCCGCTGTAGCGATCGACAATCACCATCGCCGTTTCGAGATCGGTCAGCTTGCGCTGTTTGATCAGCGCCGGGATCCCTTCGACCACCGCTTTCTCCGCGGCATCCTGCGCCATGGAGTCAAAGGTGGTAAAGATTTTCACGCCGGAGAGATCTTTAACTTTATCGCCCAGCTTCGCCTGCAGCTCCTGGCGAACCATCTGCATAAAGGCCGGCTGCGGTGAGATCACCCCGCCACGCGGCTGTACGCCCAGCGGACGGGCGCTCAGCATTTCATACAGCTCCTGGTCGATCACCTGCTGTTGCTGCAGCAGACGCAGTACCAGATTACGGCGTTCGAGGGCCAGCTTCGGGTTGCGCCACGGGTTGTAGACCGACGCCCCTTTCACCATTCCCACCAGCAGCGCCTGCTGGTCAAGGCTCAACTCTTCCACCGGACGGCCAAAGTAGTAGAGGCTGGCCAGCGGGAAACCGCGAATTTCGCTGTCGCCGCTCTGACCGAGGTAGACCTCGTTCATATACAGCTCAAGAATGCGATCCTTGCTGTAGCGGGCGTCCATAATCAGCGCCATATAAGCTTCGTTGGCTTTACGCCAGTAGGAGCGCTCGCTGGAGAGGAACAGGTTTTTCACCAGCTGCTGGGTCAGCGTACTGGCCCCCTGGACGGTGCGACCGGCGGTCAGGTTCGCCAGCACCGCACGACCAATGGAGTACACGCTGATCCCGTCATGCTCGTAGAAGTGACGGTCTTCCGTGGCCAGCAGGGTATCCACCAGCAGATCCGGGAAGCCGCTACGCGGCACAAACAGGCGCTGCTCGCCGTTCGGCGACGAGAGCATGGTGATCAGACGCGGATCGAGACGGAAGAAGCCGAACTGGCGATTGCTGTCCAGGTTCTCGATAGTCTCCAGGCGATCGCCATCAAAGGTCAGACGCGCACGCACCTGGCCTTCTTTGCTGTCCGGGAAATCGAACGGACGGCGGATCATCTCGACGCTGTTGGTCTGCACCGTAAACTCGCCGGGACGGGTCATTTTCGTCACCTGGCGATACTGGGTGGCCGTCAGCAGCTTAACCATCTCGTTTTTGCTGATGGGCATATCCGGTTCGAGGTTGACCATCCGGCCATACACTGCAGCCGGAAGCTGCCACACTTTACCGTCAATGCGGCTACGGATTTTTTGATCCAGGTAGACGCCATAGATAGCCATCAACACGGCAAAGACAATACCGATTTTCAGCAGCAACCAGAACCAACCGCGTTTGCCGCGAGGCCCGCGACCTTTTCCCTTACCTTTACGCGGCATCGGCTCTTCATCCTCATCGTCGTCTTCATAGTCGTCGTCATACTCCTCATCACGGAGCTGACGACGGCTCACTTTTTCTTTCGCCGGACGCGTGGTCCTTCCTTTACGTCCAATCGGCTCGCGGTCATTCCCCGCCATGCTCTCTCTCCGCAACATTCAGGCGCAAGGGCCCGATTCTCAATTTTTCTCCCGGCGGGAGAAAGAAGAAATCTCTCAATTTTCCCGGCAGCGGGACACCGCCCGCTACGAGTATTTTTTGGTGCGCCGCGTCGGCGCGGTGTTTGCCGGATCGTCCGGCCAGACATGCTTCGGGTACCGCCCTTTCATCTCTTTTTGCACTTCACGATACGCGCCCTGCCAGAAGGCGCTGAGATCGCGGGTGATCTGCAGCGGACGCATCGCCGGTGACAGCAGCTCAACCACCAGCGCGACGCGTCCCCGGGCAATCGTCGGCGTTGCCGCCTCGCCAAACATCTCCTGCATTCTGACGGCCAGCACGGGCGGATTCTCCTCGTGATAGCGCAGGGCAACCCGGCTTCCGGTCGGCACAGTGTAATGCGACGGCAGCTCACTATCCAGCCGTTGACGTAATGACCACGGCAGCCACTGCTGTAAGGCCTGGCTGACATCCAGCGCTTTCAGCGCCCGCAGGGAGTGAACGCCCGCCATCTGCGGCAGCAGCCAGTCCTCCAGCGACGCCAGCAGCGAGGCATCATCGACCGACGGCCACGCCTCTTCCGGCAGCCACTGCGCGGCACAGTGTAAACGCAGACGCAGCTGCTCCGCCTCCGGCGTCCAGTTCAGCACCGTCAGCCCTTTTTCGCGGATACCGTTGAGCATCGCCTGATGCAGCTCCGTCTCTGACGGCTTTGCCAGCGGCTGCACTTTGAGCGTCAGCTGGCCTATCTGGCTGCGGCGCAGCGCTTTTAGCGTTCCCTGGGCGTCATTCCACTCCACCACGTCCGACTGAGTGAGCAGCTGCGGGCTGTCGGCTATCAGGGCGTCAATATCCAGCGGCAACGCGAGCAGGATACGCGCATCCGGCGAGGCATTGCCCTGTAAAAGCAGTGGCGCCACCAGCCATTCGTGGCGATTAAGCGGATCGTCGCTGTCGAGCATCGCGCCCATACCGTTTGCCAGCTGATAGCGCCCTTCTGCGCCGCGACGACGGGCAATGCGATCGGCAAAGGCGCAGGCCAGCAGCGACGGCATCAGCGCACTGTCTGGCGCGCCGCCGCGACTGTTAAGTCGTTTCAGGAGCTGATTCGCCCGCTGCTGCCAGTTGCTCTGCGAGCGGGAGAATACGGCCCCCAGATCGCTGGTGCTACCGCGAGGTGGCTCTTCGAGAAGCGCGACCAGTCGGGCTGCGGTCGCCTGCGCATCCGCGCCCTCAGCGTTTACCAGCATGGCCGCCAGCCGGGGATCGCAGCCGAATGCCGCCATTTTTTTGCCGCTGGCGGTGAGCCTGCCCTTCTCCAGCGTCCGCAGCTGGATGAGCAACCGCTGCGCGGCGGCAAGGTTGACAGCTGAAGGCCGGTCCAGCCAGCTCAGCCCCGCCGGATCGGCGCAGCCCCACTGATGAAGATCGAGCAGCAGCCCGGCCAGATCGCTGTGCAGGATCTCCGCATCGCCCTGGGCTGCTGCGCGCTCCGCCAGCTCTTTGGGCAGCAGATGTAAACAGATCCCCGGCTCCAGTCGCCCGGCGCGTCCGGCACGCTGGGTCATCGACGCCTGGCTGATACGCTGGGTAAATAGCCGGGTCAGGCCCGTACGCGGATCAAAATGGGCAACCCGCTCCTGGGCGCTGTCCACCACCAGGCGAATGCCTTCAATGGTCAGGCTGGTTTCGGCAATATTGGTAGCCAGCACCACTTTGCGCTTGCCCGCGGGCGCGGGCAGGATCGCTTTCCGCTGTTCGCTGAGAGGCAGCGCGCCATAGAGAGGACAGAGCAGGACATCGTCGCCGACGCGCCCGCTGAGCTGGGTCTGAACCCGCAGGATCTCCCCGACACCGGGCAGGAACAGCAGCAGCGAGCCGGGTTCATCCCGCAAAAGCCCCGCCGTGACCTGGGCTATCGCTTCATCACTGCGCAACTGGGCAGGAAGAGACTGATAGCGGCGCTCCACCGGGAAGGCGCGCCCCTGAGAAACAAGGGTCGGCGCGTCGGGCAGAAGCTTCGACAGTCGGTCATTATCGAGGGTAGCGGACATAATCAGCAGCTTTAAGTCTTCCCGCAGCCCCTGCTGGACATCGAGCAGCAGCGCCAGGGCCAGATCCGCCTGCAGGCTGCGCTCGTGGAATTCATCGAGGATCACAAGCCCAACGCCGCTCAGCTCGGGATCGTGCTGGATCATCCGGGTTAAGATCCCCTCTGTAACCACCTCCAGCCGGGTAGTCGGCCCGACGCAGGTTTCCGCCCGCATCCGGTAGCCGACGGTCTCGCCCGGCTTCTCATTGAGCAGCTCCGCCAGCCGCTGGGCCACGTTACGGGCCGCCAGTCGACGCGGCTCCAGCAGAATAATTCGTCCGGCAATCGCGCCATGCTGCAAAATTTGCAGCGGCAGCCAGGTCGATTTTCCCGCACCGGTCGGGGCATTCAGCAGGACCTGCGGCGCCTCAGAGAGGGCGGCAAGCAGTTCAGGCAACACGGCGGCAACCGGCAAAGAGGTCACAAATGGCTCCAGAGGGTTAACATTCAGGGGCGTGCATTGTAGCATCGCCACAAACCATTACCGAGTACCGACCATGTCCGACGCCAAAAGACTGTTTTTCGCCATCGAACTGCCCGATGAGGTGCAGCAAAGCCTGATTAGCTGGCGGGCAGCGCATTTTGCGCCGGAGGCAGGACGTCCGGTCGCCGCAGCGAACCTGCATATGACCCTGGCCTTTCTCGGCGATATCAGTCCGGAGAAACAGCGTGCGCTGGAAGCGCTCGCCGGGCGCATTCACCAGCCGGGCTTTAATCTGAATCTCGACGATGCCGGGCACTGGCCGCGCTCGCGCGTGGTCTGGCTGGGTACGCGTCGACCGCCACGCGATCTGCTTCAGCTGGCAAGTATGCTGCGCGCCCAGGCCGCCCGCAGCGGATGCTATCAAAGCCCGCAGCCTTTTCACCCGCACATCACGCTGCTGCGCGATGCGCAGAGCGTTCAGGCTATTCCAGCGCCCGGCTTTCACTGGTCGTTTCCGGTCAAAGAGTTTGTGCTGTATGAATCCAGCTATACGCGGGGACGCACGCGCTATACCCCGCTGAACCGCTGGACGCTGACGGAATCATAAAGGAACCCCTATGCAGTTTGCTCCCCCTTTACAGGCCGCTACCCTGATTAAACGTTACAAGCGGTTTCTGGCCGATGTGCTCACCCCGGATGGTGAAGTCCTTACGCTGCACTGCCCGAACACCGGAGCAATGACCGGCTGCGCCACGCCGGGCGATACGGTCTGGTATTCGACCTCAGCTAACCTGAAGCGTAAGTACCCGCACACCTGGGAACTGACCCGGACGCAGCAGGGTGCCTGGATCTGCGTCAATACCCAGCAGGCTAACGCGCTGGTGAAAGAGGCGCTGCTGGCGGAAACCCTGCCGCCGTTCGTCGGCTACAGCACGCTGAAAAGCGAGGTGAAATATGGCGCAGAAGGAAGTCGTATTGACGTGATGTTGCAGGCAGAGGATCGCCGCAACTGCTATATTGAAGTGAAATCGGTAACGCTCGCGGAAAGCGAGTCGGGGTACTTCCCCGATGCGGTTACCGTACGCGGTCAAAAGCATCTTCGGGAATTGATGAGCGTAGCGGCCAGCGGCGATCGGGCGGTGATCCTGTTCGCCGTTCTGCACTCAGCAATTACACGTTTCTCTCCTGCGCGCCATATTGATGAGAAGTACGCGCAACTGTTGAACGAGGCACAAATGAGCGGCGTGGAAATTTGGGCTTATAAAGCTGAACTTTCTGCCGATAATATGACTCTGAAGGAACCGTTACCCGTTTCGCTATGATATTTTGCGATACGACTTTTTCGGGTTTTGGCCGCGTGCGCAAATACGCTTTTCCTCACAGGCTTGTCAAGAGTAACGTTTAGATAATTGCCATGTGGAAAAGCATCTGCTATTTATAGCGGCCAGATTTTCCCCCACAAAGGGGATCGATAGTGCGTGTTAAGGAGAAGCAACATGCAAGAAGGGCAAAACCGTAAAACATCGTCCCTGAGTATTCTCGCCATCGCAGGGGTAGAGCCGTATCAAGTGAAGCCGGGCGAAGAGTATATGAACGAAGCCCAGCTGTCGCACTTCAGACGTATTCTTGAAGCATGGCGTAATCAACTCCGGGATGAAGTCGATCGCACCGTTACCCACATGCAGGACGAAGCAGCAAACTTCCCGGATCCGGTTGACCGTGCGGCCCAGGAAGAAGAGTTCAGCCTCGAACTGCGTAACCGCGATCGCGAGCGTAAGCTGATCAAAAAGATCGAGAAGACGCTGAAAAAAGTTGAGGATGAAGATTTCGGCTACTGCGAATCCTGCGGCGTTGAAATTGGTATTCGTCGCCTGGAAGCGCGTCCGACGGCCGATCTGTGCATCGATTGCAAAACGCTGGCTGAAATCCGCGAAAAACAGATGGCGGGCTGATAGCCGGGTTATCCTGAAGCCAGTACGCTGTAGCTCGCGTCAAACAACGCGATGCCCTGACATCTGGCAAACAAAGGCGGGGTTTTCCCCGCCTTATTACTTTTCTTTATCGGTATGTCTGAATCACTCTATATCGGGCGCTTTGCGCCATCCCCATCCGGTGAGCTGCATTTTGGTTCGCTGATCGCTGCTCTCGGCAGCTACCTCCAGGCCCGCTCGCAGCAGGGTATCTGGTGGGTACGCATCGAAGATATCGACCCTCCCCGCGAAGTCCCCGGCGCCGCCGACGTTATTCTCCGTCAGCTGGAACACTATGGTCTGCACTGGGATGGCGAGGTGCTGTGGCAATCCCAACGGCATGATGCCTATCGTGCGGCGCTGACGTGGCTACAGCAGCAGGAACTGAGCTACTACTGCACCTGCACGCGGGCGCGCATCCAGCAGGTAGGCGGATTCTATGACGGCCACTGCCGTACGCAGCACAACGGCCCGCATAACGCGGCCATTCGTCTGCGCCAGCGACAGCCGGTAATCAGCTTCAACGACAGACTGCGCGGTGAAATCCACGTTGATGAGGCGCTGGCTCGCGAGGACTTTATTATTCACCGCCGCGACGGCCTGTTTGCCTACAATCTGGCGGTGGTGGTCGACGATCATTTTCAGGGCGTCACTGAAATTGTGCGCGGTGCAGATCTGATTGACCCAACGGTGCGGCAAATTTCGCTCTATCAGCACTTCGACTGGCCGGTGCCGGACTATATTCATTTACCGCTGGCGTTAACCCCTCAGGGAAATAAACTGTCGAAGCAAAATCACGCCCCGGCCCTGCCAGAGGGCGACCCAAGACCGATTATTATCAGTGCATTACAATTTCTTGGTCAGCCTGTCACAAAAGGCTGGCAGGATCTGAGCCTGGAGGCGTTACTGGCTCACGCGGTGGCCTCTTGGTC
>DATEKR010000014.1:0-4663 GCA_035277345.1 Enterobacteriaceae bacterium
CATTCAATCACGTCATCAAACATCCTTTCTTGTGTCCGGCAGAGATCCCTTGTGAGATGACTATCGGCGCGGCGTATTTGATCTTTAATTGTTAACGGAGAAGACGTTTAGCTGTAACAGAGGGGTTTTGGCAGCATAAACAGCGGTATTACGGAGAGAACGGTTCGGTATTGAATTAACAAGCTATCAACAACCGCGTCCACCAGCACTTTCCTCTGATGAACGCGGAAGAAAATATTTTATATCCGGATCACAATGACTCAGCCGCGCCCGTCTTTTGGCGCTAAGAAATAAAAGCCAAACGGCAGGGAGCCAATCACGGTGAAGACGGTGCTGTAGATAAACACCCAGGCGCCCTGAATAATAAACATCGAGGTGGTCCACTCCTCCATAGGCAGCGAGTACTGGTCCTCAACGCCCTGGAAAGTGACTTTGGTGATCACCGCCACGACGGTAAGGAACACGGCGACAACCGCGATGATAAATTTTTTACCGTCGGGGGTGCGCAATTTCTCTAACATCTTTCCTCCTGGAGCGTTTATGGCTTTATCTGGCGCGGCAATTGCCTTCCCCACGGTTCAGGGCTATAATGCCGCCCGCTTTTGCATCCGCAAAGCAGAACACTAGCCTGTTGCTGGGTCGCCTGTAACGGGTGTTATTTTATAGAGAGACATCAATGTTTACTATCAATGTAGAAGTTCGTAAAGAGCAGGGTAAGGGTGCGAGCCGCCGCCTGCGTGCAGCTAACAAATTCCCGGCTATCATCTATGGCGGCGAAGCTGCTCCGGTATCTATCGAACTGGATCACGACAAACTGTGGAACATGCAGGACAAAGCTGAGTTTTACAGCGAAGTTCTGACCCTGGTTGTTGACGGTAAAGAAGAAAAAGTGAAAGTTCAGGCTGTTCAGCGTCACCCGTTCAAGCCAAAACTGTCTCACATCGACTTCGTTCGCGCGTAATCGCAGACCTGTCGAATAAAAACCCCGCGCTGCGGGGTTTTTTTATGTCCGTTCGTTGTCGATGAGCGGCTCACCGGTTCGCGAATTGTTATCTTCCTCAGGAATACTCTGCGTACGCTTAAGCTGATTACTCAGCGCCCGCTGGCGAATACTGCCGCTTTCCGGTAGCCAGGGCAGAATGCGCACCGGAATGGTTTGCCCCACTTCCAGCGCGTTAAACAGCGCCTCGCTGGTCAGAATATCCGCCCCTTCCCGCTCTTCCCCTGCAAACTGAAAGCGGAACCCGACGGTCAACAACAGCTCGTCAACGTTAATGCGCCGCGACTCATCGCGCAGCTCCGCCACACACTCCTCGCGATTTTTCTCCGTAATGACCGCCGTAATATTCAGCCCGTGCTGGCGCAGCAACCCTTTCTCATAGTAATGGCGCATACTGCTGAAGTTAGACACACAGGCAAAGCCGACAATAAACAGGCCGCAGGAGCCAAAGACCAGCAGGAAAATCAGCAGCGCAATGCCGTGATGCGCATCCGACAGCCAGACACGGAAAAACAGCACCAGAGAAACCAGCAGGAACAGCGCGCCGAGCCCCAGCAGCAGAACAAAAGCCGGAGCGTGTTTACGCCAGACCTCGCGCAGCAGCGCAAAATCGAGGCCCGGACGGCGGGTAAGTTGAGCGTGGCGCATAGAGGGTTCGACTATCCGAAGAGGTAAAAACAGGAAAGCCTGCCGTCACCGGCAGGCTGGCGTGAGTAGTTACTTCCCGCCGTTAAGGCGACGCTGCAGCTGATCGCGCAGGTTCGGCGGCGTGCCTTTGATGGTCAGGGTATCGGTGGCAGGATCCCAGAAGATACGCTCGCCCAGCAGCATGGCGTCAAAGTTGATGGTCAGGCCCCCGCCGCTACCGGCATATTTAGTCAGCTGACGCAGGGTGCTGCGGTCCGCCGGGAAGCTCTCTTCCAGCTCGTAGCCCTGCCCGGAGGTAAACTCCTGGAAGCTGACCTCACTGACGCCGTCCAGCTCTTTCGACAGGGACGACAGCTCAATCTCTTCTCCGGCCTGTAGCTGCTCGTTGCAGTAGCTGTAGACCTGCTGACGCACGTTCTGACGTTCGTTTTTATCCAGCTGAGCTTCGGCGGTAAAGTCATCCACCGCCTGCAGCAGGCCGCGGTTCTGCGCTTTGGCGTTGAGGCCTTCGCTGGCCCCGAGGAAGTCCATAAAGAAATCGGCGACTTTACGACCAACGCGTCCTTTCAGGAAGGTCAGGTAACGGGTCGATTCCGGGTTGGTATCCCACTCGGTTAAATCAATCCGCGCCACGATATCCGCATGGTTGATGTCCAGATGGTGCGTCGAGCTGATATCAAGCTGTTCATTAACGCGCATGCTGCTCAGGTTATTGAGCACCGCCACCAGCAGATACTCCACCGCCAGATAGCGGTAGTTGCAGAACAGCACGATGCCACCGTCGGCAAACGGGTATTTTGCCAGCTCGTCGCGCAGACGCCCGGTCGCCGCACGGCTGAAGGACAGGAAATCTTCGTTGCCCTGGCGCTGCTCGCGCAGGGCCTGCGCCAGTTCGCTCTCTTCGCTAAACAGGCCATAGGCTTTATTTTTCGCGCTGTAGACCCGGTGCAGTTCCGCCATCATCTCAACAACGGCAGCGCCCGGCTCCAGTAATGAATCGCGCAGCATCAGCTCAAGGTTCTCATCACGCTTGATAAGCTGGTGCAGAGCAATCTGGTTGATATCCAGACTCATGTTAAACTCTCCTTTTTGAATCGGCGGTATTCAACCACCGACGGCGCAACTGTGCAACCGGTGAAAAAATGCGGAAAAAATGCTGTTGCTACGGTAATATGTTGCCCTTTCATGTACAAACTCTGATTTCCATTTATGCCGCAAATTTCTCGTTACAGTGATGAACACGTTGAGCAGTTACTAAGTGAACTGGCTAACGTGCTGGAAAAACATAAAACGCCGACAGATCTGTCGCTGATGGTGCTGGGTAATATGGTGACAAACCTGATTAACACCAGCGTTGCCCCGGCGCAGCGTCAGGCTATCGCCCGCTCTTTTGCCCAGGCTCTGCAATCGTCCGTCGACGAAGACCCGGCGCATTAAGGAAAACGATAAACAGGCTATGGTGAATCGTCAGCGCTATCGTGAAAAAGTCTCCCAGATGGTGAGTTGGGGACACTGGTTCGCCCTGTTCAACATTCTGTTGGCCTCGGCTATCGGTAGCCGCTACCTGTTTATCGCCGACTGGCCAACAACGCTTACCGGGCGAATTTATTCGTACCTGAGCGTCGTCGGCCATTTCAGCTTCCTGGTGTTTTCCACCTACCTGCTGATCCTGTTCCCGCTGACCTTTATCGTGATGTCGCAGCGGCTGATGCGTTTCCTTTCGGCCCTGCTGGCAACCGCCGGTATTACGCTGCTGCTGATCGACAGCGAAGTGTTTACCCGCTTCCACCTGCACCTCAATCCCATCGTCTGGGAACTGGTGATTAATCCGGATCAGAGCGAAATGGCTCGCGACTGGCAGCTGATGTTTATCAGCGTGCCGGTGATCCTGCTGCTGCAGATGCTGTTCGCCACCTGGAGCTGGCAAAAGCTTCGCAGCCTCACCCGCCGTCGGCACTATGCCCGCCCCGTGGTGGCGCTGTTCTTTGTCTCCTTTATCGCGTCGCACGTGATGTATATCTGGGCCGATGCTAACTTCTATCGCCCCGTAACCATGCAGCGCGCTAATCTGCCGCTCTCCTACCCGATGACCGCTCGCCGGTTCCTGGAGAAGCACGGTCTGCTGGACGCCCAGGATTATCAGCGTCGGCTGGTGGAACAGGGGAACCCGGAAGCGGTTTCCGTCCAGTATCCGCTGAACGATCTGAGCTACCGCGATATGGGCCAGGGCCAGAACGTCCTGCTGATCACCGTCGACGGCCTGAACTATTCACGCTACGAGCAGCAGATGCCTGCCCTTGCGGCTTTTGCTCAGCAAAATATTAACTTTACCCAGCATATGAGCGCGGGTAATACCAGCGATACCGGGCTGTTCGGCCTGTTCTACGGTATTTCTCCCGGCTATATGGACGGGGTTCTGGCCTCGCGTACTCCGGCTGCGCTTATCACCGCGCTCAATCAGCAGGGCTACCAGCTGGGGCTGTTCTCTTCGGATGGCTTTAACAGCCCGCTCTATCGCCAGGCCCTGCTGTCTGACTTCTCGCTGACCGCACCGCGTCCACAGAGCGACCGCCAGACCGCCGATCGCTGGATTAACTGGCTGGGTAGCTATGCCCAGGAAGATAACCGCTGGTTCTCCTGGGTTGCCCTTAACGGCACCACCCTCGATGACCAGCAGCAGGGCTTCACCCGTCGCTATACCAGCGCCGCTGAAAATGTCGATGCGCAGATTGCCCGCATCCTTGGCGCACTGCGTGACGCGGGCAAACTGGATAATACGGTGGTGATTATTACCGCCGGGCACGGTGTGCCGCTCGATAAGCAAAAAGAGCTGTTTGAATGGTCACGTCCGCAGCTGCAGGTCCCGCTGGTGATCCACTGGCCGGGCGCACCGGCCCAGCAGATCGATAAGCTGACCGGCCATAAAGATATTATGACGACGCTGATGCAACGCCTGCTGCACGTAAGCACTCCGGCCAATGAGTACTCCCAGGGCCAGGATCTGTTTACCCCGCA
>DATEKR010000015.1:0-5381 GCA_035277345.1 Enterobacteriaceae bacterium
TTGTCACGGAACCACCTGCAGAGAGCCGATCCCGGAAGCATAACATCTATTCCGTAAATGAGATCGCGTCATACATCACTGCACCGCCCAGCAGCTCAAGGCTTACACGGTTCTCGCCATGATGCAGCAAGGCGGCATCGACGGGGATAGAGACCGAATGATACCGACCGCTTTGTAACGCGCCACGATACAGCGTCTTATCGTTTTCATAGCGCAGCGTATCCAGCAGGTGTCCGTTCACCTTTACCCGCAGTTCGGGCGAGGTCGGTTTTTGCATATCGCTGTTGCTGGCGGCCGCCAGGGCGATATTAAGATGGTATCCGGGTTGATCGACTCGCTGCGGAAACAGGACTGTCCAGGTGCCAGGGCGAGTCTGGGCGTAGTACCAGTCGCGTGAATAATCGCCGCGTTGAGTATCGAATATCAGGTCGGCGGGCACGTCGTTATGCCAGCGGAAATTACGTGACCGATCGCCAAATTTAAACTCTCCGGCCTTTCTGTCGGCAATGCCAATCGACCAGAGGGCCGGTGCAGGCGAGGGCAGCGTAAAGTTGCCGAGGCTTTGCGTTTTACCGCTAATTTTCACCTTTTGCTCAAGTGGAAAGCCCATCTGCATCGCACCGTTTGGCGCAATGGTCAGCCTGTAGTCTCCGGGCGGGACTCCATCAATATGGAAAAGCCCCTGAGTATCAGCCCTGGCGGCATAAACATAGCCGAGCGTTTGCTGGTCCACGCGCTCATCCTGCGAAGAAGAGAGCTGAACAGTGACCGGATAGTCGGCTTTGACGCTACCCGTCACCCGGGTGCGCTCCTGGCGGTAACGCGTATCGGTAAGCCAGCGGTAGGGCCAGGAAACCTGCTCGCTGAAGGCCTGCCTCCTCGCGTCCCTGAACATCTGTTCGCTATCGCCCTGGTTGAAATACAGGAGCCAGGGACCGTAAAGTTTCTTCCAGCCGGGTGGCGCCATCATATCGGGCGTGCCGAAATGCGCTCCGGTCAAATAGTTAAGAATAATGGCGTCCTGATGGACCAGCAGCTCCTGTTTTTGCGCATCACCGGAAAAGTATTCTCCGCTGGCATGAATCAGCCATGCGCCCTGGCGGTGTCCATAAACGCCCCAGAAGGGCTGCGCACGCTGATAGCCCGCAAAATCATACTTTGAGTAAATTGAACCGTCCGGCAGGCGCCAGGTTTCATCCTGTATTTTCGGCAGCTGTTCCAGCGCGGCGTAGCGCTCAGGACGGGCGGTTTGTTCTCCGCTGTAGAGATGGTCCAGCCGGGAGGGGTCAAAACGGTAGACGTTGCGTAATTCGCTCACCTTTACGGTTTTCGGTCCGGTATTTTCCGCAACGACGTAGCTATAAATGCCCTTAACGCCTTTGCGCATAATAAGATGATACTCAAGACGCAGGAGTCCATTCTGCTCACTTACCCAGGCGATATGCGCCATCTCCGGCGTTTGTGCGATCACCTGTAGGCGTTCGGGTTTAAAATCCTTAACGCCACCAGAGTGATAGTCAAGATAGGCGCTTCGGGTACGGCTCGGGTCGCGGGCCGCTCCGGAGAGGGAGGCTACCAGCTCCGTTCCGTCGACGCGTATCTGGCGTGCGCTGGCGTCATCATTAAAGGACACTCTCAGCAATCCGTTATCAAAAGTGGGGCTCATGCCTTCAATGGAGAGTGTGACAGGGGCAGGGATAGCGCTCCAGGCAACAGGAACCAGCATTGACATGGCGATCGCGCAGCAGAACGTTCTGATCACAGAGGACTCCTTACAGAGGTCGGATATCCTGCTATTCTGATCTGTTTTCCGGGTGCTAATCCTTTGTATTATTGCCTTTTCTTCGCCTTTTCTGGCAACAGAATAAAGAAGGCCCTGTCGGGTTTCTAAAAACTATCCAGAAGATGCTCTCCCGATCAGGCTTTCACAATCGCCACGCCTTTCGCGGCAAAGCGCTCCAGGTCTGCATCATCCGTTGAGGCTTCAACCACCAGCGTATTGACCAGAGAGATATCTCCGATGACCCAGGCGGAAGCCCGGTTGATCTTCTCAGCGGAGGCGAGCACCACCGTTTCCGCCGCCCGGGCGGCGAGCGCACGTTTGATACACGACTCTTCATAGTCGCCGGTGCTGAGGCCCGCTTCGGCATGGATCCCCGTCACGCCCATAAAAAAGAGATCCGCCCGCACGTTGGCCATCGCTTCAATGGCACTGGCACCCACCGCCACCAGAGAGTGTTTATACAGACGACCACCCAGCATAATCACCTCTATCAGGGGATAGTCAGCCAGACCGACGGCGATGCCGGGGCTGTGGGTGATAACGGTAAAGGCCAGATCCCGGGGCAGACAGGCGATCATTTCGCTGGTGGTTGTCCCGCCGTCGATCATCACCACCTGACCTGATTCGATCAACCCGGCACCTTTACGGGCAACGATGCGCTTTGAGTCCAGCTGCAGGGTTTTACGTTCGGCGAAGGTCACGGTGGCCGCAGAGGCAGGCAGCGCGCCGCCGTGAACGCGCTGAAGCTGTCCCTCCGCCGCCAGTTCCCGCAGATCGCGACGAACCGTATCTTCTGAGACACCAAAGTCTTCGCTGAGCTGGCGGGACTGCACCTGCCCGGCGAGAGCCAGCTTTTCGAGGATCAGCTTTTTACGTTGTGAGGTCAGCATAGCGTAGAGTACCTTTGCACGATATTTCTTGAAATTGCACGATTTTGCGTCTTAGTATAGTGAATCTACTGACGGAGGAGCATAAATGCAAACTGAACGTGCAAAAGTACGCATTATCGGCAGCGAGATTTTATCCGATGACTGGTATCTGCTGAAAAAATATACCTTTGATTTTCCGCGCCGCGATGGAGAGTGGCAGCGTCAGACGCGTGAAGTCTACGACCGGGGCAACGGTGCGGCGATCCTGCTCTACAACGTCGACCGCCAGACGCTGATCCTGACTCGCCAGTTTCGCTGCCCGCTATACGTTAACGGCCACGACGGTTTTCTGCTCGAAGTACCCGCAGGACTGCTGGATAACCTGGCCCCGGAAGAACGTATCAAGGCCGAGGCGGAAGAGGAAACCGGCTACAGAATAGATCAGGTTCAGAAGGTGTTTGACGCCTATATGAGCCCAGGCTCGGTAACCGAAAAGCTCAGCTTCTTTATCGCACAATACGATGCCAGCCAGCTGACCGGCGATGGCGGTGGCGTAAAGGAGGAGGGCGAGGATATCGAAGTGGTCGAGATGGCCTGGTCCGATGCGCTGGCGGCGATAGAGCGTGGCGAAATTGTCGATGCCAAAACCATTATGCTGATTCAGTATGCGGCCTTAAAAGGCATTATGAATGTCACAGTATAATGCCGGCGGTCGGCTGATTATCTCCCCCAGCGACTTCTCAGATAGCTCACCGCATCCCGGGCCTGGGGCTGATTAAGATAATCTTCTCTGAACAGGATCGTGCCGTGGATCTGCGGCACGGACTCGTTGAGGTCGAGCTGTCTTTTTAGCTCCGGCACGCCGCCGCTCACCGTCCAGTCCGGCTCCATCTTTGAAGGCTCGCCCACTTTATAGAGTGCCACGCCGATATAAAGCCGCGTGCGTGTGGGTTTAACCACCTCAGCCCACCATTTTGCCAGCACGTCGTAGCGTGCCGCATCCCGGGCGAAAGGCCAGTAAATCTGCGGAGCAATGTAGTCCAGCAGACCTTGTTCTACCCAGCGCCGGGTGTCGGCATAGGACTCATCATAGGCTGCTGCGCCACGGGTTGCGGACCCGTTCGGATCCTGGCCGCGATTACGCCATACGCCAGCGGGGCTGACGCCGAATTCAACATCGGGTTTGAGCTGTTTAATGGTGCGCGAGACCTGCTCGATCAGCGCCTGCGTGTTATGTCTGCGCCAGTCGGCTTTTGCCGCAAAACCCTGGCCATACTGGCGGAAGGTCTGGCTGTCGTTTAGGGCTGAGCCGGGGGCTTCGGCATAGAAGTAATCGTCAAACTGCACGCCGTCGACGGGATAGCGGGCGACGACTTCCGCCACGATGCTGGTTATCCAGTCCCGCACTTGCGGAATGCCAGGATCCAGCACATAGCGATTGCCTGCGGTGCGAACCCAGTCCCGGTGCAGAACAAAAACGCTGGCCGGATGCAGCGGTAACGTACGGTTTAGCTCCGCGACGGTAGCAGGGCGTGTGTTAACCGAGACGCGATAGGGATTAAACCAGGCGTGCACCCGGATACCGCGCTTATGCGCTTCATCAAGCATAAACTGCAGCGGATCGTAACCCGGGTCTTCGCCAATGGTGCCGGTGAGCATATCTGACCACGGCAGAATTTTTGATGGCCAGAGCGCGGTGCCGTCCGGCTTCACCTGGAAATAGACGGTATTAATTCCGAGACTTTTCAGTTTATCCAGCTTGTCGGTCAGGGCCTGCTGCTGCACGCTTTTGCGTTTTTCGGCTGCAAGGTTAACTGATGCGACCGGCGGCCAGTCGAGCCGGGAAACGGTGGTCAGCCAGACGCCACGAACCGGATCCTGCTGTTGCGGAACGCTTTGCTTAGCCGGGGGAGGTGTAACAAGCGACGTTGTCGGCTTTGAGCCACATCCGGCGAGTAGCAGCAGAGCGATCAGAACGGCAACCGGCTTGTTCATCGTGCTTAGCGTGCCTTATTGCGGCTGTTAGCCCAGGGATCGTCCGCCGGAGCCGGCGCGGCGTCATTCAGCGAATCGAGATACAGGGCTTCGACTTCGGCACGTGCCCAGGGCGTACGGCGCAGGAAAGTCAGGCTAGATTTCACGCTGGGATCTTTTTTAAAGCAGTTGATATTAATCAGCTCGCCCAGTTTTGCCCAGCCGTAGCGGGTGACCAGCGCGTTGACCTGCATCTCAAGCGTAACGCCATGCAGAGGATCTTTTGAAGCCTGAACAGTCATAGTGGGTCCGGTAAATAGAAGACATATACGCGAAAGGTTACAAGAAAGCCGAACCTGCGGCAATCAGGCTTTATCCGCTAATCGACAGACTGCCTTGAGACGTGGTTTACCGGGGTCCGAGGTAAGGCTTAATATATTGCATCGGAATGGTTGTCAGGAAAGATATTTCCTCATCACCTACAGGACCGTGGTTGAGGGCAATGACGGTTGACTGATCAATATCGGTCTTATCGGTCAACAACGTAAACTCCATATTCTTCGTGCGCCCTTCGGGCGACGGAATCATTTTTTGCCTAAGGATTTTAGATTCATACAGATTCATTGATATTTCATAAAGCGGTGCGCCCGAACTTTGCCCGCCTGCTTCAGTGTTGATGGCTGTTGAAACCCATACGGTAGAGCGATCTTTTGTATATTTAATAAATGTGGAAAGATCGGCTAGCTTAGGTGAAG
>DATEKR010000016.1:0-8235 GCA_035277345.1 Enterobacteriaceae bacterium
GTTGAGTATGATGACAACACCGTGGTCATCGTACTGAACCTCACCCAGCGCGTTGTGGGCATCGTGGTTGATGGCGTGTCTGACGTGCTGTCGTTGGCCTCCGATCAAATCCGTCCTGCGCCGGAATTTGCGGTGACCATGTCCACCGAATACCTGACCGGTCTGGGCGCGCTCGGCGAGCGTATGCTGATTCTGGTTAATATTGAAAAACTGCTGAACAGCGATGAAATGGCGCTGATCGACAGTGCGACCAGCAGCGCGGCTTAATCGCCCGCAGCGCGTTATCAAAGCGCTCTCCGCAAGGGGAGCGTTTTTTTTGCTCGTGCCTGGCGCTGTATGTCGGACGATATATCGTGATGCAGATCACATATTAATGGATATATTCTTCTGTAACCGTTTATTATTCACGCAGTAAATTTCTTATCAGTTTGAAAAATAACGATAAATACCACAAACTCGTAGGGCCAGTCCGATATTGGTCGATTCCCCATGCATAAACTAAATTTGCCAATAGGTGCCCGGATAACGTCGTCTGACGAAGGCTAACAGATTGAGGTTAATCCAAAAAACACCCTAACAGACCTTCTTCTGGAGACGGCATTATGAACAGACTTCGTCTTATCATCGTCGCGGGATGCGCAATAATTGCGAGCGGACAAACGGCGCAGGCTGTGACCAGCAGTGGTACCATCGCCGCGTCCCTGACGCTAACCAACGGCTGCCTGATTAACGGCTCTCCCAGCCAGAACGGGATTAACTTCGGTACGTTAAACTTCGGTACGCAACCTGCTACTTTCTCGACGCTTACCACCCAGTTGACCGGTGCAAGCGGCGGCAACAGTTTTGCCATCCAGTGTACAACCACAGACTATACCGTACAGGTCACCGGTAACACGAACGTTGCCACACCGACCACAACCATCGGTACGCCGGGCACACCAGCACGCTACCTGATGAATGCAGCCAGCACCACCGGTGTCGCTTACAGTCTCTATAGTGACAGCAGCTTTAACAACGTAATTGCAAACAACGCACCTATTGCTGCGACATCCACCACCGGTGGGGTAAATAACTACACCCTCTATGGTCGTATCCAGGGGGGCGGTAACAGCGTGACGGTCGCACCGGGAGTATACACCGATACTATTAGTGTCAGCGTTGTCTACTAGCAACTAACGTCGTATGGGCAAAAAACACGCAGGTTCCTCGCGGGGAACCTGGTGGACTGTGTTTATCTTTTTTCAGGGTGTCGTGGCACTGAGCCTGTGTGGCAGCGCCTGGGCGATCACCACGCAGTCCTTCCAGGTCAAAGCCACTATTGTGCCGGGGTGCTCTGTCACCAGCGGAACCGGTGGTGTGCTGGGCGTGCTTAATTTCGGTACGCGTAGCGGCGTCGCAACCGGGCAGGTCAGTACGCAGTTTGTGCCCAATGGTTCACTGTCGCTGGCCTGTACGCCGGGCGTAGCGCTCAAAATGAGTATTGATAGTGGCACACACTTCACAACCGTTCGCAATCTGCAGCGCAGTGGCGGGACGCAACTGGTGGGCTACCGACTCTACAGCAACAGTTCGCTGGCAGCGAACGCTGAAATTGGCGTCAACCAGGACGTCTCCATCACTTATAGCGATAGCAACAATATAAGCCTGCCGCTTTACGGCGTCGCGCAACTGAGTGGCTTTAGCCCGGCGGGCAGCTACACCGATCAACTTACTGTGACCTTGTCATGGTAATTCAGGGAGAAGGACAATGAATCTGGGCGTATCCTCTGCGCTAAAGGCGGCGGTACTTGCGTGTGGCCTGATGGCTGGCACAGTACATGCTGCGGCGACGGTCTTACTATGGCCTATCGACCCCTGGCTTGGGGTTGATCGTAAGGCCACGGAACTGTGGATTGAAAATCAGGGTAGCAGCGCCACCACAATGCAGGTACGTATTGTTCGCTGGCGCCAGGAAGGGGGATTTGAACGCTACGAATCCCAGCAGGATGTGGTCGCCAGTCCGCCAATTTTACGTATTGAAAAAGGTAAAAAACAGCTGATACGCCTGATAAGACAATCTCCGTTACCCACAGGAGTTGAGCAGGCTTACCGCATTATCGTCGATGAGATCCCCCAGCCAGCAGATGAAAAAGAGGCCCAGATTGGTCTGAAGCTAATGATGCGCTACTCCATTCCGCTCTTCTCATACGGGCAGGGGATTACGACGTATTCCGAAGGCTCGCATCCCGCGCTGGTGGAGCAGAAAAACTTACGCTGGCGTGTTGTGAGCGATAGCGCAGGTCCGGCTGTGGAAATCAGCAATAACGGAGATGTACACGTCAGGCTGAGTAAAGTTAGCGTCCGGCAAAATGGACGTCAGTTCACGCTGGCGGATGGTCTCCTTGGCTACGTCTTACCTGGGGAATCACGCCGCTGGCCGCTACCCTCCGGCGCCAGACAGCCAACGGAAATGTCAGCATCGGTTAATGCGCGGGACGCCAGATGGCAGTCTGCGCCCGGCAAATAACCGCGTCCGCCTTGCTGCTAGTGCTCGTTAGCACGACCAGTAGCCGCGCGGAAACCGGTGATGATGCGTTACCGCCGCCGCCGGATATCAACGAGATCAATCAGCAGGCCCGCTACCATCTCGGACTGGTGGTGAATTACTACGACACGGAATTGGTCGTTCCGGTCACGCGGCGGCAGGGGGACTTCTATGTCGACAGTGGCGATTTGGTACAGGCGGGATTACCGTCGAACAAACTGCCAGAAGGAGAGGTCAACGTTAACCGCCTGCCGGATGTGCGAACGGAATATGACGAAATCGCCCAGCGCCTGATGCTATTTGTTCCGCGTGAATGGTTGCCAGAACGCATGACAGCGCTGGGGAACGAAACGCAGCGGGTGGAAGCGATGAGCGGGCAGGGCGCGCTGCTTAATTATGATTTTTATACTAGCCGCACCGGGAATGGCAGCGGCCAGGCATCAGTGTGGCATGAACTGCGCTACTTTAATAACAACAGTTCAGTCTCGTCGACGGGGTTTATCAGACGCTACCTCGCCGGTGAACCGATGCAGACGGAAAAATACATACGTTACGACACCACGCTGCTCTTTACCGACGAAGACAAGGCTACGGAATGGAATGTCGGGGATGTGATCAGCGATGCATTGAGCTGGAGCAACAGTGTACGTATGGGCGGCATTCGCTATGGCCGCGATTTCTCGCTGCGACCGGACCTGGTGACCTGGCCCGTACCCGTTTTTTCAGGAGAGGCCGCGGTACCTACGGCGGTCGACCTCTTTATCGACGGCTACCGTGCTGGTTCGACGCAGCTTCAGCCCGGCCCTTTTACCCTGACCAATCTGCCGTATATCAACGGTTCAGGTAACGCCGTGGTGGTCACGACCGATGCCTCGGGGCGTCAGGTGCGCAGTGAACTGCCTTTCTATGTTGCCAGTGAACTTCTGAAACCCGGCATGAGCGACGGCTCGATCACCCTGGGTAAACTGCGTCGTAACTATGGCATTCGCAATTTTGACTACGGTCCAGCGGCGGGGAGCGGCTCTCTGCGTTATGGTGTTACCGACTATTTAACGCTGGAAACCCATGCCGAGGGGGCAGAGGAGTTGGTGCTTGGCGGCGGTGGGGCGATGGTCAAACTTGGGTATTTGGGCGTGGTGAACGGTGCTGTTACCCAGAGCAGAATGCGCGGTGACAGCGGGCAGCAAATTAACTGGGGTTACCAGTACAGCACGTCGGCCTTCAGCATTGCCACGCAGCACACCCGGCGTGAACGGGGTTTTGGCAATCTCGCCCTTTATGATACCCCCGTGCGATATGATGAAAACCAGCTCCCCATTGTAAGCCTGAGTCGCAGCGTTGATCAGTATTCTTTGTCGCTCAATTTGGGTGATTTCGGCAACCTGGGGGCGGCGTTTATCGGTGTGCGCAGCTACGACAATCAAAAAACCGAACTGCTTAATCTTTCCTGGAGCCGCAACCTGTGGGGCAACAGCAGTATCTATTTCTCCGGTAGCCGCGACAGGCAGGTGGGAGACTGGACAGTCGCCATGTCGCTACAGATCCCAATTGGCGATCTCGACAGTGTCGCGGTTACGGCAGAGCATACGCCTGATTCCGGCCATGCGCAGCGTATTAACTATAACCACAGCATGCCAACCGACGGTGGTTTCAGCTGGAATATGGCTTGGGCAAACCAGTCCTCCTCACAAAATTACAGACAGGCGTCGCTGGGCTGGCGCAACAGCGCCATTGAACTACAGGGCGGTGGCTACGGTGAGAGTGGCGATATGACCTGGTGGGGAGAAGCTGCCGGGGCGTTAGTGGTGATGGATGGGCAGCTGTTTGCCGCCAATAAGATTAACGACGCCTTTGTGGTTATCAGCACGGATGGTCATCCTGATGTGCCTGTGAACTATGAAAATCAGCAGGTGGGTAAAACAGATCGCGACGGTTATTTATTAATTAGCGGCGTGTCGGCTTATTATCCGGCCAACTACAGTATTAATGCACTTGATTTGCCGGCTGATACGCGGCTGCGGGAGACGGAAAAACGCGTGGCGTTACGGCGTAACAGTGGCTATCTGGTTGAATTCCCGATGAAACAACAAAGGGTGGCGAGCGTTATTCTGCATGATGAAGAGGGAAACGCACTTCCTGTGGGCAGCCGGGTCTGGCTGGCAGAATATACACCCGCCCCGGTGGGTTATGAGGGTATCGCGTTCCTCGAAGATTTAGCCGATGTGAATCCGCTTCGGGTGACTACGCCCGATGGCTCAACCTGTTTCGTCACCCTGACGCTAACACCAAACCCGGACCGCAAACTGCAAACCTACGGGCCGTTAACCTGCCGGGGAGGGCAACGATAATGCGTAAAATTTACTGGTTGCTCTTACTGATCGTGGGCAGTTTTAGCTCCTCAGCGTGGAGCGCCTGTACGACGGTAATGGCCAATGCTTCCTTTGGCAGTAAAACATCGGTATTGATAAACAGCACGGCCCAGGAGACATCCTCCAATATGGTGGTGACCTGTGACAGCCTGCTAAGCCTGCTGGGTACGGATACCATCACTCTGCAGTTAGCCAGTGCGAGCACCTTTTCCGGCACCCGTGCGACCATGACCAACACCGCTACCGGTGACGTGGTGCCAATACGCTTATGCGGTCAGGCGAGCTGCGCCACAAATAGCGAAGTGGCGATTGGCAGCACCTATACGTGGTCCGGAAACGTTTTGTTGGGGCTGCTTAATTCCCGAACCTATACGGTGCCGCTCTATTTTATGACCGTTCCCGGGCAACAGGTCAGCGCTGGTTCCTACCAGGTTACGCTGAATGTGCTTGTTGGCTACCGTCTCTGTGCCATCGGTGGGATCTTGTGCGATGTGGGAACCAATATTCCCCGCAGTTTACAGGTCAACCTGACGGTGACCAACGACTGCATGACCATCAACACGCCAGCCGTCAGCTTTGGCAGCGCGCCGTTGGTGAAGAATTTCCCCACAATTTCGCAAAATATCAGCGTCAACTGCACGAAGGGTAGCGCCTACACAATCGGTATTAACAACGGCGCTAACGCCGTCAGCGGCGTACGCTATATGGTTAACGGCAGCGCCAGAATGGCTTACGATGTTTACAAGGGCAGCACGACCAACCGCTGGGGCAGTTCAGGTACCGAGCGGCGCAACAGCACGGAAGGGACGCTGGGTTCGGATAATCTGACCCGGACATTTAATTACACGGCGAAGGTTTTAACGACCCAGGCTACACCAGCAGCCAGTGGGGACTATATTGATACGCTGATCGTAGACATCGCTTTCTGATATGACGCACGGTGATTATTTAGCGCTCCCTAACGTAAAGTTCCCTTAAGGACTGCCGATAACACCGTTAACAAGTCATTGAGAAGGTGTTGTATGTTGAACCGTATTCGCGTTGTCACTCTGCTGATGATGGTGCTGGTGGTCTTCGCACTTTTGCAGCTCATTTCTGGTGGTCTTTTTTTCTCGTCGCTCAAAGAAAACCAGCAGAGTTTTGCGGTTTCCAATGACCTGCGCACACAGCAAACTGAACTGGGGAAAGCCTGGGAGTTAATGCTGCAGACGCGCATCAACTTAAGCCGTTCATCTGCGCGTATGATGATGGACGCTAACAACCAGCAGAGCAGCGCCAAAAACGATCTGCTGAAAAACGCCAAAGTCACTCTTGATGAGGCGGCTGCTCACTATAACGCCTTCAAACAAACCCCCGTCCTGCCTTCGCTGGCAGAGGCGAGTCAGGCCCTGGATGCCAGCTATCAGAAATACCATGCCGGACTGGTGGAGCTGATTCAGTTCCTTGAGAACGGCAACATGGATGGTTACTTTGCTCAGCCGACGCAGGGAATGCAAAACGGGCTGGGCGAGGCGATGACCCGCTTCTCCACGCTGAGCGGCGAACTGTACCGCACCGCGTATGACCAGAGCGTCGACGATTACGTCTTTGCAAAATGGCAGATGGCGATCCTGGCGCTGGCGCTGGTGATCGTGCTGGTCGGGGTCTGGTACGGCATTCGCCATATCCTACTCAATCCGTTAGGGGCGGTGATCGGCCATATCCGCGAGATCGCCAGCGGCGACCTGACGCATCGTCTGAAGGTCAGCGGGCGAAATGAAATCACCCAGCTGGCGGAAAGCGTTGAGCATATGCAGCAGTCGTTGATCACCACCGTGACCAACGTGCGCCAGGGCTCGGATGCGATCTACTCCGGCACCACGGAAATCGCTACCGGCAACAACGACCTCTCCTCGCGTACCGAGCAGCAGGCCTCCGCTCTCGAAGAGACGGCGGCCAGCATGGAAGAGTTAACCGCTACGGTGAAACAGAACGCCGACAACGCACGTCAGGCTTCCCATCTGGCGAAAAGCGCCTCTGAAACCGCGCAGCACGGCGGTAAAGTGGTCGATGGCGTGGTCAAAACCATGCATGAGATCGCCGGAAGCTCGAAGAAAATTGCCGATATCACCAGCGTCATCGACGGTATTGCCTTCCAGACCAATATTCTGGCGCTCAACGCCGCGGTCGAAGCAGCCCGTGCCGGTGAGCAGGGGCGCGGCTTCGCTGTCGTGGCGGGTGAGGTGCGTAACCTGGCCAGCCGCAGTGCCCAGGCGGCGAAAGAGATTAAAGCGCTGATTGAAGATTCTGTCTCACGTGTTGATACCGGCTCGGTGCTGGTAGAAAGCGCGGGAGAAACCATGACCGATATCGTTAACGCCGTGACGCGCGTCACCGACATCATGGGTGAAATTGCATCCGCGTCGGATGAACAGAGTCGCGGTATCGACCAGGTGGCGCTGGCCGTCTCTGAAATGGATCGCGTCACGCAGCAAAACGCCTCTCTGGTGCAGGAATCTGCGGCCGCAGCGGCGGCGTTAGAGGAACAAGCGGGTCGTCTGAAGCAGGCCGTTTCCGCGTTCCGCCTGAGCTCAGTCCCGACATCAGCGACGTCCCGGCGTTCAGGAAATGCGGATGTGAGCACGACGGAGACGTCATATCGCCCGCGTACGGCGACAGCCAGCGGGACGGATGATAACTGGGAGACGTTTTAATCTATCGCTACCGGGGAGTCGAAACCGTGAAAATAGGGGGTAATCAGACCTCTCATGTGGCGGATACCCGGTACGAGATTGCGCTAAACTCACAAAAAAATGGGTGATGTTATTTTCATCGGCGTGACTGATGCGATTTAAACTGGATAAAAGCAGTGTTTTACAACAAGAACAGGTATCGCTTTAGGCAGTACCCTATGTCACCTGAATATGTGGTTAAGAAGGCGCTATGACAACATCGCTGCCCAACGGGCAAACGTCATTAATGTTGCAAATGACACAGCGCCTCGCGCTGTCCGACACGCACTTTCGTCGGATATGTCAGTTAATTTACCAGCGCGCGGGCATTGTGCTGGCAGACCATAAACGTGACATGGTGTACAACCGCCTCGTTCGTCGTCTGCGTACGCTCGGGCTGGATGATTTCGGTCGCTACCTGAGCATGCTGGAAGCGAACCAGAACAGCGCGGAGTGGCAGGCGTTTATTAACTCCCTGACGACCAACCTGACGGCGTTTTTCCGCGAGGCGCACCATTTTCCGATCCTCGCGGAACACGCACGCAAAAAGAGTGGTGAATACCGGATCTGGAGCGCAGCGGCCTCTACCGGTGAAGAGCCGTATTCCCTGGCGATCACCCTGGCTGACACT
>DATEKR010000017.1:0-6954 GCA_035277345.1 Enterobacteriaceae bacterium
TGGCAATCTCAATGCTCATGATTTCCCTCCTGGTGCGCGCGTTTTTCCTGATTCTCCAGGCGCCACTGCACAAAACTCTTTAAAAACAGGGTCAAAATTGCCATCAGCGTTAACAGCGCAGCGGCGGTGAAGGAGCCGACCGTGTTGTAATCCTGCTCCAGCAGTTCAATCTGTAGCGGTAGCGACAGGGTTTCGCCGCGGATAGAGCCGGAAACCACCGACACCGCGCCAAACTCGCCAATCGCACGGGCGTTGGTCAGCACCACGCCATACAGCAGCGCCCAGCGGATATTCGGCAGCGTGACGCGGCGGAACATCTGCCAGCCGGATGCGCCGAGTAAAATCGCCGCTTCGTCTTCATGGCTGCCCTGGCTTAGCATCACCGGCACCAGCTCGCGCACCACAAACGGACAGGTCACGAAGATGGTGACAAGCACCATGCCGGGCCAGGCAAACATGATTTGCAGGTTATGCTCGTCCAGCCAGCCGCCCAGCGGGCCGTTAGAGCCGTAGAACAACAGATAGACCAGCCCCGCCACCACCGGCGAGACAGCGAAGGGGATATCCAGCAGCGTCAGCAGCAGTTGACGGCCGGGGAAGTTAAAGCGCGTCACCAGCCAGGCCAGCAGCGTGCCGAAGACCAGGTTAATCGGGACGCTAATCAGGGCAATCAGCACCGTCAACCAGATGGCGTGGAGCATATCCGGATCGCTGAGGTTTTGCAGAACCGGTGCCAGCCCTTTGCTGAACGCCTTAGCAAAGATATAGACCATGGGCACAACCAGGATAAACGCCGATACCAGCATCCCGGTGCCAATCAGAAACCATTTTCCCCAGTTGATACGGGGCGCGTCATAACGCTTCAATTGAGTAACTTCCGCCATTAGTGACCTACCACACGCCGACCAAAGCGACTTTGTAACGTGTTAATGGAAAACAGCAGCAGCAGCGAGGCCGCCAGGATCACCGAGGCGATGGCGCTTGCCGCCGGATAATCAAACTCCTGCAGGCGCACAAAGATCATCAGGGAGGTGACTTCCGTTTTCCACGCAATATTCCCGGCGATAAAAATCACCGCGCCGAACTCACCCAGACTGCGGGTAAATGAGAGCGCCACACCGGCCATTAACGCCGGAGAAAGTTCGGGCAACACCACTTTGCAAAAGCTCTGGATACGCGTCGCGCCAAGCGTTTCTGCCGCTTCTTCATATTCCGGTCCCAGCTCTTCCAGCACCGGCTGTACGGTGCGCACCACGAAGGGGATGCTGGTAAAGGCCATCGCTACCGCAATGCCCAGCCAGGTATAGGTCACTTTAATGTCGAAATGTGCCAGCCACTGGCCGTAAAAGCCGTTGACGGAAAACAGGGACGCCAGGGTCAGACCCGCGACCGCAGTCGGCAGCGCAAACGGCAGGTCCATTAGCGCATCAAGCAGCGTCCGGCCCGGGAAACGATAGCGGGTAAGGATCCACGCCATCAGCAGGCCAAAGATGCCGTTAAAAATGGACGCCACAAACGCGGAGAGCAGCGTCACTTTATAGGCCGCCACCACCTGAGGGTTGGTGACGACCTCCCAGTACTGGGACCAGCTCATCTCAGAGAGCTGCATCACCAGCGCACTCAGCGGTAGCAGCAGTATCAGGCAAACAAACAGTAAACTGGTGCCCAGGCTCAGGGTAAAGCCGGGCAACACACGTTTAGACGATCCTGCAAACATTACTTACGCCCCGCCGCCAGCAGCTTGTCCAGCTCGCCGCCGCTGTTAAAGTGGGTTTTCATCACTTCCGGCCAGCTGCCGAAGCGGTCTTCAACCCGGAACAGCTCGGTCTGCGGGAATTTATCCTTCAGCTTGTTCATCACTTCCGGGTTGTTCACCCGGTAGTAGTAATCGGTGATGATGGTCTGCGCCTGCGGACTGTAGAGATAGTTCAGATAGGCCTTCGCCGCCTTTTCCGTGCCGTTAGATTCAACGTTTTTGTCCACCCAGGCGACCGGGAACTCGGCCAGAATATTGGTTTTCGGGATCACCACTTCAAAGCCCTGAGCCTCGTACTGTTTGCGGATGTTATTCACTTCCGACTCGAAGCTTATCAGCACATCGCCCAGGCCACGCTCGGCGAACGTCGTGGTTGCCCCACGGCCGCCGGTATCAAAGACCTCGACGTTTTTCAGAAACTGGGTCATAAACTGCTGGGTTTTGGCTTTATCGCCGCCGTCCGCTTTGTCAGCCGCGCCCCAGGCAGCCAGATACGTATAACGTGCGTTACCAGACGTTTTCGGATTAGGGAAAATCAGCTTCACGTCGGAGCGCACCAGATCGTTCCAGTCGTGGATATTCTTCGGGTTCCCTTTGCGCACCAGGAAGCCCATGGTGGAGTAGAACGGCGAGCTGTTATTCGGCAACCTGCTCTGCCAGTTGGCCGGGAGAAGCTTGCCTTTGTCGTGCAGGATCTGCACGTCGGTAATCTGGTTATAAGTTACAACGTCGGCTTTTAAGCCCTGCAGGATCGCCAGCGCCTGTTTAGACGAACCAGCATGTGACTGTTTAATCGTCAGTTTATCGCCGCCGTTCTCTTGCGCCCACTGCTGCTCAAAAGGCGTATTAAGGGCGGCAAACAGCTCGCGGGAGACGTCGTAAGAGCTGTTCAGCAGCTCGGTTGCCTGCGCCTGTGCGACCAGCAGGACAGACGCTGCCAGTACCAGGTAACCTTTTTTCAGTGATTTAACGGCCATTGCGCACCCTTAATTAATATGATGACTCTCTGAGCATGATATTTATAACGGACGCGAAAGCAGTAACGGTTTTATATACCGTTTGGTGATTTGCAAGTTAAAAAGAGAATAAGCCGATGGGGGTAGATGCCCTCCCCTGAAGAGAGGGCGAATGCAAAAGAGGCTTACAGCGTCAGCAGTCGCTCGACGGACGGCGCGAAGTAATAGCCGCCGGTCACCGGGCGGGTAAAGCGCAGCATCGCATCGCGTTTACCGTCCGTATCGCCAAACATGCTCAGCAGCTGCTGCTCGATGTTGTACAGGCGGGCGCAGTAGGCGCAGAAGTAGAGGCCGTTTGTTCCGCTGGCGGTGCCGTAAGGCAGGCTCTGGCGGACAATCTTCAGGCCTTTACCCTCTTCTTTCAGATCGACACGGGTCAGATGCGAGGTGACCGGGCGGGCGTCGCCGTCAATCTCGTCATTGGCGTCTTTGGTGCGGCCGATCATCAGTTCCTGATCTTCGACCTTCATGCGGTTAAGCTGCTTCAGGTTGTGCTCCCAGCGCTGGACCAGCACATAGCTGCCGCCCGCATCGATGCCGTCCTTAATCACCGCCACATCACGGCGTTTTTCGTCACCCGCCGGGTTTTCGGTGCCGTCAACGAAGCCGCTCAGATCGCGATCTTCCACCCAGCGGAAACCGTGGGTCTCTTCCTCGACCTTCAGGGCATCGCCGAACGCCGCCAGCGCGGCCTGTGCGATAGAGAAGTTCACGTCGTGACGCAGGGAGAGGATGTGGATCAGCACGTCATGCTGGGTCGCCGCCGCCAGACCTTTGCCGTAGGCCGGGAAGTCTTTCAGTTCGTCGGCACCTTCGCCCGCGCTCAGCTGTTTCCAGAGCGTATTGCCAAAGGCTACCACCGCACCGGCCTGCGCGTCGGGGAATTGCGCCTGCAGCCCGCCGAGGCTGTCGATAAACACGCGGCAGCCCGCGCGAAGGGCGTCGATATCGCCCGTCAGGGTTGCTTCAATCCAAATCGCCGCACGGCAATGCTCGGGCAAAATGCCGCTCTGAACCTGAGACATGACTTCACTTCTCCTGAAAAAAAGATGCCACGCAACCGTGGCATTGATGGGCGCTATTCTACCCGTTTTTTCAGCGCAGCGATTTGTTTGAAAGCAAATTATCGCTGCCAGATAATTTTGCTGATGGTCCAGGTTTTCAGGGTGTCATCCGGCGGCATCAGGCCCTGCGGTCCGCGCCAGTCGCCGCTGAAAAGATAGCTGATATGCTGGCTATAGGGCGCTTTACAGAGTACCGAACCGATATCGTCCCCGGTCGCGCTGACGCAGTGGCCAAACGCCTTATCAAACACATCGCTGAACGGCGTCCCGATTTTAACGTCGCTGGCGGTGGCAATCCCCTCCTCCAGCACCTCGATACGGCTTACGGTTCCGCTCTCACCGTTAATCACCAGCGCGACCTTGTCGTCTTTCAGCGCTTCGAAATAGCGCACGATTTTACCGTCGGCGGTTTTCATCCCGCTGCGCAGGCGATAATCCCCGTCCAGCGCGTCGTTGAGGGCGCTCTCTTCCAGCGCCGTCGTTGACGTCAGCGCCCCGACGCCCTGCTCGTTGACTTCCGTCGACGAACCGAACCAGTTCCAGGGATTGGCCGCAGACCAGTTAACGGCGGAGAGGGTGGAGCAGCCGGTTAAGGCCAGCGGCAGCGCGCAGACAAGTAAACGCAGCGATTTCATTCAGACTTCCTTTTAATTTATTCAACGCCTGTTGGAGTGCCGTTCCGGGAAAAAGTGCCCTTAATCTGCACTTACCCGAAACGCGGCCCGTAAACGCGGGTTGCTGCAAAGCCACCAGAGCGCAAAAAGATCCAGCCCCAGCAGCGCCAGTCCCGTGCCGGAGAGCGGCTCGCCGTTAAGCCACATCAGCGGCAGCCACACTAGCTGGGCCAGCTGGGCCACCAGCAGCAGCGGATAAAATGCGGCCCACAGGCGGGGATAACCATGACGGCGACCGCTCAGCAGAAAAGCCAGCACCGCAGGCACGCCGGGCAGCAGGCCAAACCAGAAATTATCGTGGTCGGGATAAAAAAGGGTCAGCAGTGCGTTGCCGCTGTCGCGGGACGCGCTGGCAATGGCAAACAGCACCCAGGTGCGCGCCTGTAGCAGCAGCACGCCCCAGAACAATAGCGGCAAACGCAGACGCCCGTGGGCGTCGTAATCCGAGGGCAGAAACTCAGTACTCTTCATCTTCGATCAGGCGCTTACCTAAACTCAGCACGTCAGCGGTTTCATAACCCAGGCGCTCGTACATCCCCAGTACCACGTCGTTATCTTCACGCACCATAATATTAATTTTCGGGCAGCCACGGGCGATCAGCTTCTTTTCCAGCCGATTCAGCAGGGCGTTAGCAATCCCGCGCCCACGATACTCCGGGTGAACGCCGAGGTAGTACGCCGAGCCACGATGGCCGTCATAGCCCCCCATCACCGTGCCAACCACTTCAGCGTTGACCTCCGCCACCAGAAACAGGCTGACGTCGTGGTTAACTTTGCGCTCAATGTCCATTTCCGGATCGTTCCATGGACGCAACAGATCGCAGCGCTCCCACAGGGTGATCACTTCCTCGAAATCTTCCTGGCGAAAAACGCGTATCTCCATGGTATTACCCACCTTTTCGGCTCTTAAAACAGTGATTATGGCGCGAAGTAGCGGCTTAGCCAATATCCCGCGAAAAACGCGTTAAAAAATGGCATAATAATGCACAGTCACGTATTGAAATGAAAAGTAAAACAATTATCTGCAACACGTGTCGCAACGTAAAAGGCGATACGATATAACATCGGGACCTCATGTTTACAACCAGGCTGTATGAGCACATTCAAACCCCTAAAAACACTCGCATCGCGCCGCCAGGTTCTGAAAGCCGGGCTTGCCGCTCTGACCCTGTCGGGCGCCGCCAGCGCACTCGCCCGTGAACCGGCCTTAAAAACCGGTAACGGCCACAGCACGCCTGCCAAAAAATCCGGAGGCAAGCGCATCGTAGTGCTCGATCCGGGCCACGGCGGCATCGACACTGGCGCGATTGGCCCGAACGGTTCGAAAGAGAAACACGTGGTGCTGGCGATAGCCAAAAATGTCCGCACTATCCTGCGCAATAACGGCATTGACGCCCGCTTAACCCGCGGCGACGATACCTTTATTCCTCTGTATGACCGGGTTGAAATTGCCCATCAGCACGGCGCGGATCTATTTATGTCTATCCACGCCGACGGCTTCACCAACCCAAGCGCGGCGGGTGCCTCCGTTTTTGCCCTCTCCAACCGTGGGGCCAGTAGCGCCATGGCAAAATACCTCTCGGAGCGTGAAAACGCCGCCGATGAGAAAGCCGGGAAAAAAGCGCAGGATAAGGACCATTTACTGCAGCAGGTGCTGTTCGACCTGGTCCAGACCGACACCATTAAAAACAGCCTGACCCTCGGCTCGCATATTCTGAAGAAGATAAAGCCGGTGCATCGCCTGCACAGCCGGGGCACGGAACAGGCGGCCTTTGTGGTGCTGAAATCCCCGTCGATCCCTTCGGTGCTGGTCGAGACCTCGTTTATCACCAATCCGGCGGAAGAGAAGCTGCTCGGCACCACCGCGTTTCGCCAGAAAATCGCCAGTGCCATCGCCTCCGGGGTGATCAGCTACTTTAACTGGTTCGATAACCACAAAGCCCATACGAAGAAAGGTTAATCATGAAGCCCGACGCCCAACAGGTTAAAGCCTTCCTGCTGCAGCTGCAGGACCGAATCTGCCAGCAACTTGCGGCGGTGGATGGCCAGCCCTTTATTGAAGATAACTGGCAGCGTGAGGCCGGCGGCGGCGGACGCAGCCGGGTACTGCGCAACGGCGGGATCTTCGAACAGGCCGGGGTGAACTTCTCCCACGTCTATGGCGATGCGCTACCCGCCTCGGCGACGGCCCATCGCCCGGAGCTGGCGGGCCGCAGCTTTGAAGCCATGGGCGTCTCGCTGGTGGTGCATCCGCATAATCCGTATATCCCGACCAGCCACGCTAACGTGCGCTTCTTTATTGCGGAAAAGCCGGGCGCCGATCCGGTCTGGTGGTTTGGCGGCGGTTTCGACCTTACCCCTTTCTACGGCTTTGACGAGGATGCGGTCCACTGGCACAGCACCGCCCGCGACCTTTGCCTGCCGTTCGGAGAAGACGTCTATCC
>DATEKR010000018.1:0-7030 GCA_035277345.1 Enterobacteriaceae bacterium
AGGCTAAGCCAGCCGTCAGGCAGCAGCGACAGGAGATAAAACATCAGCGCCAGCAGGCGATCCGCCAGATACCAGGCCAGCTGCTCCAGCCCGGTCGGACCGGACAGATGCAGTATCATTCCAGCCAGGATAATCGGCACCACCACAAAAGTGACCAGCGGCACCGCCAGCAGGTTTGCCAGCATTGATGTCAGACTGACACCGTGAAACAGAGCCACCTGCATCGGCAGCAGGAGCAGCGTCATGCCCAGCTGGATATACACCAGCCCTTTCAGCGCGTTAAGGCCCCATGCCGCGTGCATATGCACAAACGGCAGCCACTGAAACCAGAAAATCAGCGCCGCCACCGCCAGTGCCGACAGCCACAGGCTATCGGAGAGTATCGCCAGCGGATCAACCGCCAGGATCCCGGCGATACAGCACAGCCACACCTGCCAGGCCTTCCACTGTACGCCGCTCAGGCGCAGCAGCATCCACAGGCTCATCCCGACAATGGTCCGCAGTGCCGGAGGCTGTAAACCGCTTAATGTGGCATACAGGATCGCACCGGCCAGGCCGAGCAGCGGCGGAATAAACCAGCGGATCCAGCGACTGGGTAAAAAGAACTGCACTGCACGTGCCAGCAGCCATCCCAGCGACCCGGCAAGCCCGATATGCAGGCCGGAAATCGCCATCAGATGAGCGATCCCGGTCTGGCGCATCAGCCATTTTATCTCTGTCGACAGCGCGACCCTTTCACCCATACCCAGCGCCAGGATCACCGACTTCCAGGGGTAATCCTCAAGCGTGGTGCTCAGCGAGTCAAGATAACGGGCACGTAAACTGCAACGGCCGTCAAGCAAACGGGCCCTGAGAACACGACCCGTGACAGGTTTGTTCTGCGACAGCGCATAGCGCTGGCCATCAAAACCACCTTCGTTAAGCTGGCTATGCACCGGACGCAGGCGCAGAGTCATCGCCCAGCGCTGGCCGCCGCAGACAGGCTCCGGCAACGCATCGCTGTAGAGCTTAACGCCGGGCGCCGGAAACAAACGCCTGCCATCGTGCCGGATGATAAAGCCTTCGTGTTTACCGACGCCATCCGTGGTGGCGATGCTGACCTCAACCTGACGGTCGCGGCCCGCGAGGGTTTCGGCAGGCTGCACCACTTCATACGCGGCCAGTAGCCCCCAGCCGAAGAAAACGGTCGTGAATCCGACGTAGCGCAGAACGGATAGCGGCATTGCTGCAAGGACAAAACCGCTACCCAGCACCACAATAATGGTCCAGAACGCGGGCAGTGTCGGTAGCCAGAATAGCGGCAGTATGCCGGTAATAATGCAGATACAGAGTCGCGGCAGCGGCATCGATTCCTCCTGTTAGCGGGAGTATCGCGCCTCGGCTGCGCCCTGTCGGCGGAGAATTATTCAGTGTGCGTAACGCGCTGCAAACTTTCGTTGTCGTTGCAGCATCGTCGGAGAGAAGTGCGAGCGGGGCAGAAAAGAAAAAAGCACCCGGTCAGGTGCTTTGTTCATAAGGTCCAGATCCTGTGGGCGACTGCCCGCCACAGAACTCAACCGTAAATATTGGCGCGATCGCGCAGTTCTTTACCTGGCTTGAAGTGCGGAACGTATTTACCTTCCAGATCCACTTTATCGCCGGTTTTCGGGTTACGCCCGGTGCGCGGAGCACGATAGTGCAAGGAGAAGCTGCCGAAACCGCGGATTTCAATACGCTCGCCCTGTGCGAGTGTAGAGGCCATATGCTCAAGCATCTCTTTTACCGCATCTTCCACCGCTTTCGCCGGGATATGAGATTGCTGGCTTGCAAGTCTTTCGATTAACTCTGACTTGGTCATGTTTCCTCCGGTTTCCCGATCGTGAATTTCGCTAACAGCATCAAACAAGGGCGGCAAAAAGCCGCCCTTTGTGCTTGATTACAGGACGAATCCTGCAATCTGTCAAGTAACTCTTCAACCTTCAGGCTGCAAGGGTAGCAAAGCGACCCGCTACAGCCCGAAAGTCAGGGAGTAACTTACTCGCCTTTAGCTGCTTTGAACGCTTCAGCCATCGCGTTAGAGAAGTTGCCTTCTTCCTGTTTGTTGTTAACAGTAGCGATTGCATCTTTCTCATCAGCTTCGTCTTTAGCACGAACAGACAGGCTAATTGCGCGGTTCTTACGATCAACACCGGTGAATTTAGCTTCAACGTCGTCGCCAACGTTCAGAACCAGAGTTGCGTCTTCAACGCGGTCACGGGATGCTTCAGAAGCACGCAGGTAACCTTCAACGCCGTCGGCCAGTTCTACGGTTGCGCCTTTCGCGTCAACTGCAGTCACTTTACCGTTTACGATAGCGCCTTTCTTGTTCACAGCAACCCAGTTGTTGAACGGATCTTCTGCGAGCTGTTTAACGCCCAGAGAGATACGCTCGCGCTCTGCGTCAACCTGCAGAACAACTGCTGCGATTTCGTCGCCTTTTTTGTATTCACGAACTGCTTCTTCGCCTGTAACGTTCCAGGAGATGTCAGACAGGTGAACCAGGCCGTCGATGCCGCCGTCCAGGCCGATGAAGATACCGAAGTCAGTGATAGACTTGATTTTACCTTCAACACGGTCGCCCTTGTTGTGGGTTTCCGCGAACTGCTGCCACGGGTTGTTTTTGCACTGTTTCAGGCCCAGGGAGATACGACGACGTTCTTCGTCGATATCCAGAACCATCACTTCCACTACGTCGCCAACGTTAACAACTTTGGACGGGTGGATGTTTTTGTTGGTCCAGTCCATTTCGGAAACGTGCACCAGGCCTTCAACGCCTTCTTCGATTTCAACGAAGCAGCCGTAGTCGGTCAGGTTGGTCACGCGGCCAGTCAGGCGGGTGCCTTCCGGGTAACGCTTAGCGATAGCAACCCACGGATCCTCGCCCAGCTGTTTCAGGCCCAGGGATACACGGGTACGTTCGCGGTCGAACTTCAGCACTTTAACAGTGATTTCGTCGCCCACGTTGACGATTTCGCTCGGATGCTTAACGCGTTTCCAGGCCATGTCAGTGATGTGCAGCAGGCCGTCAACGCCACCCAGATCAACGAATGCACCGTAGTCAGTGAGGTTCTTAACGATACCTTTAACTTCCATGCCTTCCTGCAGGTTTTCCAGCAGCTGATCGCGTTCTGCGCTGTTTTCGGATTCGATAACGGCACGACGGGAAACAACAACGTTGTTACGCTTCTGGTCCAGC
Organism: Enterobacteriaceae bacterium; assembly: GCA_035277345.1. Lineage (GTDB taxonomy): Bacteria > Pseudomonadota > Gammaproteobacteria > Enterobacterales > Enterobacteriaceae > BIGb0383. The sequence goes on from DATEKR010000018.1 coordinate 3,215, forward strand.
TTGATTACTTTGAACTCAAGCTCTTTGCCTTCCAGGTGCAGCGTGTCGCGAACCGGACGAACGTCGACCAGGGAACCTGGCAGGAACGCGCGAATACCGTTCAGCTCAACAGTGAAGCCACCTTTAACTTTGCCGTTGATAACACCGACGACAGTTTCAGCTTCTTCGTAAGCTTTTTCCAGCGTGATCCAAGCTTCATGACGTTTAGCTTTTTCACGGGACAGCAGGGTTTCGCCGAAGCCGTCTTCTACTGCATCGAGAGCAACGTCAACTTCGTCACCAACCTGGATTTCCAGCTCGCCCTGGGCGTTTTTGAACTGCTCAGCCGGAATGGCGGACTCAGATTTCAGACCGGCGTCAACCAGTACGATATCTTTGTCGATAGCAACAACAACACCACGAACGATGGAACCCGGACGGGTTTCGATGGTTTTTAAGGATTCTTCAAATAGTTGAGCAAAAGATTCAGTCATGTTTAATCTTCAGGTTTCATATTTAACGTCCACCTGGCTCCATGCCGGATGGGGTTGTTTAACATACCCGCTAACATTCCGTTGCTGCGGGGGTACTGCAAATTCGGTCGCTTTATGCGAGAGCCAATTTTTGGCGCGCGTAGTGTAACGCTTTTTCAATCACTTGCTCAATACTTAAACTGGTTGAATCCAGAACTAAAGCATCGGCAGCGGGAACAAGCGGCGCCACGGGACGATTACGATCACGGTCGTCACGTTCTTTTATCTCAGACAAAAGGCTTTCAAAGTTAACATTAAAGCCCTTCTCCTGCAACTGAAGCATACGGCGCTGGGCTCGCTCTTCCGATGAGGCATCGAGGAAAATTTTCACCGGCGCGTCGGGGAACACCACGGTGCCCATGTCACGGCCGTCGGCGATCAGGCCCGGCGCTTCACGGAAAGCGCGCTGACGGCGCAACAGCGCTTCGCGCACGCGAGGGAATGCCGCGATCTGCGAAGCGGCATTAGCCACTTCCTGGGTGCGGATCTCACCGCTGACATCCTCACCTTCGAGGATCACTTCCAGCCTGCCGTCCGTCGAGACAAAGCGCACGTCCAGGTGAACCGCCAGCGGTACCAGAATCTCTTCCGAAGTCACGTCCACATGGTGATGCAGCGCGGCAAGCGCCAGCACGCGATAGATCGCACCCGAGTCCAGCAGATGCCACTGCAATGCTTCCGCCATCGCCTTGCACAGGGTGCCTTTACCCGCACCGCTTGGCCCATCAATGGTGATTACCGGGGCTATTGCCGCCATCTTATTCTCCTTCAAGCAAGGCAGGTTACGTAAACGCCGCGCATTATACGCGTCAATGCGTCTGACCGTTAATATTGCTTGCGAATAACGCCGTTATTGCAGCTGAGTGTAGAAGAATTACGCGGGAAGGCGGGCTGATTTACATCAGCCCGTGATATCAGGCAGGCTGGCTAATACGCGCCAGCTGTTCGAAATAGTCAGGGAAGGTTTTGGCAGTGCATTTCGGATCAAGGATGGTGACCGGCGTATCCGAGAGCGCCACCAGCGAGAAGCACATCGCCATACGGTGATCGTTGTAGGTCCCGATTTCTGCAAACTGCAGCGCAGCAGGCGGCGTCACGCGAATATAATCTTCGCCCTCTTCCACCGTCGCACCCACTTTACGCAGCTCGGTCGCCATCGCGAACAGACGATCGGTCTCTTTAACGCGCCAGTTGTAAATATTGCGCAGCGTGGTGGTGCCTTTGGCAAACAGCGCCGCGGTGGCGATGGTCATTGCCGCATCGGGAATATGGTTCATATCCATATCGATGGCGTTCAGTTCCCCGCGGGTACAGGAAATAAAATCATCGCCCCAGACCAGGGTCGCACCCATTTTTTCCAGCACGTCGGCAAAGCGAATATCGCCCTGCACGCTGTTGCGACCGATACCGGTCACCTTAACGGTGCCGCCTTTGATCGCACCGGCTGCGAGGAAATAGGAAGCAGACGACGCATCACCTTCCACCAGGTACTCGCCCGGCGACTGATACTGCTGGCCGCCACGTACCACAAAGCGCTGGTACTGCTGGTTTTCAACCTCAACGCCGAAGGTTTTCATCAGATGCAGCGTGATGTCGATATAGGGCTTAGAGACCAGGTCGCCTTTAATAGTAATGACCGTGTCCTGCGGTGCAACGGGGGCGGTCATCAGCAGCGCGGTTAAGAACTGGCTGGAGACGCTGCCGTCAACGCTCACTTCGCCGCCGGTGAAACCACCACACAGGCGCAGAGGAGGATAGTTTTCCTGCTCCAGATACTCGATCTTCGCCCCGCCCTGACGCAGCGCATCCACCAGATGCCCAATCGGGCGCTCTTTCATGCGCGGCTCCCCGGTCAGTACCAGATCGCCCGCCCCTAAGCAGAGCGCCGCCGCCAGCGGACGCATCGCCGTACCTGCGTTACCGAGGAACAGTTCCAGTTTCTCGCTGGACTGCAGCGGGCCGCCGACGCCGGTCACTTCGCAGCGGGTGCGATCGGCTGACAGGGTGTAGTGCACGCCTAACGCGCTAAGCGCATTGAGCATATGGCGCACGTCGTCGCTGTCCAGCAGGTTGGTCAGGACGGTGGTGCCACGGGCAAATGCGGCAAGCAGCAGGGCACGGTTTGAGACACTCTTTGAGCCTGGCAGATTGATGGTGCCATCTACCCGTGCGATGGGTTGTAACGTCAGGGATTCCATGAAACTTCACTCTCTACAAACAGAATAAAACCCCCGGCGTCCAGCGGCGGGGGTACAAAAAAACAGTGGTGTTAACCGTGGCGGCGTTCGAAGTCGACCATAAAGTCGGTCAGCGCCTGTACGCCCGCCAGCGGCATTGCGTTATAGATGGAGGCGCGCATCCCGCCGACCACACGGTGGCCTTTCAGGGCGTGCAGGCCAGCGGCGAAAGACTCCTCAAGGAAAACGTTGTCCAGCGCGCTGTCCGCCAGCTGGAACGGCACGTTCATGCGGGAGCGGTTGGCCTTCGCCACATCGTTGCGATAAAAATCGCTGCGATCGATAACGCCGTACAGCAGGTCAGCTTTCTGCTGGTTGATGCGATCCATAACGGCAACGCCACCCTGTGCTTTCAGCCACTTAAAGACCAGGCCAGAGAGATACCAGGCAAAGGTCGGCGGCGTGTTAAACATCGAGTCGTTATCGTTGAGCACGCTATAGTCGAGGATCGACGGACAGGATTGATGTGCTTTTCCTAACAGATCTTCGCGTACGACAACCAGGGTCAGACCGGCCGGACCAATATTTTTCTGCGCACCGGCGTAAATCACGCCGAACCGGCTCACGTCGAGGGGGCTGGATAAAATCGTCGAGGAGAAATCAGCGGTGACGATGACGTCGTCACCGAAATCCGGCGTTTCGTCGATGGCAATACCGTCGATGGTTTCGTTCGGACAGTAGTGCAGATAGGCTGCGTTATCGCTCAGCTGCCAGTCGCGCATCGGTTTGACCGCACGCAGGCCGTCAACAGTGGTTTTCGCGTCAATCACGTTAGGTGCGCAGTATTTTTTTGCTTCTTTTACCGCGCTGGCCGCCCAGTAGCCCGCATCCACATAATCCGCGGTGGTTTTGTCACCCAGCAGATTCAACGGGACACCGGCAAACTGGCCGCGACCGCCGCCGTGACAGAACAGAACCTTATAGTTAGAGGGGATGTTCAGCAGTTCACGAAAGTCAGCCTCAGCCTCTTCTGCCACCTGGATAAACTCTTTGCCACGGTGGCTAATTTCCATTACCGATGTGCCAAGACCTTGCCAGTCACAGAGTTCCTGCTGCGCCTGTTTAAG
>DATEKR010000019.1:0-22389 GCA_035277345.1 Enterobacteriaceae bacterium
TCATAATCTTCCTCGTCCGGCTGACCCAGGTTCGCAGTATATGCATACGGAACCGCTCCCTTTTGTCGCATCCACAGCAGCGCAGCACTGGTATCCAGGCCGCCCGAAAAAGCGATGCCAATACGTTGTCCTACCGGGAGATGCTTGAGAATCGTCGTCATAAAATAAAACCCTGCTTGATTGACTGAGAAGAGATCGTTTTCGCTCTCGATGCATGTTTATGCAAAATAAGTGAGTATTCATTTAATCATCTTTTGACGATGACCGGAAGAGACGTGTGCATTTTTTGTAAAAATTTCCCTCTCTTTACACTACGTTATGTTGGGTTGACAGGTGGGGGGCACTATCAATATACTGAACACCGATTTTACGTCCCGTCTTCGGTACCAAATCCCAGCATTATTTGCAAATTCTCCTCAAAACGCGTAGAATTTGCCACGTTTCAGGCGCGGGGTGGAGCAGCCTGGTAGCTCGTCGGGCTCATAACCCGAAGGTCGTCGGTTCAAATCCGGCCCCCGCAACCACTTTCCCATAAAGTTCTTTTTCAAATATACTGTGAAGACGTTAAGCCTTTGCTGCTGGATTTGAAAAAATTCTTTCGGAAGGTTCTCCAGACCGCATTTGCGGTTATAGGGTTCAGTTATATAAAGCCCCGATTTATCGGGGTTTTTTGTTATCTGACTACAGAATAACTGGGCTTTACGCCCTTTTTTTATGTCTTGGGGGTGGGTTTGTCCACATTAGAGCAAAAATTAACAGAGATGCTGACGGCACCCGTTGAAGCTATCGGTTTTGAGCTGGTCGGCATTGAATTTGTCCGCGGTCGATCATCCACACTGCGCATCTATATTGATAGTGATAACGGCATCAACGTTGATGATTGCGCTGAGGTGAGCCACCAGGTCAGTGCTGTCCTGGATGTAGAAGACCCGATCACTGTTGCGTACAACCTGGAAGTGTCCTCGCCAGGTCTCGACCGTCCGATGTTTACCGCAGAGCACTATCAGCGGTTCCTCGGTGAAGAAGTGTCGGTGGTACTGCGCATGGCGGTTCAGAACCGCCGCAAATGGCAGGGCATTATCAAAGTGGTGGACGGTGAGATGATTACCGTTACAGTTGAAGGCAAAGATGAAGTGTTCGCGCTGAGTAATATCCAGAAGGCGAATCTGGTTCCCCACTTTTAACAGTCTGGATTGAGGTGAAAGGCCCCGATGAACAAAGAAATTTTGGCTGTTGTTGAAGCCGTTTCCAACGAAAAATCACTTCCGCGTGAGAAAATTTTCGAAGCGCTCGAAAGCGCACTGGCTACGGCGACCAAGAAAAAATATGAACAAGAGATCGAAGTTCGCGTAGAGATCGATCGCAGAAGCGGTGACTTCGATACCTTCCGTCGTTGGGTGATTGTTGAAGAAGTGACCCAGCCAACCAAAGAAATCACGCTTGAAGCGGCACGTTTTGAAGACGAAAGCCTGAACCCTGGCGAATATGTTGAAGATCAGATCGAATCTGTCACCTTTGACCGTATCACTACCCAGACGGCAAAACAGGTTATCGTCCAGAAAGTACGCGAAGCTGAACGTGCTCTGGTCGTCGACCAGTTCCGCGATCAGGAAGGTGAAATCGTCACCGGCGTTGTGAAGAAAGTTAACCGTGACAACATCGCTCTGGAAGTGAAATCAGAAGGGATGGCGGGTAACGCTGAAGCGGTTATTCTGCGTGAAGATATGCTGCCGCGTGAAAACTTCCGTCCAGGCGACCGTATTCGCGGTGTGCTGTACGCCGTTCGTCCGGAAGCGCGTGGTGCGCAGCTGTTCGTCACTCGTTCCAAACCGGAAATGCTGATTGAGCTGTTCCGCATTGAAGTGCCGGAAATCGGTGAAGAAGTCATCGAGATCAAAGCCGCTGCCCGCGATCCGGGTTCCCGCGCCAAGATCGCTGTGAAAACCAACGATAAGCGTATCGATCCGGTGGGTGCCTGTGTGGGCATGCGCGGTGCACGTGTCCAGGCGGTATCTACCGAGCTGGGCGGTGAGCGTATCGACATCATTCTGTGGGACGACAACCCGGCGCAGTTCGTGATCAACGCGATGGCTCCGGCGGACGTTGCTTCTATCGTGGTTGACGAAGACAAGCACACCATGGATATCGCAGTTGAAGCCGGTAACCTGGCGCAGGCAATTGGCCGTAACGGTCAGAACGTGCGTCTGGCTGCTCAGCTGAGCGGCTGGGAACTCAACGTGATGACCGTTGACGACCTGCAGGCGAAGCATCAGGCGGAAGCGCATGCTGCGATTGATACCTTCACTCGTTATCTCGATATCGATGAAGATTTCGCCACGATGCTGGTTGAAGAAGGTTTCTCCTCGCTGGAAGAACTGGCCTACGTCCCCATCAAAGAGCTGTTGGCAATTGATGACCTTGACGAAGCTACCGTTGAGACCTTGCGTGAACGTGCGAAAAACGCGCTGACCACCATGGCACTGGCGAAAGAAGAGAGTCTGGGTGACAACAAACCGGCTGACGATTTGTTGAACCTGGAAGGTCTGGACCGTGAGATGGCCTTCAAACTGGCCGCCCGTGGTGTTTGTACGCTGGAAGACCTTGCCGAGCAGGGCGTTGATGATCTGAGCGATATTGAAGACATGACCGACGAAAAAGCCGGTGAGCTCATCATGGCAGCGCGAAATATTTGCTGGTTCGGCGACGAAGCGTAATAAACTGTAGCAGGAAGGAACAGCATGACTGATGTAACCGTAAAAACGCTGGCAGCAGAGATTCAGACCTCTGTGGACCGCCTGGTACAGCAATTTGCTGATGCAGGGATCCGCAAGTCCGCTGAAGACTCTGTGACTGCCCAGGAAAAACAGACGCTGTTGGCGCATCTGAACCGTGAACACGGTTCGGCGCCTGACAAGCTGACGCTGCAGCGTAAAACGCGCAGCACCTTAAGTGTTCAGGGTACCGGTGGGAAAAGTAAATCGGTACAGATAGAAGTCCGCAAAAATCGCACCTTTGTAAAACGCGATCCGCAAGAGGCAGAACGCCTTGCCGCGGAAGAAGCGCAGCGTGAAGCGGAAGAGAAGGCCCGTCGTGAAGCAGAGGAAACTGCTAAACGTGAAGCCGAAGCAAAAGCAAAACGTGATGCCGAAGAGAAGGCAAAACGCGATGCTGAAGAAAAAGCGAAACGCGAAACCGCTGATACAGCGAAACGCGAAGCTGCGGAAAATAGCAAATTGAGCAATCAACATACTGACGAAGTAACCAGGACAGCCCAGGCCGAGAAGGCACGCCGTGAATCAGAAGCGCAGGAACTTAAGCGCAAAGCGGAAGAAGAGGCTCGTCGCAAACTGGAAGAAGAGGCACGCCGCGTAGCAGAAGAAGCGCGTCGTATGGCTGAGGAAAACGCAGGCGTTTGGGCTGAGCAAGAAAAAGCGAAGGGTGAAGAGGATAAGAGCGATTATCACGTCACCACTTCCCAGCATGCCCGCCAGGCTGAAGACGAAAACGACCGTGAAGTTGAAGGCGGCCGTGGACGTACTCGCACAGCGACTAAAGCACCGCGTCCTAAAAAGGGTAACAAACACGCTGAATCTAAAGCCGATCGTGAAGAAGCCCGTGCGGCTGTTCGCGGCGGTAAAGGCGGTAAGCAGCGTAAAGGCTCCGCACTGCAGCAGGGCTTCCAGAGACCCGCTCAGGCCGTTAACCGTGACGTCATCATTGGCGAAACGGTCACCGTAGCCGAACTGGCAAACAAAATGGCGGTGAAAGGCTCTCAGGTCATCAAAGCAATGATGAAACTGGGCGCAATGGCCACCATTAACCAGGTCATCGACCAGGAAACCGCACAGCTGGTTGCCGAAGAGATGGGCCACAAAGTTATCCTGCGTCGTGAGAACGAGCTGGAAGAAGCGCTGATGAGCGACCGTGACACCGGCGTTGAGGCTCAGGCTGAGTCGCGTGCACCGGTTGTGACCATCATGGGTCACGTTGACCACGGTAAAACCTCTCTGCTGGACTACATCCGCTCCACCAAAGTCGCCTCCGGCGAAGCGGGCGGCATTACCCAGCATATCGGTGCTTACCACGTTCAGACCGACAACGGTATGGTGACCTTCCTCGATACCCCGGGCCACGCCGCATTTACCTCAATGCGTGCTCGTGGTGCGCAGGCAACGGACATCGTTGTTCTGGTTGTTGCTGCAGACGACGGCGTGATGCCGCAGACCATCGAAGCTATCCAGCACGCGAAAGCGGCGCAGGTTCCGCTGGTGGTTGCAGTGAACAAGATCGATAAACCTGAAGCGGATATGGATCGCGTTAAAAACGAACTCTCTCAGTACGGCGTTATGCCGGAAGAGTGGGGCGGCGAAGCGCAGTTCATCCCGGTTTCTGCGAAAGTTGGTACCGGTATCGATGACCTGCTGAACGCAATCCTGCTGCAGGCTGAAGTCCTTGAGCTGAAAGCGATTCGTCAGGGCATGGCCAGCGGTGTAGTTATCGAATCCTTCCTGGATAAAGGTCGTGGTCCGGTAGCATCTGTTCTGGTGCGTGAAGGTACGCTGAACAAAGGCGATATCGTTCTCTGTGGCTTCGAATACGGCCGCGTGCGTGCGATGCGTGACGAACTGGGTCGCGAAGTGACCGAAGCGGGTCCGTCCATTCCGGTGGAAATCCTCGGCATGTCCGGCGTTCCGGCTGCGGGTGATGAAGTGACCGTCGTACGTGACGAGAAGAAAGCGCGTGAAGTGGCACTGTATCGTCAGGGCAAATTCCGCGAAGTCAAACTGGCGCGTCAGCAGAAATCCAAGCTGGAAAACATGTTTGCCAACATGACCGAAGGCGAAGTTCACGAAGTGAACGTGGTGCTGAAAGCCGACGTGCAGGGCTCCGTGGAAGCGATCTCCGATTCACTGCTGAAGCTGTCTACCGACGAAGTGAAAGTGAAGATCATCGGTTCCGGCGTAGGTGGGATCACCGAAACCGACGCCACGCTTGCTGCCGCGTCCAACGCGATTCTGGTTGGCTTCAACGTGCGTGCTGATGCCTCTGCGCGTCGCGTAATCGAATCTGAAAGCCTGGATCTGCGCTACTACTCCGTCATCTATAATCTGATCGACGAAGTGAAAGCGGCCATGAGCGGCATGCTGTCTCCGGAACTGAAACAGCAGATCGTCGGTCTGGCTGAAGTCCGTGACGTGTTCAAATCACCGAAATTCGGCGCCATCGCAGGCTGTATGGTTACCGAAGGCGTGGTTAAACGCCACAACCCGATCCGCGTCCTGCGCGACAACGTGGTTATCTATGAAGGCGAGCTGGAGTCCCTGCGCCGCTTCAAAGATGACGTTAACGAAGTCCGTAACGGCATGGAATGTGGTATCGGCGTGAAGAACTACAACGACGTGCGCACTGGCGATATGATCGAAGTGTTCGAGATCATCGAAATCCAACGTACTATTGCCTGACGAACGCTTGCAAGCCGGGTAAGCGAAGCGCCACCCGGCATTAAATTTTAAAAGGGGCTTTTGGCCCCTTTTTTGTCTTTATCTGGAGAATCTATTATGGCGAAAGAATTCGGTCGCTCGCAGCGCGTTTCTCAGGAGCTGCAAAAAGAGATCGCCATTATCCTGCAGCGTGAGATTAAAGATCCGCGTCTGGGGATGATGACCACCGTATCCGGTGTCGAAATATCCCGCGATCTGGCCTATGCAAAAGTGTTCGTTACCTTCCTCAACGACAAAGACGAAGCCTCCGTAAAAGCGGGCATCAAAGCGTTGCAGGATGCGTCTGGTTTTATCCGTACCCTGCTGGGCAAAGCGATGCGTCTGCGTATCGTGCCGGAACTGACCTTCTTCTACGATAACTCGCTGGTAGAAGGGATGCGCATGTCCAACCTGGTGACCAGCGTGGTGAAACATGACGATGAGCGTCGTGTGAACCCGGACGATAACAAGGAGGACTAATGAGTCGTCCTCGTCGTCGCGGTCGCGACGTGCACGGCGTGCTGCTGCTGGATAAACAGCAGGGCGTGTCGAGTAATGACGTGCTGCAGAAAGTAAAACGTCTGTATAACGCTAACCGTGCGGGTCATACCGGTGCGCTGGATCCGCTGGCGACCGGTATGCTGCCGGTCTGCCTCGGTGAAGCGACCAAGTTTTCCCAGTACCTGCTGGACTCTGACAAACGTTACAGCGTGATTGCCCGGCTGGGCCAGCGCACCGATACCTCGGATGCCGATGGTCAGGTGGTGGAAGAGCGTCCGGTTGCGTTTAGCGCCCAGGAACTGGCTGCGGCGCTTGATGGCTTCCGCGGTGAGACGCAGCAGGTACCGTCGATGTATTCGGCCCTCAAGTACCAGGGCAAAAAACTGTATGAATATGCCCGACAGGGTATTGAGGTGCCCCGTGAGGCGCGCCCGATTACGGTTTACGAGCTGCTGTTTATTCGCCATGAAGGCGATGAACTTGAGCTCGAGATCCACTGCTCAAAAGGCACCTATATCCGTACCATCATCGATGATCTGGGTGAAAAGCTGGGCTGTGGTGCCCACGTCATCTATCTGCGTCGACTGGCGGTAAGCCGTTATCCGGTTGAGCGGATGGTGACGCTGGAGCAGTTGATTGCGCTGGTTGAGCAGGCTGAGCAGCAGGGTATTCCGGCAGCCGATCTGCTGGATCCACTCTTAATGCCGATGGACAGCCCGGCATCGGATTTCCCGATCGTTAATATTCCGACGGTAACGGCGGCGTATTTCAAGCAAGGTCAGCCGGTACGTGCGGCGCAGGCACCTCAGCAGGGTCTGGTGCGCGTTACGGAAGGTGAAGAGGCGGCGTTTATCGGCATGGGTGAAATCGATGACGAAGGCCGCGTTGCGCCGCGTCGTCTGGTGGTTGAATACCCGGCCTGATTGCGCCTGTCTTGCGATAACAGGCGGCTACGAGTAGAATATAGCCGCTTAACGCCAGCGCTGTCGTTTACGACAGGCGGGGGTTAAAAAACGAGGATTGCTGAATTAGAGATCGGCATCCTGTCATTCTTTTATTTTTGGAGTTGAAAATGTCTCTAAGCGTTGAAGCTAAAGCTAAAATCGTTTCCGAGTTCGGTCGTGGTACTAACGACAGCGGTTCTACCGAAGTTCAGGTTGCACTGCTGACCGCACAGATTAACCATCTTCAGGGTCACTTCTCTGAACACAAAAAAGATCACCACAGCCGTCGTGGTCTGCTGCGTATGGTTTCTCAGCGTCGTAAACTGCTCGACTACCTGAAACGTAAAGACGTTGCACGTTATACTCAGCTGATCGAGCGTCTGGGTCTGCGTCGCTAAGTCCGACGAGTTTCAGAAAGAGGGGCCTTTATGGCCCCTTTTTTCCACCAGATGTAGCGATACACCTTCGCGTTATCCTGAATATTTCGCGCAGCGGCATTTTGCAAGATAACGGGGTTATACTCTAAAGCGTTCAGGGGCTGGCCAGTCGATGACTTAGCCGCAACTTGAAGTATGACGAGTATGATGTATTGTTGCTACGAATGATCTTCCTTGCAGAGGTTCGCGCGGCTAATGAGAGGCTTTATCCACATTAGGGTGGGTTAAGGTTGTCATTAGTCGCGAGGATGCGAAGAAGATCGGGTTCAAACCTCAGCACGCCGAAGGTGTGCTGTTATTTATTCAAAAAGGGTATCATTTTGCTTAATCCGATCATTCGTAAATTCCAGTACGGTCAACACACCGTAACGCTGGAAACCGGCATGATGGCACGTCAGGCGACGGCAGCCGTTATGGTTAGCATGGATGACACAGCGGTATTCGTTACCGTTGTTGGTCAGAAAAAAGCGAAGCCGGGCCAGGATTTCTTCCCGCTGACCGTTAACTACCAGGAGCGTACCTACGCTGCCGGTAAAATCCCGGGTGGTTTCTTCCGTCGTGAAGGCCGTCCGAGCGAAGGCGAAACCCTGACCGCGCGTCTGATTGACCGCCCGATTCGCCCGCTGTTCCCGGAAGGTTTTGTTAACGAAGTTCAGGTTATCGCGACTGTAGTTTCCGTTAACCCGCAGGTTAACCCGGATGTTGTGGCGATGATCGGTGCTTCCGCAGCCCTGTCCCTGTCTGGCATTCCGTTCAACGGCCCGATCGGCTGTGCTCGCGTAGGTTACATCAACGACCAGTACGTGCTGAACCCGACTCAGGACGAGCTGAAAACCAGCAAGCTGGACCTGGTGGTTGCCGGTACCGAAGGTGCGGTGCTGATGGTTGAATCTGAAGCAGAACTGCTGAGCGAAGACCAGATGCTGGGCGCGGTGGTCTTTGGCCACGAGCAGCAGCAGATCGTTATCCAGAACATCAACGACCTGGTGAAAGAAGCGGGCAAACCGCGCTGGGAATGGCAGCCTGAAGTGGTTGACGAAGCGCTGAACGCGCGTGTTGCTGCGCTGGCTGAATCCCGTCTGAGCGATGCTTACCGCATCACCGACAAGCAGGAGCGTTACACTCAGGTTGGTCTGATCAAATCTGAAGCCGTTGCTGCGCTGCTGGCCGAAGACGAAGCGCTGGATGCCAACGAACTGGGCGACATCCTGCACGCGATCGAGAAAAATGTTGTTCGTAGCCGCGTACTGGCCGGCGAGCCGCGTATCGATGGCCGTGAAAAAGACATGATCCGTGGTCTGGACGTGCGTACTGGCGTGCTGCCGCGTACCCACGGTTCCTCACTGTTTACCCGTGGTGAAACGCAGGCGCTGGTTACCGCAACCCTGGGTACCGCTCGTGATGCGCAGAACATCGATGAGCTGATGGGTGAGCGTACTGACTCCTTCCTGTTCCACTACAACTTCCCTCCGTACTCCGTAGGGGAAACCGGTATGGTCGGTTCGCCGAAGCGTCGTGAAATTGGTCACGGTCGTCTGGCGAAACGCGGCGTGCTGGCAGTGATGCCGACGGCTGATGAATTCCCGTACACCGTTCGTGTGGTTTCTGAAATCACCGAATCCAACGGTTCTTCCTCTATGGCTTCCGTGTGTGGTGCTTCTCTGGCACTGATGGACGCGGGCGTTCCGGTGAAAGCTGCCGTTGCAGGTATCGCAATGGGTCTGGTGAAAGAAGGCGAGAACTTCGTTGTTCTGTCTGACATCCTGGGCGACGAAGACCACCTGGGCGATATGGACTTCAAAGTGGCGGGTTCCCGCGACGGTATCTCTGCACTGCAGATGGATATCAAAATTGAAGGTATCACCAAAGAGATCATGCAGGTTGCTCTGAACCAGGCTAAAGGTGCTCGTCTGCACATCCTGGGCGTGATGGAACAGGCGATCAACGCGCCGCGTGGCGATATCTCTCAGTTCGCACCGCGTATCCACACCATTAAGATCAGCCCGGATAAAATTAAAGACGTTATCGGTAAGGGCGGTTCTGTGATCCGTGCGCTGACCGAAGAGACCGGCACTACCATCGAAATCGAAGATGACGGTACCGTTAAAATCGCTGCGACCGACGGTGAAAAAGCGAAGTTCGCTATCCGTCGTATCGAAGAGATCACCGCGGAAATCGAAGTGGGCCGTATCTACAATGGTAAAGTGACCCGTATCGTTGACTTTGGCGCATTCGTTGCCATCGGTGGCGGTAAAGAAGGTCTGGTACACATTTCTCAGATCGCCGACAAGCGCGTAGAGAAAGTGACCGATTACCTGCAGATGGGTCAGGAAGTTCCGGTTAAGGTTCTGGAAGTTGACCGTCAGGGCCGCGTTCGTCTGAGTATCAAAGAAGCAATGGAACAGACTCAGTCTGGCGAAGCGGCAGAAGCGCCGATCGCTGAACAGGGCGAGTAAGATTGTTTTTTCCCTCCGCCGTTTCGGCGGAGGGGCTATTCAGGCTGGATGCCTTGTTAGCAGCCGGGGGACAGGACGTTCATCCAATTGTTGTCTTCGGGAGTGGGAAATGAAGCCTTTTTTGCGCTGGTGTTTCGTGGCGACAGCACTCACGCTGGCAGGATGCAGCAACTCTGCCTGGCGTAAGAGTGAAGTCCTCGCGGTGCCACTGCAACCGACTTTACAGCAGGAAGTGATTCTGGCGCGTATGGAACAAATACTTGCCAGTCGGGCTTTAACCGATGATGAACGCGCACAGCTTTTATATGAGCGCGGAGTGTTGTATGATAGTCTCGGTCTGAGGGCACTGGCGCGGAATGATTTTTCACAAGCGCTGGCTATCCGACCAGATATGCCTGAAGTATTCAATTACTTAGGCATTTATTTAACGCAGGCAGGCAATTTTGATGCTGCCTATGAAGCGTTTGATTCTGTACTTGAGCTTGATCCAACTTACAACTACGCGCACTTGAATCGCGGTATCGCCCTGCATTACGGCGGTCGTGACAAGTTAGCGCAAGATGATCTGCTGGCGTTTTATCAAGACGATCCCAACGATCCTTTCCGTAGCCTGTGGCTTTACGTTGTTGAGCGTAAGCTCGATGAAAAGCAGGCCAAAGAAGCACTACAACAGCGCTTCGAGAAATCGGATAGAGAGCAATGGGGATGGAACATTGTCGAGTTCTACCTGGGCAACATTAGCGAAGCAACGTTAATGGATCGCCTCAAGGCGGACGCAACGGATAACACCTCGCTCGCTGAGCATCTCAGTGAAACCAACTTCTATTTAGGTAAGTACTACCTAAGTCTGGGGGACAAGGACAGCGCTACGGCACTGTTCAAACTAGCGGTTGCTAACAACGTACACAACTTCGTTGAGCACCGTTATGCATTGTTGGAATTAGCGCTCTTGGGCCAGGAATCTGATAACCTGGCAGAATCGGACCAGCAATAGCTGACGAACATATTCAGCCCGTAATCTTTTGATTGCCATCACCTTTTAACGGGTGAGGGCTTTATTGTTCGTTAATTAACCTACTTTGAGCCGGTTCACACTTTTCAATGAAAATTGCAGATCAATTTCACGATGAGTTATGTAGACTGGCCGCCACTGACATTGAGGCACTTGTACTACATGGCTGAATTCGAAACCACTTTCTCCGATCTGGGGCTGAAAACCTCTATTCTTGAAGCCCTTAACGATCTCGGTTACGAAAAACCATCTCCGATCCAGGCTGAGTGCATTCCGCACCTGCTGTCTGGTCGTGACGTGCTGGGTATGGCCCAGACTGGTAGCGGTAAAACTGCAGCATTCTCGCTGCCGCTGCTGAACAACATCGATCCGGACCTGCGTGCGCCGCAGATCCTCGTACTTGCACCGACCCGCGAACTGGCCGTTCAGGTTGCGGAAGCGATGACCGAGTTTTCTAAACATATGCGCGGCGTAAACGTGGTTGCCCTGTACGGCGGCCAGCGTTATGACGTGCAGTTACGCGCCCTGCGTCAGGGCCCGCAGATCGTCGTCGGTACGCCGGGTCGTCTGCTGGATCACCTGAAACGCGGTACCCTGGCGCTGTCAAACCTGAAAGGCCTTGTGCTGGACGAAGCTGACGAAATGCTGCGTATGGGCTTTATCGAAGACGTTGAAACCATCATGGCGCAGATCCCGGCTGAACATCAGACCGCGCTGTTCTCTGCCACCATGCCGGAAGCAATTCGTCGTATTACCCGTCGCTTTATGAAAGATCCGCAGGAAGTGCGCATTCAGTCCAGCGTAACGACCCGCCCGGACATCAGCCAGAGCTACTGGGCTGTACACGGCATGCGTAAAAATGACGCGCTGGTTCGTTTCCTGGAAGCGGAAGATTTTGATGCGGCGATTATCTTCGTTCGTACCAAAAATGCGACTCTGGAAGTGGCTGAAGCTCTGGAACGTAGCGGCTACAGCAGTGCTGCGCTGAACGGCGACATGAACCAGTCCCTGCGTGAGCAGACTCTGGAGCGCCTGAAAGATGGTCGTCTGGACATCCTGATTGCAACCGACGTTGCGGCCCGTGGCCTGGACGTTGAGCGTATCAGCCTGGTTGTTAACTACGACATCCCGATGGATTCCGAATCTTACGTTCACCGTATCGGTCGTACCGGTCGTGCGGGTCGTGCGGGTCGTGCTCTGCTGTTCGTTGAGAACCGCGAGCGTCGCCTGCTGCGTAACATCGAACACACCATGAAGCTGACCATTCCAGCCGTTGAACTGCCGAACGCAGAACTGCTGGGTACACGTCGCCTGGAAAAATTCGCCGCGAAAGTTCAGCAGCAGCTGGAAAGCAGCGATCTGGATCAGTACCGTGCGCTGCTGGCGAAAATCCAGCCGACTGCGGAAGGTGAAGAACTGGATATCGAAACACTGGCCGCAGCACTGCTGAAAATGGCCCAGGGCGAACGTCCGCTGATCCTGCCGCCGGATGCGCCGATGCGCCCGCGTCGCGAATTCCGCGATCGTGATGAGCGTTTCGAACCGCGCCGTAATGACCGTGGCGATCGTAACGATCGTGGTCCGCGTGCCGATCGTGGTGGTGAAGACCGTCCGCGTCGTGAGCGTCGTGAAGTGGGCGATATGGAACTGTACCGTATTGAAGTGGGCCGTGATGACGGTGTTGAAGTGCGTCATATCGTGGGCGCGATTGCCAACGAAGGCGACATCAGCAGCCGTTACATCGGTAACATCAAGCTGTTTGATTCCCACTCCACTATCGAGCTGCCGAAAGGCATGCCGGGCGAAGTGCTGCAGCACTTTACGCGTACCCGTATCCTCAACAAGCCGATGAACATGCAGCTGATGGGCGATGCCCAGCCGCATTCCGGTGGCGAGCGTCGTGGCGGTGGTCGTGGTTTCGGTGGCGAGCGTCGTGAAGGCGGTCGTAGCTTCGGTGGTGAACGTCGCGAAGGTGGCCGTGGCGAAGGTCGTCGTTTCTCCGGCGAACGTCGCGAAAACCGTGGCCCGCGTCGCGATGATTCTGCCGTACGCCGTCGTCCTACCGACGCGTAAGCGCTGCGCTTCATAGCGTAAAGTAATCTGTACAGCCCCGGTCATTGCGATCGGGGCTTTTTTTATTTCCTTTGTACTCATGTACTGGTACATTGCGGCACGCATCACGGTATTGCGTGATGATTTGCGGAGAAAAAAACCATGAGTACCCTGACGACCACCCGAACCACGCCCTCGCTGTTTGCTGGCGTGGTGATTATTGGCGGCACCATCATTGGTGCAGGCATGTTCTCTTTGCCAGTGGTGATGTCCGGGGCGTGGTTCTTCTGGTCACTGGCGGCGCTGGTTTTTACCTGGTTCTGCATGCTGCACTCCGGGCTGATGATCCTCGAAGCCAACCTTAACTACCGTATCGGCTCAAGCTTCGATACCATCACCCGCGATCTGCTTGGCCGCGGCTGGAACCTGGTCAACGGCGTCTCAATTGCCTTTGTGCTCTATATCCTGACCTATGCCTATATCTCGGCCAGCGGCTCTATCCTGCATCACACCTTCTCCGGGCTATCGCTGAACGTACCTGCACGCATGGCTGGCCTGGTGTTTGCCCTGGCGGTGGCGTTTATCGTCTGGCTGAGCACCCGGGCGGTTAGTCGGATGACCGCCATCGTGCTGGGGGCGAAGGTGATCACCTTCTTCCTCACTTTTGGCAGCCTGCTGGGCCATGTCGAGCCGACGACGCTGCTGAACGTAGCCGACGGCGATGCCAGCTATCTGCCCTACATGCTGATGACCCTGCCGTTCTGCCTGGCCTCCTTCGGCTATCACGGCAACGTGCCCAGCCTGATGAAGTACTATGGCAAAGATCCGCGCACTATTATCCGCTGCCTGGTGTACGGCACCTTGCTGGCGCTGGGGCTGTACGTTATCTGGCTGCTGGCGACGATGGGGAATATCCCGCGTGCGGCCTTTATCGATATTGCGGATAAGGGCGGTAATATCGATGTGCTGGTACAGGCTCTGAGTGGTGTGCTGAATAGCCGCAGTCTGGATCTGCTGCTGGTGGTGTTCTCGAACTTCGCCGTGGCCAGTTCATTCCTGGGGGTGACTCTGGGCCTGTTCGACTATCTGGCGGACCTGTTTGGCTTTGACGATTCCGCCAGCGGGCGTTTTAAAACCGCGCTGTTGACCTTTGCGCCGCCGATGGTGGGTGGCCTGCTGTGGCCGAACGGTTTCCTCTACGCTATCGGCTATGCCGGGCTGGCAGCAACCATCTGGGCGGCAATTGTGCCTGCGCTGCTGGCAAGCGCCTCGCGTAAACGCTTCGGTAGCCCGACGTTCCGCGTGTGGGGTGGTAAGCCGATGATCGTGTTGATTTTGCTGTTTGGGCTCGGTAACGCGGTTATCCATCTACTGTCGAGCTTTGACCTGCTCCCGGTGTACCGATAAATTATCCGCCCTCTTCCACAGGGGAGAGGGCGTAACGCTTAGCCCAGCAGCTCTTCTTTCACCTGCATCGCCAGATCAAACGAGTGCAGACGCGCCTGGTTATCGAAGATTTGCCCGTTAACCATAATCTCGTCGGCCTGGGTTTCACGCAGCACCGACTCCAGCCCGTGGCGCACTTTCGCTTTATCACCTACCAGCGACATCCCCAGCGCCTGCTGCACGCCATACTGCTCTGAGGGTGACCAGAACGTATCCATATTCTCAATCGGCGGCGGCAACTGACCGGTTTCACCCCGGCGCAGCTTCACAAAGGCCTGCTGCATCGAGGTAAACAGGAATTCGGCATCGCGGTTACTGTCTGCGGCAATGATGTTAATGCACACCATTGCATACGGCTTCGCCAGACGTTCGGACGGTTTGAAATTTGCCCGGTACAGCTGCAGCGCCTGGAACAGCATATCCGGCGCGAAGTGGGAGGCGAAGGCGAAGGGCAGGCCGAGCTGCGCGGCGAGCTGGGCGCTGTACAGGCTTGAACCCAGCAGCCAGACGGGGACTTTCTCACCGTAGCCGGGAACCGGGCGCACGTGCGGATGCGGATCGCGGGCGTCAAACCAGTCCACCAGTTCGGCCACATCGCGGGGGAAGTTATCGACGTCACCGCTCATATGGCGGCGCAACGCCATCATTGTGCGCTGGTCACTGCCCGGCGCGCGGCCAAGCCCCAGATCGATACGGCCCGGATAGAGCGTATTCAGCGTGCCGAACTGCTCGGCAATCACCAGCGGGGAGTGGTTAGGCAGCATCACGCCGCCGGACCCGAGGTGCAGCGTGGTGGTATTGGCCGCCAGATAGCCAATCAGCACCGACGTCGCGGCGCTGGCGATACCCGTCATATTATGGTGTTCCGCCAACCAGTAGCGATGATAGCCGCGTTTTTCAGCAAGGCGGGCGAGATCCAGCGAATGGGAGAAGGCTTCTCGTGCGGAGGAGCCCTGAGGGATCGGCGCCAGGTCCAGCACCGAAAAGGGAATAGCTTTATCAGTCATAACGGCTCACTTTGTTACAGCATGGTCATCAGATTGAAGGTCTTCTTCCAGCCTGGCGTATTCACGGAGATTTGCGAATCACCGGCCAGAAAAGCTGCACCTTTAATACTGCATTAAAAAATGACGAAGCCTGTTAACAAAGTGAGCTTTTTTACGCCTGAAGCTCCAGCCCGGCCAACCGTCGCCAGTAGCCGTTACAGTCGCTGTTGGCGGTCAGCGGCAGCGGGGCGGCACCCTGCTCATTGGCGCGAAATGCGTCGAGTATGGCGAAGGTGTCATTGCCCATCGGCGACAGGCGAACCATATCCACCAGTCCCTGCATTGAGGTTAGCTCGTTACCGAGGTTATAGACGTATCCGCTCATGGTCTGAATGCCGTTGAGCACAAACACCTGCTGATTTTCCTGGGAGAGCATACTGCGCCCCAGCGGGTATTTGATGCAGCAGGTTTCGCATTCATCCTTGGGCCGGTCTTCCGAGCGGGCGGTAAAGCAGCGCGCCGAATACGCCAGCGGTAGATGGCCATAGCTCAGCACTTCTACCTCAAAGCGGTCGCGGATACCCAGCTCATCGCACTGCTGCAGCAAATTGATCAGCCAGTCGCGGGAGAGCTCAACCGGCATGCACCAGCGCACCATTCCCTGCTTCAACAGCAGGCGCAGCGTTACCGCGTTATAGCAGTTCAGCGCGTGACCGGCGACAAACGGCAGTCCGCGTTCGGCGCACAGATTCACCACGCCGAGATCGCTGGCTTCCAGCAGAAACTCGCCGTTATCGACGTAGCGTTTGAGCTCGTTGATCTCAGAGGAGGCCTGCACCAGGGCCAGCGTAGAGAGGACCACCTGCTTACCGCTGGAGGCCAGGCTTTTCGCCATATCCAGCCAGTCACCGACTTTGGTGGCGCGACGTTTGCTGCACACGGCTTCGCCGAGGTAAATCACATCCGCGCTGGAGGCAGCAGCCTGCTGGTAAAAATCGTCCAGCGTCTGTTTTGGCCAGTAGTAAAGCACCGGCCCTAAAGAGTATTTCATGGGGTTTCTCACTGCCATTTACGGTGGTAGGCACCAAGGGTGGTTTGCTTGCCTTCCGACATCGCGCCGAGCGTCTCCATCCAGGCGGCCTGCGGCGCGTAGTGCTGCGGGTCGGCCAGACAGCGGTCAATCGCCTGACGCCAGACTTTGGCGACCTGGCTGACATAGGCCGGGCTGCGCTGGCGACCTTCGATTTTCACCGAGGCAATATTGGCCGCCAGCAGATCGGGGAGCAGCTCCAGGGTATTGAGGCTGGTAGGCTCTTCCAGGGCGTGATAGCGCTCGCCATCGACCAGATAACGGCCTTTGCACAGGGTCGGATAGCCGGCGTTTTCCCCGTCCTGATAGCGGTCAATCAGCACCTCATTTAATCGTGATTCCAGCCCCTGCGGCGTCTGCTGCCAGCGCACGAAACGGGCGGGAGAGCAGGCGCCGACGGTATTTGGTGACTCACCGGTCAGATAAGAGGAGAGGTAGCAGCGCCCTTCGGCCATAATGCACAGGCTGCCAAAGGCGAAGACCTCAAGCGGTACCGGCGTCACGCGTGCCAGCTGCTTGACCTGATGGATGGAGAGCACGCGTGGCAGTACAACGCGGGCCACATCGAAATGACGGTGATAAAAGCGAATCGCCTCTTCATTGGTGGCGGAAGCCTGAACGGAGACATGGCGCTCAATATGCGGATAGCGTTCTGCGGCATACTCCAGCATGGCGAGATCGGCGAGGATCAGCGCATCGGCACCCAGCTGTGCGGCCATATCCACCGCCCGCTGCCAGCGAACGTAGCCGTCCGGGTGGGCAAAGGTGTTGATCGCGATATGCAGCTTACGCCGGTGCTGATGCACGAAGCTAACGGCTTCCTGCAGTTTTTTCTCGGTAAAATTCAGACCGGCGAAATGGCGGGCGTTAGTATCATCTTTCAGTCCGATGTACACCGCATCGGCACCGTTCTCGATGGCCGCCTTCAGCGCCGGAAGATTGCCGGCAGGGCAGAGCAGCTCCATAGTTTATCCTGACGTTACGGGGTCATTTCGACCCGGGTGCCCAGCAGGGGCAATGTGTTAATGAACTGCGATTTTAGTTAACCCTTGCGCGACAATTTTTGATTTGAGGCAGCTAATAGCGTATTGATCTCACCATTAATGACGTTGATGGATGATGTAATTGTTGATTTACGCCGCTATGTTGTTTATTTGGTATGGCAAAATAGCGTGACTTATTGATCAGGGAGTAAAGCTCGTGTTGGATAAACTGCGTTCGCGTCTGGTTCACCTTGGCCCCTCTTTGATGAGCGTGCCGGTTAAGCTGGCCCCCTTTGCCCTGAAACGTCAGGTACTGGAGCAACTTCTGGGCTGGCAGTTCCAGCAGGCGCTGGAAGATGGCGAGCTGGCGTTCCTGGAAGGGCGGTGGCTCAGTATCGACGTGCGCGACATCGGCCTGAAATGGTACACCACCGTGGAAAACGATCGCTTAATCGTCAGCGATGCTGCTGAGGCCGACGTCAGCTTTAGCGCTGACGCCAGCGACCTGCTGCTGATTGCCGCGCGTAAGCAGGATCCCGATACCCTGTTTTTCCAGCGTCGTCTGACCATTGAAGGGGATACGGAGTTGGGGCTGTACGTCAAAAATCTGATGGATGCTATTGAGCTTGAGCAGATGCCGAAAGCGCTACGCGTCGGGCTGCTGCAGCTGGCGGACTTCGTCGAGGCGGGACTCTCTCAGCCTTCGACGAACAAACACACACCGGTAGGTGAGGCATGTTAATTCGAGTTGAGATACCCATCGATGCCCCCGGCATTGATGCGCTGCTGCGCCGCAGCTTTGGCGGCGAGGGCGAAGCCCGGCTGATCCATGATTTGCGTGAAGACGGAATGCTGACTCTGGGCATTGTGGCGACTGACGATGAAGGTCAGGTGATTGGCTATGCGGCTTTCAGTCCGGTGGCGGTTGACGGTGAAGAGCGTCAGTGGGTAGGTATGGCACCTGTCGCGGTCGACGAACGCTATCGCGGGCAGGGCATTGCGCGTCAGCTGGTCTACGAAGGGCTGGATTCACTGAACGAATTTGGCTATGCCGCAGTGGTCACGCTGGGCGAACCTGAGCTGTATGGGCGGCTGGGATTTGAACGGGCGGCGTTGCATGGCCTGCGCTGTCGCTGGCCGGATACAGAAAACGCATTCCAGGTCCACCGCCTGGCGGACGAGGCTTTTGATGGCGTCAGCGGGCTGGTGGAATACCACGAGCACTTCAATCGTCTTTGAGCGTTAACCCCGACAGCAGCGCCTCAAAAGTGCCGTCCCCGGCAACGAGGTGCTCTTTCTGGCGCTTGGTTAACTGCTTAATGCGGTATTCCAGCCTTAGCGCCAGTCCCCGTTCGCCCACCTCAGCGAAAAAAGCTAACGACAGCCCCTCTTTGCCCCGCAGTGCTTTCGCCCCTTTGCCCGCCTGATGCTGGGCCAGGCGTCGCTGCACGTCGGTGGTGATCCCGGTATAAAGCGTATTGTCAGCCGTCCGGATAAGATAAAGAAACCAGCCCACCGTTGTACGATCCCCTATGTTAAGGTGGACGCACCATAACATGCGGGAGAGGAAAGATGGAAACCCTGGCTGCGATAAACCGCTGGCTGGCGAAGCAACATGTTGTCAGCTGGTGCGTCGCCCGAGAAGACGAACTGTGGTGCGCGACGGCCTTTTACCTCTACGATCCGCAACGGGTGGCTTTCTATCTGCTGAGTGAAGAGCATACGCGTCACGCGCAGATGAGCGGCGATCGCGCGCGGGTTGCCGGTACGGTCAACGGCCAGCCCAAAAACGTGGCGCTGATCCGCGGGGTGCAGTTTTGCGGTGAGATCCGCCGTCTGGGGGAAGAGGAAAGCGCCGAACCACGGGCGCGGTATATCCGACGCTTTCCTGTCGCTCGCGTGCTGTCAGCCCCGATGTGGGAGATCCGCCTGAGCGAAATTAAGTTTACTGACAACACGCTGGGTTTTGGCAAGAAGCTTCACTGGACCCGTGATTCAGGCCCCCAGGATGCGTAGCGCTTCACGGTTAAACGCCGGGAGATCGTCGGGCGTGCGGCTGGTGACCAGCTGCTCCTGGTCGACAACTACCTCCTGGTCATAGAAATCGCCTCCGGCGTTTTTCACATCCACAATAATCGGCTTCACCGCCGTCAGCTTACGGCCACGTACGACATCCGCGCTGATCAACAGCTGCTGGCCGTGGCAGATCGCAAAGACTGGCTTGCCGGTACTGACAAAATCGCGGGTAAAGGTCACAAAGCGGTCGTCGCCGCGAAGAGTGTCCGGGGAGTGGCCACCGGGTAACAACAGGGCGTCAAAGTCGGCCGGGCGAACCTCATCGATAGATTTATCGATCGTGACGCTGGCGTCGCCCTTTTTGCCGTGCACGGTTTTTCCCGCCTGCTTATCAATGGTGATAACCTCATGGCCGGCCAGGGTAAACTCGTGGGCCGGAGAGGTGAATTCTGAATCTTCAAACTCGTCGGTGATCAAGACAGCAATTTTCTTGCTCATTATTCCTCCGTTGTTCTGGCTCTCGTGGCAGGGTTATCCATACTGATAACCTGTGAGAACTGTAAGCCTGGTTCAGCAGGCTGACATTGCAAGGTGGATTCGTCTGCAAAAGGAGACAAAATGGAACGCGTACTACTCACCGGGGCAACCGGTCTGATTGGCGGTCATTTACTGCGGATGCTGGTGAACGAGCCGGGAGTGGCCGCCATTTCAGCGCCCACGCGCCGCCCGCTGGACGATTTTCCCGGCGTCCATAATCCCCACGCCCCGCAGCTAACGGACGCCCTGGCGCAGGTTCAGGAGTCTGTCGATACCGTCTTCTGCTGCCTGGGCACTACCCTTCGCGAAGCGGGCAGTAAAGAAGCGTTTATCCATGCTGACTACACCCTGGTGGTCGATACCGCGCTGGCAGGACTGCGGCTGGGAGCACGACATATGCTGGTGGTCAGTGCCATGGGCGCCAGTGCCCGTTCGCCGTTTTTCTACAATCGGGTCAAAGGCGAGATGGAAGAGGCGCTGATCGCGCAAAGCTGGCCGAAGCTGACTATCGCACATCCCTCGATGCTATTGGGGGAGCGGAAAAAATCACGGCTCAACGAGTCTCTGCTGGCCCCGCTTTTCCGGCTGCTGCCCGGTAATCTGAAGGCGATTGCCGGGCGTGACGTAGCCCGTGCGCTGCTGCGTCAGGCGACCTCACCGGAAGGCGGCGCGGTGACGGTGCTCACCTCCTCGCGCCTGCGGGCGATGGCCCGCGATTAAAGATTGCCAGCGATTAATAAGGCGGCGTAGTATTCACAGTCTGATAACATCCTCACATTTAGACTGGAAATACTATGACCGCCCAACCTGTTTCCCCG
Organism: Enterobacteriaceae bacterium; assembly: GCA_035277345.1. Classification (GTDB taxonomy): domain Bacteria; phylum Pseudomonadota; class Gammaproteobacteria; order Enterobacterales; family Enterobacteriaceae; genus BIGb0383. Next base: position 20,759 of record DATEKR010000019.1, read on the forward strand.
GCGGCGACCCCACGCGAGTGGTGGAAGCCTGCACTCTTCTTTCTCGTTGTGATCGTGGGTTTGTGGCTGGTGAAATGGCAGCCCTATTACGGTAAGGCCTTCACCGCCGCAGAGACGCACAGTATCGGTAAGTCGATTCTTGCCAATGCAGATGCCAGCCCGCTGCAGGCGGCCTGGGATTACGCGATGGTTTACTTCCTTGCCGTCTGGAAAGCGGCGGTGCTGGGCGTATTGCTCGGCTCGCTGATTCAGGTTCTTATCCCCCGCGACTGGCTGCTGCGTACTCTGGGACAGCCGCGTTTTCGCGGCACCTTGTTCGGGACGCTCTTTTCCCTGCCGGGCATGATGTGCAGCTGCTGCGCGGCACCGGTGGCGGCAGGCATGCGTCGTCAGCGGGTCTCAATGGGCGGGGCGCTGGCCTTCTGGATGGGCAACCCCCTGCTGAACCCGGCGACGCTGGTCTTTATGGGTTTTGTACTGGGCTGGGAATTTACGCTGATCCGGCTGGCGGCAGGGCTGGTGACGGTCCTGCTGGTGGCGTCGGTGGTACAGAAGTGGGTGAAGGAGACGGCACAGCAGCCTGCACCGGCTGAGCTGGTTGAACCTCAGGGGGAGCAGGGCCGTTTTCTGAGTCGCTGGGGACAGGCGCTGTGGACGCTCTTCTGGAGCACGATCCCGGTCTATATTCTGGCTGTGCTGGTGCTGGGTGCCGCACGCGTCTGGCTCTTCCCGCACGCCGACGGCGCGGTGGGGAATACGCTGCTGTGGGTGATTGCGATGGCGATCGTCGGCTGCCTGTTTGTGATCCCTACCGCAGCAGAAATTCCCATTGTGCAGACCATGATGCTGGCAGGAATGGGCATGGCTCCGGCGCTGGCGCTGCTGATTACGCTCCCTGCGGTAAGCCTGCCGTCATTGATTATGCTGAGAAAAGCTTTCCCTGCAAAAGCCCTGTGGCTGACCGGCGTGCTGGTGGCGCTGTGCGGTGCGGTGGTGGGTGGGATCGCGCTGATTGCCTGAGCGGCATAAAAAATGCCCGACGTACGCGTCGGGCATTTTGTTTACTTGAGAATCGTGAAGGCGGTGGTGACGTGCTTCACGCCGCTGACGCGGCTGGCAATATCGGCCGCGGCCTGCGCTTCACGCTCAGTGACCAGGCCCAGCAGGAACACCTCACCGTTTTCGGTGGTGACCTTAACGTTAGAGGATTTCACCTGGTCGCTGCCCAGCAGCTGAGAGCGGACCTTGGTGGTGATCCAGGTATCCGTTGAGGCGGTGCCAATGCCTACCGGCTGCCCCTGGCGGATCTCGTTATACACTTCAGTCGCACCCTCAACGCCGATGGCGATTTGTTTCGCACGGGCGGAGAGATCGCTGGTCGGTGACTGACCCACCAGCAGGACTTTACCCTGGTAAGCGGTGACGTTAATGCGCGCCTGTTTTTTGATCTGCTCGTCTTTCGTCAACGCGCTATTAACGCGCAGCTCCAGCGTGCCATCGTCAACCTGAGTGCCTACGGTACGCGGATCGGTGGCGCTTTTGGTCGCGACGGCGGCGCTGCCGACGACAACGGCACCAACACAACCCTGTAAAAGTAATGCTGAAATAAGGACTGCGAGGGGCGTAAATGC
>DATEKR010000020.1:0-11991 GCA_035277345.1 Enterobacteriaceae bacterium
GAATTAACATGCACAAAAAAAACGCGGCAATTAGCGTCATCGCGCTACGCCGCGAGGGATTTTTCGCCTGCCATAAATACAGCCCGACAATCATCGCCAGAATCACTTCCTGGGATATTTCCGTTACGGAGTTTTCTTTTATACCGTTATTTAACCAGCTGACATCAAGGTAGATTGCGAGAATGGCCAGAGCGGCGAGGAGAACCAGTAAAAGCGTAGAAATAATATGTTTAATAAAGAAAGACACGACAATAATAACCAATGAAATCAAAAGGAAATTATACTCCGGGGAATAATCTTATCTTTGCTATCCGTGCGTAATAGGGCGTTCTGGTTCTGTGCTATGTTACGCGAATGAGAGACAATTAATCAGGGTGAGAAAATGGAAAAAGCCTTTTCCGGCGGGTGTTTATGCGGGCAGATACGCTTTCAGGCAACCGGCGATGCGCCGGTGCATCTGTGCTCGTGCGATATGTGTCAAAAGCATACCGGAGCGTTAACCGCGGCATGGGCCGAGTTTGCTGCTGCCAGCGTTCAGTGGACAGGCCAGGGTGGCCGTCCGGCGGTCTGGCGTTCATCGCCCCACTCCAGTAGGGCTTTCTGTCCCCACTGCGGCAGTTCGCTGGGCGCTATCGACGATGCGCCGACCATCGCACTACTGGTCGGCACTTTTGATAATCCTGACGATCCGGCCCTTGTTGCAGAAGGTCACTCCTTTGAGAATATGGCGCCTGCGTGGTGGCGGCAGCGAATTAGCAATTAAAGGACGGGGTAATCAAAATTACCCCGTGCCGCTGGTTGGCGTTGATACGCCTGTGCTCGTATGGCCTACACCACAGGCGCCTTGGGCCACTCGATATCAGGAGCTGTTGTCAAATCCAGGCGGCGTAGCGCAGTGCGATAAGCTCGCAACGCCGTCAGTTCAGCCTCTTCACTGGCAGAGGCATCACCGTCTTCCTGAGCTGCCGCTAGCCTGTCTATGCGCACTGTCGCAGCTGTCATGCGACTGTCGCGTTCTGCTGCGGCAATAGCAACATAGTCACGTATCTGCTGCAATTTTCCGTCTTTATAGAACCAGTCATCCCCTGGGGCTACAAGTTGATTTGCTTTTGTAGCCGGTAACTCGACAACACTCATATCAAGAGGAATTATTCTACTGGCATCGGCCGACACAGCAAATACACGTCCCTCATCGTTGTACGCTATTTTCAGGGTATCAGCAGAAAAAGACTTTACTGCCTCGTACCAGTCATTACCAAGCGCATCCCGCATATAGAGAATCTTTTGACCTAACTCCCCAGCGTCATTATTTTTCGGGGTGTATTGGCTAAACTTTTCGTAATTTTTCATTTAATATGTCCTTAATCACCATAAAATAGTAACCCAGTCTCCGTTTACATACGCCTGCAAGTAAGCCCACTCCATATATTGCCGCGCATCATCGAAGTTTCCACCAATAAGAATCCCTCCATTTGGAAGGGTAGCACCAGCGGTGCCAGTTGTTATCGTTGACTGCCTGACCATCCGTAACCCGATTATCATGCCAGGAGGGGGGTTATTCGGTGAATAAACCCGGACATAGTTAGCAGGGTCACCCTCTGTCACCTCGTATACACCCTTGGTGGCAATAACATTAATCCCACTCCTGATATCACCTAATACAGTCAGGCTTCCATTCGGGTCGAAGTTAGCAATTCGCCGTTCACCATACTGAATAGTGAATCCGTACGGATCGTAAGATGGGCCGCGGGTCATGCCAATCGAGTAATAATTGTCATACCAACCGAAAGTCGCTCCTGAAACGATGTCCTCGGAGTTTCCCCTTCGGCTAAACAGAGTCGCTCCATTTTGCTCATTAGGCACCGTAGACACACTTTTGAATGAGAAGTCCTGGTTGTAGGTCCCCCCTCCAGCAGAAACAACCCCTCCATCCCCCAATCCCAGATAGTCCAGCACCGCCGCCTTAGTCGCCGCCGCCAGGATATCGCGTCCTACCGGGGTCAGATCGGTGAGTGATGCGCCGTTAGCACCGGTGAAATACGGCAGCCGGTTCGCCGCTGGAACCAACGCACCCAGCGCAGAGGTCGCACCGGTTTTATTCTGGAACAGTTTACCCAGCGCAGCGTTGAGCTGGTTGCGTTGGGTTTTATCCAGCGTATCGCCCGCCGCTTCGACGATGCCGACAATCTCTTCCTGCAGCATGTCAAAGTAGTCATCGTCCAGCTCGGTGGCCGGTACGCCGGTTTGCGGGTTCCCGCGGGTAAAGCCATTCTTACCGACGCCGAATTTGTCTTTCAGCGCGGTGGAGGTATCAATTCGATGAGCCATAGTCTCTCCGTGTTACGGATAATAAAAAAGAACGTGAGTGTGGGAGGGTGAAAGTTTCTGCAGCACGCATTCGGCGACGGTATCGCCCCACATCCTCACAGGGGAGGTGCAGGTACCGGTACAGGTCATGGCGGTAATCACGGTCCGGGTTGGCATGGTGACTGCCCAGACGTAGCGCCACGCGGCATCGTAAACCGCATCGGTACAGACGGAGCCACAGGTAAAGGGACCTTTATCGTAGCGGGTGATGGTCGCCCCGGTTCGTCCCAGCGCATCCAGCTGCGCCTGATAGAAATCCTTGCTGATGCTGCCGGTCAGGTTCACTTTGGCATCCAGCCGCTGCTGGCGCTGGCGCAGAGTCTGGGTTCCCGCCGGGATGCACTCATCCGGCAAGCCCGTTATCTGTTCCCAGCGGCCAATCAGCTCCGAGGCTGCCCGCGGATCCAGTTCCAGCAGCAGATCGTCAAGACGCTGATGTACCCGCAAAAGCGACGGGGCCAGACCGCCAATCGCCGGATCGTTTAGTGACCATGCGGGTCCCGGCGGCAGCAATCCCTCCAGCAAATGGCGGTAGTCGCTCAGGGCTATGTCCATTGCACATCTCCCAGCACGGCCAGCGCATTGCGGGCGATGGGGATATTCTCCGTCGGTAGCAGCAACTGGTGGCTGTACTCGCCGGTGGCAATGGAGATCGCCTCGTTGATGCGGGACAGCGCGAGCGTGCCCTCAGGTGTGCCATCCCGCAGCAGAAACGCCCGCAGCTCGGCAATCACTGCCGCGCGGACCGCTTCTGTATCCGGCGTCAGGCGGATCGAGAAGTCGACCTTCTGGGGCTGCGGGGCAAACACATACAGACTGGAACCCGCCACCGGAGCCAGCGGGGAGATATGGGTCTGGACCGCCGCCACAACGTCCGCCTCAGGCACCGGGTTGACCGGGTCGCTACCGGCCACCATCAGACCAACCGTCCCGGTCCCGAGCCAGTGGCGATAAACCCAGGCCCTGGTGACGCCGGGCACCTCCTTCGCCCAGACCACATAGTCGCCGTCGGCACCGCCCAGCGGGGTCCAGGCGTAACGCTCCAGCACCCGACCGCGCCAGGTCTCCAGCGGCTCAATATCAAAACCGCCGTTAACCGTATCCGCCATGCCGATGGAGGGCAGGCCGCTAACCGGCGTGACCAGCCACAGGGATTCGCCGTCGTCCATATTGCCGCGCTCTCCCGCCGCGCTACAGACGACAGGGACACGAAGTACGCCCCCGGCGCTGGTCGCCGATGCGGTGACCTGGTACTGCTGCAGATCGTCGCGCTGGATCAGGCTGCCTTCACTAAGGGTGATGCCGTCGGTCACACCATCCCAGCGCATATAACCCGTCGCAGCCGTGGCCGTCTTGCGTGGACAACGCTTCATTGCCGCATGGCGCGACAGCCACTCTTCATTGCATTTGTCCGGCAGCATATTGAGCGCCAGATGATCGATATAGCCATACAGCGTATGCAGGGCTGCGGCATAGACCTTCGCCCGCACATCTTCGTCCATCCGCCGTAGCGTCTCGCTGATATCGAGCATGGCGAACAGGTCCGTGCGCAGCATGCTGATATTTTCCGTCAGCGTCGGTCGCTGAAATTCACTTTCCGCCATGGGTGATTGCACTCCATAAGTCGTCAAAAGAAATCGTCACCGGCCCGTCACGACGCCAGAGCGTGATGCGATTGCTGAGTTCATTAATACCGGTACGCTGGATATCGAGATCGATGCGTGACACCACGCCATCGTCAATCAGCCAGCGCAGCGCCTCATTGATATAACCCCGCACGGTATTGACCAGCGCATTGGTCAGCGTGCTGCGCTGGAGCTGCCAGAGTCGCGAGCCGTAGCGATCGTTTTGCACCACCGGCCAGCTATCGCCCCACCAGCCCATCGGCATATCCACGTTGTCGTCCGGCTCTGCCCGCCGCCAGGTGAAGAGCGAAATCACCACTGCGCGGGTCAACCGATCCAGCGGCGTATGCGCCCCGACCCGGCGGCCATCAACCGTTAACCAAAGTTCCATTAGCCCTCCATTTTCTGATTGGGTTGATCCGTATTGCTGCCCTCACCGTTTTCCCGATGCTGATGCCCGTTGTAGGCGCTGCGCATGGCGGCCATGCTCAGTCCATCGCCATCACAGCGGTCGGTTATTTGTCCGGTGGCTTCGATATCCATCTCAAAGCGGGCCTTAGGCGCATTGTGAAAAATCAGCGGCATACCTGCGCCGTTGACCACGATGCCCTCCCGTGTCAACGTCACCGACTGTCCCCGATCGTCATACAGCGCCACTTCTCCGCTTTTTAGCCCTTTAAGCCGATAGCGACGATCTGAGACCGCCAGGGTCACCGCGTGGGAGCGGTCGCCGTCAGGGAAGAGCAGAATAGCTTCAGCCCCGGCATGCGCCCTGGCGGTGAACCCATAAGGCTCGATATGCTCAATGCCGCCCTTCTGCTCTCCGGCAATCAGTGCCACATCCGCACTCTGGCACTTGCCCGAGGCATCCAGGCTGTTGACCACTGCCCGTTCGATAAGCCCGAGGATCTGCTGCTGTATCACATCAAATAGCCCCATTAGTCTGCCTCCTTACCCTTTTTCTTTTGGCGTCGGCAACCAGCCATCGACCGGAGCCACCTTCAGCTCGGTTCGGGTGCCACTCTGGTCCTTGATATACGTCGTCTCGGCAATCAGCAGCTCACGCTTGTCGAAGCCGCAGTTGGGATCGCTGACGATAACGCGCTGATTCGGCTGCCAGAGCGTGCCATCGCCCTGCCGCCAGCCCTGCACCTCATAGGTCACCGAGTCGGTTTTTGCCGCCCGTTTGCGGGCTTCAAACTCCGCCCGCTCCATACAGCTTGCGATGGTGGCCTGCCCGGTCTGGCGCAGGTGCAGCGGTCGATAACGTGCAATAAGCGGATCGGTGGATTGTGCCCGCACGCCTGAGGTGGTGGCTGCGGCGAAGTTGGTGTTGTTCCCGGCGCTTTGACCGGCGACCTGATAGCGAGAAAAACGTCCGCTGACGCTTTTTTCGGCTTTGGCCGAAAGAATGTTGTGGCCAAACACCAGGGCGGTGTTCGCCACTTCCGCGCCCAGGCGGCCAATCACCATCTCTCCGAGCGGACTGTCATAAATCAGCGCAGGCTGCTGACCGAGCATTTTATTAAGCACGGCCAGCACGGTCTCTCCGTAGCCGGGCTGAACGCCCGGGATCGGTTTATCCGGCGCACCCGCGTTAATCACCGCAATATTGAACGGCGCGGCCAGGGCTTCGGCGATCTGGATAAGCGAACGCCCGTTGAACTGAACAGGCTCTGCCGAACAGTCGATCAGATCCGCCGTCAGGCTGCGCCCGCTGATGCCTGCAGTGACGCTTTTGGCGTCATAGCTGACCGGCGTGGCTTCTACCCAGCCGGTCAGCACCCGCTCCTCGCCGATCAAAACCTCCACCCTGGCACCATTTTTAATACCGGGTTCAAGGGTGCGGTTTCCCTCATCCCCCGGCCAGCTGCGGGTGATCCCGACGGTAAAATCACGCGCCAGACGCTCGACCCCGGCCCCGATACGCACCGTGGTCCATCCCCGCCACTCTTTGCCATTCACCCGCAGGGTGACGTTATCGTTCATCGCACCGGCACCCTCAGCGCACTGACGGGCACAAAGCCCGGATGGGCTACCCCGTTGCGCTGGATAATGTCGGTCTCACGCCCGGCGGCGTCATACCATGCCGCCGCCAGCACCAGGGCGGGTGTGACCTCCTCCGGAGTACGAACAACCGTTTTTTCGGTTTGCGCCAGCCGGGCGCTGATATCGGTATTCAGGCTGGATTTCATGCGCCGCAGCGCCAGAAATACGCCGTCGTCGCTGGCACGCTTGATCTCCCTGTCCAGCGCCACATTCAGCGTATCGCGCAGATCCACCAGCGCATCCCAGCTGAGCAGCTCGGTCTGCGAACCTTGTGGTACCACCGCGTTATTCAGGGCCGGATGGGAGAGTGTCGGCCAGCCTGACGTCGGTGCCGTCGATTCCTGCGCCACGCCAGCCGGTGCCGCCAGCGCAGTGACCGTCAGTACTGCCTCGCTGAGCGCCGTGGTGCGCAGCACGCTGGCCACCAGATTGCGCTGCTGCGTGGCGGCGCGGGTGGTGGCGCTGTCGGTTTTCCACAGGCCGCGGGGAGCCAGACCGTTATCCAGCGCAACCCCGGAGAGGTTTTTAATCCGGGTATGCAGTCTGCGGCTGTTGTCCGCCAGCCGATTACCGGCGTTCCACAGTTTTTTCACCCGCTCGATAAAGCCCGTGCCGGATGAGGGTGGCGGCAGCAGGACGGAGATATCCCCTTTCAGCAAACGAATGGCATCGACAGCCGCCCGGTCAGCCAGCGTCACCACGGAGGTGAGCGTGTCGAGCATCTGACCGACATCATCGAGTACCTGGCTCTGCAGAAAATCCGGCATTCCCGCCAGCGAAAAACCTGCAAACAGCTGGTTTACCGCCTCATCGGCCGCCGAACAGGAGGAGGTCAGAATATTGGCCGTGGCGGTATCCGCCTGGGGATATGCAAGTTCACCCGCTTCAACAAAATGCAGGTCAAAGCGCACCATCCTCCCTTCATTGCTGGCGGTACTGACTTTGATCTGATCCGTCACGCAGACGATCATTTTCCCCAGGGTGGGATGAATTAAGGTGCCCGGCCCCGGTTTATTCAGCGCTTCAATTAAGCGGTCGCGTTTAGCAAGGCAGTCATCGCCCATCACATAAGCCGTGATGTTGGGCCGCAACGCAATCCTGCCGAGATCTTCACTGTAAGGCTTGTCGCGATTGGGAAATTCGTGGGTTTGTACGCGTCGACCAAAGCTGGCATTTTCACTCTCGATATGAAAGCTCACGCCACGGAACGACGCCGTTTCTAATCGTTCTTTCCAGGTCATAAAATACTCCGGATATAAAAAAACCCGCCGAAGCGGGTCGTGAGTTGGAAAAGCAACGCTCTCTAAAATGCCACTGCCTGGGCCGACTGGTTGTACAGGGTATAGCCGACATTGTGCTCCACGTTCAGGCCCTGGGCTCGGGTATCGGTCACCCGCATTCCGGGCGGCGCATTAACGAAGTCCACCGTCAGGCTACCGGCCGGACTGGATCCGGCGGTCGGCTGTATCTGGTACGGGTTATACCCCTGATTGGGGACGCCGGTACCGTAAATGCCGGTGCCTCCCGGCGCCCATTGCTCAGCATTGAGGTCGCTGACCATTTGCGCTTTCTCGCCGGTAAACCACTCAAAGATGGGCCGCAGCGTGGTCCACAATCCCTTAAACCACGCAACGACAGGTCCCCAGTTATTGATAATCAGGCCAAGTGGCGACCAGTTAAAGACGGCCTGCATCACCTCCCATCCGGCTTCGAACAGGGGACTGATAAAATCCCAGGCTTTTTTAAAGACAGGTCCAACCGTCTCCCAGTTAGCCGCAATCAGCCCCGCCGCCATCGCAATGCTGCGCACGATAAGCCCAACAGGCGACATGCTGACAATACTCGACATGATCCCAATCGCTACGCTGGCCGCCGTGGTCGCCATTCTGAGAACGGCGAAACCTGCCGCGGCACCCGCCAGCGCCTGCACCATACCTGGATGGGCGGTGATAAACTCCGTTACCGCACCAATCATCGGTATTAGCGCCTGGGTTCCGGCGTTAATCTGCGGCAGCAGCGCGTTACCGATGGCGATCCCCATATGGGAAGCCTGGTTACTGAGCAGCTGGAGCTGTGTAGCCGTCGTTGCCGTCTGCTGTTCCCAGATCTTCTGCATCGCACCGCTGTAGCGGGTACTGTCGCCCACGATCGCCAGGTTGTTGTCCAGCAGCGCAAGGTTGTCGATAAGCGGCGTAATGGCCCCGGCCGACTTGCTGCCGAAAAGCGTATCCAGTGCCGATGACCGCCCCGACGCATCCAGCCCCGAAAGTGCGCCCAGCACCTGTTGGATAGTGCCAGCGGCATCCTGCTGCATTCCTGCCGCGACCGTTTTCGCCGACAGACCCAGCGCCGTAAACTGCGCCTGCTGCTGTTTGCTGGCATCGCCGCCCGCCGTTAGCGCCTGCATAAAGCTGGATATACCTGCGGTTGCAGCCTCCTGCTGCACGCCGATACCGACAAGCGTCGCACCCAGGGCGGCCACCTGCTCGCTCGCGCCACCGGCAAGCGGGCCAACCGCACTGAGGATCCCCGCTATCTGCTGTCCCCCAGCGCCCCCGCCGGGGGACAGCGCTGTGATTTTATCCGCCAGCGAAACCGCCTGCTCCTGAGTCAGACCAAAGGCCGAGCGCCAGTCCGCCAGCATGGTCACCGACTGCTCCGCCGTCTGATCAAACGCGGTCCCCATCTTGACGGCATCTTCCGTAAACGCCGCCAGCTCGTCCCGTGCTATTCCCGCCTCGCCCGCAGCCTGCACCAGCTGTGCCAAATCACCCGCCGCAACCGGCAGCCGGTCCGAGAGGCTGAGAATATCTTCGCCCATTTGCGCAAACTGCTGCGGCGTGTCGAAAGCGAGGGTGCGCCGAAGTCCCACCATCTGCGATTCAAAATCTATCGCCGAACGCGCCGCAGAGATAAACGCGTTATCGACGCCGTTTAGCGCAAAGTCGGCCATGCCGGTGGATTCGAGCTGGCCACCGATGTTTTCCAGACCCGCCTGCACCTTCGCTCTCGCCTCTTTAAATGAGGCAATAAGCGTGTCGAAACGGGAAACGCCGTCCATGGCCCGCAGCATCTCGCCCATTGTCTGGTCCGGTGAGGGAAGCTGCATACTGCGGATCGTCTCAAGCATGTTCGAGAGCGCTGGCAGTAGCTGGTTGATATCCTCAACCAGCTTGATCTGTTCAGTCGTCGCCATAGGCTAACTCCCTGTTGATCCGGTTAGCCTGCCCGGCCAGCAGTTCAAGCACGCTGAATGGCTGGTCGAGCAGTTCAAGGGGATTGATGCGCCAGAATCTGGCGCAGTCAAAGTAGTGATTCAGGAACCGGATGGCGTCGAGGTCCCGAGGAAAAAACCCGCTACCGCCCAGCTCACCGTATTGAGATCGACAGGCGACATCTCGTCCACGACGCTCGGCGGAATGCCGCCCAGACGCGAGACGTATTTAGCAATAACGCCCGCATCCAGCTTGAGACCACCTTCAACGCTGGCGTTATAGGGGAAACCCAGTTCGCGAACGTCTTTCCCGGTCGGCTCCCGCAGCTCCAGTACCCCGATGTCTTCGCCGTGTGCACGCACCGGGGCGGTTAATGGAATAGCTTTCATTACTGATAATCCCCCTCTTCGCCGCTAAATTTCAGCTTGATGGTGCCTTCCACCGCATTGTGGTTGGCCTCACCTTCCAGCCAGGCATTTGCCAGCACGTAGACCTGGCCGTTGGCCAGCTCTGCGGTAATGGTCATCTGGTCGCTGGTGGTGATTTTGCGCACCGGGAAGTCCTTAGGTACGGTGAAGGTGCCGCTGATGTAGGGCGCGCGGTGCTTCTCTTTGTAACCCACGCCTCCGGCAAGGTCGATCACCGACTCTTTGATGCGGGTGTTCATGGACACTTCAACGTCGCCGGTTAGCGACAGCTGCAGGCCGTCAATTTTGAAATAACAGGTGCCACCGATACGGGCCATTATGCGATCTCCTCTGAGTACTGAAGGCGGAATTGATTAACCACGGCAAAGACGCGCAGCTGGTTAATATAGTCAGGTGGATACAGGACGTTCAGGCGGTTCGGGTCGCTGGCATCGCGCTCCACGACCAGATACTGTTTGAACAGTTCGTAGTTTTCGACAATCCCGGCGCGCTCCATCTGGCGATAGGTTGCCAGCAGCTCGCCCTTGATCACCGCAGGCGTCACAATCGCCTGGCCCGGACCAAAGCGGGTACCGTCGTTGGCCAGCTTGTGGCGGCCATATTTACTGGTGATCGTTGAGCGCAGTTTGCGCATCACCCAGGCGCTGGTATGCAGGGTTTCGCTGTCGCGATAGCTGTTGTCCGCCACGCCCCAGGTATTTTTCTTCCAGGTGGTCACATCACGCTGAATGCGCAGAACGCCGCTTTCCACATAGGCGGTTGCCACGCCGTGGGTCAGCAGCGTCTGCTGTTCGGTCATGGTGAAACGCTTGCCTCTAGGCGCAGGCAGCATCCCCACCAGCTCACCGGTTTGCGTCGGACGCGCCGGGTCGTTGCGCAGGAATACCGCCGCACGGGCGGTACGGCTGGCGGCCAGCTCATCCGCCGGGGACTGGGTTTCCGGCTCGTAGCCTGCAAGGGTAATATGCTGCTGGTTAAACAGCTCCCCTGCGGCGACCAGCGCTGACAGCGTGCCGATTTGCGCGCTATACAGATGGCCGTACAGCTGACGGGCATAGCTCCAGCGACCGCTGGTGTCGTTCATTTCCGTCGCCATGGCGTTAACCGAGGCGGCATCGCTGAAGGGCAGCGCAATATAGTCGAAAGGCTCATCGCCCATCGCGGCAATCGCCCCGCTAAGATCCGGCGCACCGGTGCCGGCGGTTTTCACCGCAATGGCAATCTGCACGCCAGTCGGCAGGACTTCACCGCCGCCGGAGCCATAAAAGTTAAGCGTGACCGGAAGCGCATTGCCGGACAGGCCTTTATGGCGAGCGGTCAGGGTGACCACGCCGCCCTGCGCCTCGGCGCTAAACGGCAGGGTCACATCTGCATTAATGGCGATAGTCAGGCTTGCCGCCACCGCTTCTGCATTATCCCCGGTGACCACGGCGGCCTGCACGCGGCTACGACCAACGTAGAGACTAACCGTGCCACTCTCACTCGCTTCGCCGGTGACGGTCAGGGAGACAACCGCCGCCGCACCGGCCGCTTCCGGTACGGCAATCACCCACAGCTCACCAAAGGGATCGGTGGCACGGTATGCATCGACCATGCGAGCCAACTGACTGCCCGCGCCGCAGACCTGCCGGGCATAATCCGCAGAGGGCATCAGCTCCAGGCTGTTCATCGGGATAGATGCCCCGCTGGCCACATGCCCGAGAAGCAGCGACGGCGCGCTCTCCTGGGCCGTGCTGGCCGCCTCATTGTTCATTTCCGCATAAAACAGCGGCACCAGCGTATTGCCGGGTACAGAGTTAAAACTTACGCTCATTCGTCGTTACCTTCTTTTGCTTGTTAACAGATTTCACATCGCCCGCCATCAGGCGACGCAGCCAGTAATTGTTTTCTTCAACGTTTCGCCCGCTGACGGGCAAAAGGTCACCGTGGGCGGGGTCGGGAACCGACCGCCCTGCTACAGGTTTGACGTACATAGGTTTTCTCAGGTGGGAAAAGTGATAACACCGCGATAATCGACATTGCCGTCCGGTCGGCCATCGGCCGCTATCGGGTCAACATCAATCGTCAGCTGGTGAAATGCTTCCAGGGCCGCCAGTTCCTCATGCTGGCGGGTCATCTCTTCATCAATTTCTCTGTCACAGGTGAAATCGACCTGGTAACAGAGTCGCCCGTCCAGGACCTCCAGCAGCCGACTGCCTGCATAAACGATAATGTGACCGTCCTCCTCCGGGCGCAGTCCCAGCAAGGCTTTCCAGAGCTGCGTTTTTACCTCCTCCAGGGTATCGAATGCGTCATCATCACCGTTTA
>DATEKR010000021.1:0-3279 GCA_035277345.1 Enterobacteriaceae bacterium
AGGCAAGGTTATCCTCCAGCTGTTCAGGCCGTTTCGCGCCGATAATCACGCTGCTGACCACCGGCTGATGCAGCAGCCAGGCCAGCGCAATCTGCGCCACCGAAACGCCTTTGCTGTCGGCAATGGTGCGCATCACGTCCACGCAGTCAAAGGCCCGGTCGCGCTGTACCGGCGGGAAGTCGAAGCTCTGACGGCGGCTCCCGGTTTCACTTTCGCCATCGCGGCCATATTTACCGCTGAGCAAGCCACCGGCCAGCGGACTCCATACCAGCAGCCCGACCCCTTCGCTTTGCATCATCGGCACCAGCTCGCGCTCCAGATCGCGCCCGGCGATGGTGTAATAAGCCTGCAGGGAGGAAAAACGCGCCAGCCCGCGACGTTCCGAGATGCCCAGCGCCTTCGCAATTTGCCAGGCCGCCCAGTTGGAGACGCCGATATAGCGCACCAGTCCCTGCTGGACCAGACTATCCAGCGCGTACAGCATCTCCTCCATCGGCGTGGCGGGATCAAAACCGTGAAGCTGATAGAGATCGAGATGGTCGAGCTGCAGACGGCGCAGACTCTCTTTCACTCCGTTGAGGATGTGATAGCGCGAGCTGCCCCGGGAATTCACCCCGGCGGTGCCGGTTTCGCCAAACACTTTGCTGGCAACCACCACGTTTTCACGGGGAATTTTCAGGTTTTTTAGCGCCTGGCCGGTGATAATTTCCGAGCGCCCATCCGAGTAAACATCGGCGGTGTCGATAATATTGATCCCGGCATCCAGCGCCTGCCCCACCAGACGCTCGGCGTCATTCTGTCGCAGCTGGCCGATCTGCCCCCACATCCCGTCTTCCCCGCCAAACGTCATGGTGCCGAGGCAGAGTTCGGAAACAAACAGACCGGTATGACCTAACTTGTGATAACGCATAGGGAAGCTCCTGAATAAAGGTTTTCGTGAGTGCCCTATAGTTATAACGATTACGGACAGGCCGCGAATGTGCGGTTCCTGTCCGTTTCTTGCCCGATCCTCTGAATGTGAGGTTTAGCGCAGCGCCAGCAGCAGTAAATAGCCGGTGGTCGCCGCCCACAGCAGCATGGGAATGGAGTAGAGATGGAAGCGCCACCAGATGCGACGATCGTTGGCCATCCGCAGAGCGATAAGGTTCGCCAGCGAGCCGGGCAGCAGACCGAATCCGCCGATATTAACGGCCCAGGCCAGCAGCGTTGAGGGAGGAACCGTATTTAGCAGCAGAATGGTGGAGGGCACGTTGCTGATCACCTGCGACAGGCCAATCGCGGTCAGCCACAGCCCGGGCGCGGGCAGTTCGCCCACCTGCATCAGCACCGCGTTCAGCGCCGGGAGCTGGATCATCAGATGGACATCGATAAACATGGCGATAAACACCAGCAGCAGCGTCCAGTCGACGCTCAGTACCACCCGTCGCGCCAGCAGCAGAAAACCGGCTGTCACCAGCGCCAGCCCCCACAGCTCCTGCTTCAGTTCCAGAGAGAATAAAAACAGCACATAAAAGGCGAGGCAGCTCCAGACCAGCTTCGGCTGCCATTCCGGCGTCCGGTCGCTGCTCTGGAAGCGCAGGGCTTTTGCCGGGAAGCAGAACCAGCACAGCACCAGCAGCGTCGCCATCATCGCCACCGCCAGAGGCAGCATCTGCGCGCTAAAGGCGGTGAAGGACAAGCCGGAGCGCCCCCACAGCAGGATATTTTGCGGATTGCCAATCGGCGTCAGCAGCGAACCGGCGTTCACCGCCAGCGCCTCGAAGATAATCAGCCGGTTGACGGGAATGGCGCACCACTTTTTCAGGGTCAGGGTCAGCGGCACCACGATAAACAGCGCCACATCGTTGGTCAGAAAGGTCGACAGCAGCGCGGCGGCCAGCACCATAAAGAGGGCCAGGGAGCGCTCATGGGTAAAACGCCGGGCCATCCGCCGCCCGAGCACGTCAAAGTAGCCGCTCTGCTCCACGCCTTTAGTCAGCAGCATCAGCCCGCTAAGGGTAATAATGGTGTGCCAGTCGATGGCCTGTGGCCAGTGCTGCGGGGCGAAGGGCACCGCAAGACTTAAGGCAATACCGATAAGAATTAACAGATGAAGAAACCGATCGCGCATCAGGGTGCGCAGGAAAGGCAGACTCATTCTGTTGTGGGACCGTATTTCCGGGTGAACTCGCTAAACTTTTGCAGCGTCTCCTGGCTGACGTGGTGCTCCATCCCTTCCGCATCGCGGCGGGCGGTTTCCGGGCTGACGCCCAGCACCAGCAAAAAGTTCTCCACAATCTGATGACGTTCGCGGCTTTCCTGGGCCAGCTTTTCGCCTTCCGGCGTTAAAAATACGCCGCGCCACGGGATCTGCTCGATAAGCCCGACCGACGCCAGACGCTTCAGCATCTTGGCAACCGTCGGCTGGGAAACCCCCAGACGCGCGGCCATATCCACCTGGCGCGCTTCACCCACCTCGCGGATCAGATCGGAGATCAGCTCAACGTAATCATCAATCAGCTCCCGACGGTGCGCTTCGCGGACCTGGCGAAAGCCTTCAACGTGCTCTTCGACATCAACTAATTGCGTCACTTTTTTTGTTATGGACTGACCTGTGCGACGGCTCATTGTGCTTCCTCATCCGGTTGACGCAACCCGGCGTCATAAGTAAAGAGCGCACAGTGTAAACCAGAGTCACGAAAGGACAAAAAATT
Source organism: Enterobacteriaceae bacterium (assembly GCA_035277345.1). Lineage (GTDB taxonomy): Bacteria > Pseudomonadota > Gammaproteobacteria > Enterobacterales > Enterobacteriaceae > BIGb0383. The sequence goes on from DATEKR010000021.1 coordinate 2,694, forward strand.
AACGTTTTAGCCATAGCTATAAAATATAGCCTATGCTATATCTGTATGTAATGCAGACATCCTTAGCTGTAAAAACCCGCAATAAACAGGAGGTCTCTTATGAACGAGTTCCGGAGGTGTATCAACGTGTTTAGTCATTCCCCCTTTAAAGTCCGTTTGATGCTGCTGAACATGCTGTGCGATCTGATCGGCGGCAAACCGCAGCAGGACGATAAACCAACCAAATAAAAGCGGCGTCGCGGTACGCCGCTTCATTTTTCTGTCATTTTTACCGGCTATGCTTGCCCGTAACGCAGTTTCCCTCCCTTATTTGTCGATTTTGTAATCATTCTCTCAAAACAATTCTTTATGAAGGATTGACCTTCTGACGGCCCGGCACTATCTTCGTGCAGCCCTGCAATAATGCGGCTCGCAGATGCGGACCTCCTTCCCTCTTCCACGCACTGTCCGGCAGGTTTGACCCTCGACGCCAGGGTAAGCACATGGCGTTTTACGATCGTGAAATATGAATCTAACCCTGAAAGAATCGCTGGCAGCCCGCGGCCTGACCCTGAGCCCGTGGACCGGTTTTTATTTTTTACAGTCA
>DATEKR010000022.1:0-2844 GCA_035277345.1 Enterobacteriaceae bacterium
ATTTTTTGCCGCATGTAAGAAAATCGCCCGGATACGTAACCGGGCGGCGTACATGCTGGTGCTTACCAACACAACAGATTCCTTCTCGGGAGAACTATGCAATCCTCTGTTAATCAAAAAGAGAGCCGAACCTTCTTCGGCCATCCTTATCCGCTTGGCTCACTGTTCTTCACCGAAATGTGGGAGCGTTTCTCGTTTTATGGTATTCGCCCGCTACTGATCCTGTTTATGGCCGCCACCGTCTATGACGGCGGAATGGGGCTGGCGCGTGAAAACGCCTCGGCCATTGTCGGTATCTTTGCCGGTACCATGTACCTCGCCGCGCTGCCGGGCGGCTGGCTGGCGGATAACTGGCTCGGCCAGCAGAGAGCCGTCTGGTATGGTTCGATCCTGATTGCGCTCGGCCACCTGTCGATCGCGCTCTCGGCCTTTATGGGCAGTAACCTGTTCTTTATCGGCCTGATGTTCATCGTGCTCGGTTCCGGCCTGTTCAAGACCTGTATCTCGGTGATGGTCGGGACGCTGTATAAGAAAGGCGATGCGCGCCGGGACGGCGGTTTCTCGCTGTTCTACATGGGCATCAATATGGGGTCGTTTATTGCGCCGCTGATTTCCGGCTGGCTGATTAAATCTCACGGCTGGCACTGGGGCTTTGGTATCGGCGGTATCGGGATGCTGGTGGCGTTGATCATCTTCCGCATGTTTGCCGTTCCGTCGATGAAACGCTACGACAGCGAAGTCGGCCTGGACTCCACCTGGAACAGCCCGGTGGTAAAACGCAACGGCGTGGGTGCATGGCTGCTGGTGCTGGCCGTGGGTGCCGCGATTATCGTTACCCTGATTGCGCAGGGAGTGATTGTCATCAACCCGGTCGCTGTCGCCAGCGGGTTGGTGTATGTGATTGCGGCATCCGTTGCGCTGTACTTCATCTACCTGTTCCTGTTCGCGGGTCTGAACCGCAAAGAGCGCGCCAGGCTGCTGGTCTGCTTTATCCTGCTGGTCGCTGCCGCGTTCTTCTGGTCCGCCTTTGAGCAGAAGCCAACCTCATTCAACCTGTTTGCTAACGACTATACGAATCGCATGATTGGGGATTTCGAGATCCCGGCGGTGTGGTTCCAGTCCATCAACGCCCTGTTTATTATTCTGCTGGCACCGGTATTTAGCTGGGCATGGCCGGCACTCGCACGCAAAAATGTGCGTCCGGGCAGCATCACCAAGTTTGTTATCGGCATCCTCTGTGCCGCAGCGGGCTTTGGTCTGATGATGCTGGCCGCACAGAACGTGCTGAGCAACGGTGGGGCTGGCGTGTCGCCGTTCTGGCTGGTGGGCAGTATTCTGATGCTGACGCTGGGCGAGCTGTGCCTGAGCCCGATTGGTCTGGCGACCATGACCGTGCTGGCACCGGAAAGAATGCGTGGGCAGATGATGGGGCTGTGGTTCTGTGCCAGCGCCCTGGGTAACCTGGCAGCGGGCCTGATTGGGGGCCATGTAAAGGCTGACCAGCTGGATATGCTGCCGGCACTGTTCGAACGTTGCTCCATCGCGCTACTGATCTGTGCGGCGGTGCTGATCGTTCTTATTGTTCCGGTTCGTCGTATGCTGGAAAATACGCAGACGAAACCGGCTTCTGAAGCCTGATAATACTGCCGTTTGCCGGGGCGCTATGTCCCGGCAAAGGTGACAGGAGATCCCATGTCGATAAACTGCCCTGATTGCCACGCAGCGCTGGCGCCGCAAAACGGTGTCGCGCACTGCGACAGCTGCAATAAAGATATTCCGCTTGAAGCACGCTGCCCGGAGTGCCATAAACCGCTGGAGGTCTTAAAAGCCTGTGGCGCGGTGGACTATTTTTGCCAGAACGGCCACGGGCTGATCTCGAAAAAACGCGTGGAGTTTGTTGTGGCTTAATCGCCCTCGATACAGCTTTCGCCTTCGCGCCACAGGGTCACCAGCGCGGCAGGGGCTTTCTCTTCCGGGATCAGCACCAGCATATCCGGGTGACGGGTGGTCCAGACAATATGCAGGCGGAAAAAGCGCCGGTCACCGCGCCCCGGTGAGCCCGGCTGACCGGGAGGCTGACCGACCGGCAACGTCTGCTGGAGAATATCGAGAATGCGCTGACGCTGCCCGGCACTTAGCTGGGCCACCACAATCCGCCTCGGTGCGCTCAGGCGGGGGATAAACGCCACGCCGCCTTCTCGCGCCAGTTCGATAACCGCATCGTCGGTCAGTTCCGGCTCTTCCATCATAAGACGCCAACCTCTTTCCACGCCTGCGCAATCGCATCCGCTACCTTCTGACCCGAGCGGGTTTCGCCGTGCTGCACGGTCAGCTGCGCGAAGGTAGCAAAATCCGCATTCTGGGGGAGACTGCGGTCGCAGACCGTATCGTACCAGGCATATCCGGTCTTTTCCCAGGCGTGACCACCGACGGCAATCGCCGCCAGATAAAAGGCGCGATTGGGAATACCTGAATTAAGATGCACGCCGCCGTTATCTTCCCGGGTTTTGATAAAGTCTTTCATATGCCCCGGCTGCGGATCTTTGCCGAGCAGCGGATCGTCGTAGGCCGTGCCGGGTTCTGACATGGATCGCAGCCCCCTGCCGTTAATCCCCTCCGCAAGAAGTCCTTCGCCGATCAACCAGTCCGCCCGATCCGCCGTTTGTTGCTTCTGATACTGTTTTACCAGCGCGCCGAAGACATCGGAAAGGGATTCATTCAGCGCTCCGGACTGCTCGAAGTAGATCAGCCCGGCTTCCGTTTCCGTTACGCCGTGGCTCAGTTCGTGGGCCACGACGTCGATAGCGATGGTGAAGCGGTTAAAGATCTCACCGTCGCCATCGC
>DATEKR010000023.1:0-9462 GCA_035277345.1 Enterobacteriaceae bacterium
GCGACGAGTTCATTGCTCTCTTCTCAGCCCGGGGCCAGCAAAAATAGTGACCCACGTCAGGGCAGGATCGTACGCCCGACAGGGACCCACAAGCCGCCAGCGGCAGGCAGCGTCACCAGCAGTGCGCCGGTGGATAACGGACAAAAGGTGACGCTCAATTTTCGCGAGACGGAAATATCGGCGGTCACTGGCGCGCTGTCGCGCTTTTTCGACCGCAATTTCCTGATGGACCCGCGGGTCAAAGGCCAGATCACGCTGGTTTCCGACGGAGAGGTTAACGTTGGCACCGCGTGGGACATGATGGGCTCGGCGCTGCGCATGCGCGGCTTCACCATTGTCGACGTGGGTAATGTCAGCCGCGTGGTGCCGGTCGCGGACGCCCGGCTTCAGGGCGGGGCGGTCAACAGCGCCTCGCCGGGCGGAGGGATCTCGACGCGCACTTACCGTCTGGCCTATGAAAGTGCCGAAGCGCTGCTGCCGGTGATTAAACCGATGGTGGCAGCGGAGAACAGCGTCACGGCCTATCCCGCCAATAACACCCTGGTCGTAACCGACTATGCGGAAAATCTTGAGCGAATTGCGCGCATTATTGAAAGCATCGATACGCCCACCTCGCTGGATACCAAAGTGGTGAAAGTCTACAACGGTGTGGCGGTGGATATCGCCGCGCTGGCGAATGACATTCTTCAGCAGCAGGGCGGTTCGGCCGGACGTCAGGAGATTGCCGTGCTGGCCGACCCGCGCTCTAACAGCGTGGTGATCCGCTCCAGCAGCCCGTCCCGCACCGCGCTCGCCAGCGATCTGATTATTGAACTGGATAACGTCCAGGAAGATCCCGGTAATCTTCATGTGGTCTATCTGCGCAACGCCCAGGCGGTCTATCTGTCGCGGGTGCTGCGCGGCCTGCTCAAGGGCGATTCTGGCGAACGCACGCCGGGCGGCGGCAACAGTATTCGCGGCATTCTCGGTTCGGGCGGCATGGCGAGTGGGGCAGGGGCTTCAGGCAGCGAAACCAGCGGCACCACGACGGCCAATAGCGATACCGCCGATGCCGACAGCGATCGCTTTAGCAGCGATGAGACGGAAATGAGCGCTGACGGTGAGGGCTCGGCCTTCAGCGCCAATGGCGTCACGGTGCAGGCCGATGCCAGTACCAATACGCTGATTATCTCAGCCCCCGAACCCATGTACCGCAGCCTGCGCCAGGTGATTGATCTGCTAGACCAGCGTCGCGCCCAGGTGCTGGTGGAAAGTCTGATTGTTGAGGTCACCGCCAATGATGCATCCGAGCTGGGCGTGCAGTGGATGCAGAAAAGTGGGCGCTTTATCGGCGGGACGAATCTGGGCGGAACCGGGTTGAACCTCAAAGCCGGTAACACCATTGATGCGCTCCCCGGTGGCTTAAGTCTTGGCGTTATCGACGGCACCGTAAATCTGCCCGGCGTCGGAGCGGTCATGAATCTCGAAGTGCTGGCCCGGGCGCTACAAACCCGGGGCGGGGCGAATATTCTCTCCACGCCAAACCTGCTGACGCTGGATAACGAAGCGGCATCCATTATGGTGGGGAAAACTGTGCCCTTTGTCAGCGGACAATATATCACCAGCGGCAGCGGTGGCTCAGACAACCCCTTCCAGACCGTCGAGCGCGAAGATATCGGCCTGAAGCTGCGTATCCGCCCGCAAATCTCTGAAGGCGGTACCGTCAAGCTCGATATTTATCAGGAGGTCAGCAGCATCGATGCGCAAAGTTCAGGCACGGGGGGCATCGTCACCAATAAGCGCGCCCTGGATACCAGCGTGCTGCTGGATGACGGGCAGATTATGGTGCTGGGCGGCCTGCTGGAAGATAGCGTCAGCGGGAGTAATCAGTCGGTGCCGGTGCTCGGCTCCATTCCGCTGATTGGCGCGCTGTTCCGCTACGACAGCCGTCAGCGGGTGAAAACCAATCTGATGGTGTTCCTGCGCCCCTATGTGATCCGCGATGCTAACGCCAGCCGCGGGCTGACCCTGGACCGCTATAACTATATGCGTTCGATGCAGAGTGCGACGCAGCCGGGGCATCATCCGCTCCTGCCGGATATGGCGGCACCGATCCTGCCGCCGGCGGGCGTGCCGGTCGCCGGAAGCCGCGCCGACCTGGATCTGCGCACGGCATCCTGGGACGCAACTCGCCAGCAGCAAGGCCCGCAGACCACCCAGAGCGTTGAGCGTCGCGCACTGCCAGCGGTGACCAACGATTCTGCGGCATTCCACACTACCCCGGACAGCAATAAAACGGTGATTCAGGCCGCCGATGTGCGCCTGCAGGATGAAGCGGTGCGTATCGCCAGCCGGGTACGCGTCGGCGGGCTACCGGCCTATATCGTCAGCGCGCCGGGCGGAGCAGGCTACGCGGTAAGGGTCGATGTTGACCGCGACGCGCAGGCCGTGGACGCCTCGACCGAAACCCTGCGCGAGCTGGGCTATCACCCTGAACTGGTGGTCACGCCACGATGAGCGTGCCGTCGGTCGAATCACAGCTTCCTCACGGCTGGGCGCGCAGTCAGCGAATTGTGGCGCAGCGCGAGGGTGAAACACTCGTGCTGGCGACCTGCCCACGCACTGAGGGCTGGGCGCTGGCGGAGGCGCTGCGCCGTACCGGGGCGCAACGCTGGCAGGAAATTAACGATGCACAGATGGATGCTCTGCTGGCAGCAACCTACGCCGACGCGGGCAGCGCCGCTCAGGTGGTCGGCGCGGCAGAATCGGAGGTTGATCTTGAACGGCTGATGCAGGACATGCCGGCGGTGATGGATCTGCTCGACGCCGAGGATGACGCCCCGGTTATCCGTATGATCAATGCCCTGTTGACCCAGGCCGCACGGGACAGTACCAGCGATGTGCACTTTGAAATTTTTGAGACCCACTCGATGGTGCGTTACCGCATCGACGGCACGTTGCGGGAAGTGGTATCGCCGCGCAAGGCGCTGCACGCGGCGCTGATCTCGCGTATTAAGATCATGGCGCAGCTCGATATTGCCGAAAAACGCATCCCTCAGGACGGGCGCATCACCCTGCGGGTCGGCGGGCGACCTATTGATGTCCGTGTTTCAACGGTGCCCACGGTACATGGCGAGCGCGCGGTACTGCGCCTGCTGGAGAAAGATGTCGGGCGTTTACAGCTTGAGCGGCTCGGTCTGGCTGCCGACACGATGGCTGAGCTGACACGGCTTATCCGCCAGCCGCACGGCATTGTGCTGGTGACCGGGCCTACCGGGAGCGGTAAAACCACCACGCTGTACGCGGCGCTTGGCCAGCTCGATAAAAGCGTCAGCAATATTCTCTCGGTGGAGGATCCGGTGGAGTATGACATCCCCGGCATCAACCAGATCCCGGTGCACAGCAAAATCGGGATGACCTTCGGGGCGGCGCTGAGGGCGGCGCTGCGCCAGGATCCGGACAATATCATGATCGGTGAAATCCGCGATCTTGAGACCGCGCAGATTGCCGTTCAGTCCTCGCTCACCGGCCACGGCGTGCTCGCCTCGCTGCACACCAACGATGCCGTTTCCACCATTACTCGCCTTACCGATATGGGCATCGAGCCGTTCCTGCTCTCCTCCTCGCTGCTGGGCGTTCTTGCCCAGCGGCTGGTGCGCCGCCTGTGCCCGGAATGCTGCCGCCAGGAGACGCTGGCCGACGGGCGTTTACGCGGGTATCCCGTCGGCTGTGCGCACTGCAACCACTCAGGCTTTAAGGGGCGAACCGGCATTCATGAACTCTTTGTGATTGATGACGAGATCCGCCGTCTGATCCACGAGGGCGGCAACGAACAGGCAATGCGTGATGCCGCCAGACGGCGGGGGATGCGCAGCCTGCGCGAAGATGGCCAGCGCTGGGTTGACGCTGGCGTGACCACGCCTGAAGAAATTCTGCGCGTCACGCGCGACGACGAACAGGAGAGGAGATGACGCGTTTTCATTTCGAAGCCGCAAATGCCCGGGGAGAGCTACAGCGTGGAGTGATGGATGCAGAGTCTTCCCGCGCCGTGCGCTTCCAGCTGCGTGAGCGTGGGCTGACGGCGCTGGAGGTGCGTGAGGCCGCCCGGTCCGGCGGTGCACAATGGCTCAGCCCGCGCCTTAATGCCGCCGATCTCTGCTGGGCGACGCGCGAACTGGCAAGTCTGCTGGGGGCGAGTCTGACGCTCGATGCGGCGCTGACGGCAACCCTGGAACAGGCGGAGAAAAAAACCGTTATCGCCGCATTCAGTGCGGTGCTTGAACAGGTGCGCGGCGGGATGCGACTGGCCGATGCGCTGGCCCAGCGCCCGCGTGACTTTCCCGATATCTACCGGGCGCTTATCAGCGCGGGCGAAGACTCCGGCGATCTGGCAAGCGTGATGGAGAGGCTGGCCGACTATCTGGAGAATCGCGACAGCCTGCGCAGCAAAATGCTGACCGCGTTTATCTATCCCGGCGTTATCGCCTGCGTCTCCGTCGGCATCGTTATTTTTATGCTTGGCTACGTGGTGCCGCAGGTGGTAAGCGCCTTCTCTCAGGCGCGTCAGGATCTGCCCGGACTGACCGTGGCGATGCTCGTCGCCAGCGATTTTGTGCGCCAGTGGGGCGTCCTCTCCGGTCTGGGTGCTGGCGGCCTGTTCGCGCTATGGCGCTGGCGACTCCGCGATGAGCGTGCGCGTCTCAGCTGGCATAGCCAGGTGCTGTGCCTGCCGCTTATCGGTAAATACACGCTTGGCGTCAACACGGCGCGTTTTGCCTCCACGCTCGCCATACTGATGGACTCCGGCGTGCCGCTGCTGCGCGCGCTCGACGCCGCACGCCAGACGCTGGGCAACGACCGTATCCGACTCTGCGCCGGTGATGCGATGGCCAGAGTGCGCGAGGGTGCTTCCCTTGCCGCCGCCCTGCGTGCGCAGAAAATATTTCCGTCAAATATGGTGCATCTGGTGGCCAGCGGCGAAAAAACCGGGGCGCTGGCGAGCATGCTTGAACGTGCGGCGCTGAATCTGTCACGCGATCTGGAGCGGCGGGCGGCGCGGCTGACCGCGCTTCTCGAACCACTCCTTATCCTGGTCATGGGTGGCATCGTGATGATGATCGTTCTGGCGGTGATGATGCCGATTATGGCGATTAACCAGATGGTGCAGTGAAGATGACCGCATTTTGCACAAGGTTTCGGTGGATTCGGGGTGGGGCAGAGGGAAAATCGGGAATATCCACGCACCCTCCGCTCCGACACCTTCAGGTCGCAAGGGACGTTTTCTGCAAACCCCCTGGCGTTAATAACGGTTTATCAATCAGTTGTAACAGTTTATGTCTTGTTTATCGGGGCGTGTTGCGCCCGAGAAAATGCGCTAAGTCGATATATTCTGGGGATAAATTTTTTCATTATTGGGGATTTTTCTTCTTCGTCGTGTCACCGATTCTTTCAAAAATGGTATCCGTCACCAGGGAGGTGACAGGCTGGTCCAGTAGATAACCCGCGCGGTCATGGGATGGCCCATACCGCGTTTCGACACTTCAGTCGTAGTTTCTATCAAGCTCATCAGCACAGGAGTCATTTCATGAAAGCGTTCCAACGGAAAGCGATGTCCACAGTAATTGCTGTCGGTATGATGTCTCTGGCGGGTGCCGCTTCGGCACAAACTGTCAACGGCGCTGGCGCCACCCTGCCGCAGCCGCTGTATGAAGATTTATTCGGTCTGGACGGTTCGTCTAAAGACGTAATCGGTGACTGGACCTATGCCGGCGGCGGCAGTGGTTCCGGTAAGAGTCGTTTTCTGACCACCACCAATACCGTGCATTTTGCCGGTAGCGACTCGGCGCTGACTGCGGCTGAAAACGGGACTTACAACACGTCTCGCCGTGCAGCATGGGGTCCGATGATTCAGATCCCGGCGGTGCTGACTTCCGTGACGCTGCCGTTTAAAGCACCGAACGGCACGACGCTGGCCGATGGCCTCAACCTGACTCGCGATCAGGTTTGCGGCATTTTCGCCAACCGCATCAACACCTGGGGTCAGCTGCTGGGTACCAGCAACACGACGCCTGTCAGCGTGGTATACCGCAGCGAAACCAGCGGTACGACTGAACTGCTCTCTAACTTCCTGGTTGCGGCATGTCCTGCCAGCGACGGTTTCCAGAAATCCAACCTGTTCACCACCGTGGTGGCGAACATCGGTGGTATTCCGGCTAACTGGGTTGCAGCAACCGGCAGCAGCGGTGCCGAAACGGCGCTTGCCCAGCCGGGCCGTATTGGCTACCTGAGCCCGAGCTATGGCTTTAAACCGTCTGATGCCACCGTAGTGGCTAAGATCGGTGGCGCACTGCCTTCCGCCATTACTTTCCCGGCAACGGCTACCCCGCCAGCCGGTGGTGCACGTAACGTTCCTGTGAACTGGGTCCCGGCCTATTCACTGCCATCCAGCGCGGCGGTTTACCCTATCTACGGTACAACCAACCTGCTGGCTGGTCAGTGCTATACCGGCGGCATCGGTGCTGACAGCGTTGGCGGTGCGGTGAAAGATTTCATCACCAAACTCAACAATGGCAGCTACGACACGCAGATTGCCGAACACTTCTTCGTGAAACTGCCGGACAACTGGAATACCGCGATTAAAGAGGCCTTCCTGACGGCGTCCAGCAGCCTGGATATCGGTAACACCTCAGTCTGTAACGGCGTAGGTCGTCCGTAACGGCTGTTGCAATACCACGCTGGACGGTGAGGTTCGCTTCACCGTCCAGTCTTTTCATGTATTCATACGTGCCGTGCGGGAGGCCGTGGAAAACGGTGACGCGGGGCATGTTCAACTTCTGGTGATATGAGTCTATGGCCGGTCAGTCCCGTTCGAAACGCGCGTATGTGCAGGATCGCATTAAGGTTTCTCCTCTCGTTGAAGCAATGACGCTGGCGCTGATTGGCCTCGCGTCCACGCCGCTTCTGGCACAGGCGGCGACGCCGGTGGGGAGCGGATGGTTCTCCTCCTCCCAGGGCGTGAATAATGCCGTCCGGGCTCGGGCAGGGCTGACGGGAGGGAATGCGGGCATTGAAGCGGCACGCGTCAGACAGCAGCAGCAGGCGCGCCTCACGCTGCAACGATCGGTCCAGAATCTTGAACGAACCGCTGCGGCGATCGCGGCACAGCAGGCGAGCCAGAAGGCCGCTCGCGATGCGGCAAACGCTGCGCCAGGTAACGTCCTGGACGGTATCGGCAAGGGCGGGCTGTGGGATAAAGATCAGAATGGCAAGCAGCTGGCCTGGAGCGGTGCGGATCGCGCAGTGCAGACGGAGAGCGGGGGCAAGACCACCGTTGTGATCAAACAGACCGCCAGCAAAGCGATCCTTAACTGGGATACCTTTAACGTCGGGCGTAATACCACCGTTAACTTCGATCAGAACAGCACTGATGCGGTGCTTAACCGGGTGGTGGGAGATGAAGCCAGGCCAAGCCAGATCCTCGGGGCGATAAATGGCAAAGGCTCCGTGATGGTGGCGAATCAAAACGGGGTGGTTTTCTCCGGCAGCAGCCAGGTTAACGTACGTAATCTGGCGGTGGCGGCGGCAACCATCACCGACGAGCAGTTCCGTAATAACGGCCTCTATGTCGATACCCAGGGCACTCAGCCCACTTTCCGCGACGCCAAAGGCGACGTGATAGTTAATGCCGGGGCGCAGATCACGACCTCTGCGCCCGCATCCTCTACCGCCGACGGTGGCTACGTGTTGCTGGTCGGGGCGAATGTCACTAACGCGGGACAAATTACCACGCCGTCAGGGCAGACCATCATGGCTGCGGGCGACAGCTTTATTATTCGCAAAGGGGTGGGAACCGAGTCCAATGCCGCCTCCACCACCGCGGGCCACGAAGTGTCGGCTCAGCGTGCGGCGGGCAGCCTGAGCGGGCGGGTTGAGAACAGCGGCCTGATCGCCGCGACCACCGGTGACATCACGCTCACCGGGCATGAGGTGGTGCAGTCCGGCGTCGCCGTTGCCACCACCTCGACCAGCAAACGCGGTACGCTCCATTTATCCACCAGGGCGAGTGACACCACCGGCAGCGTGACCCTGGCGAAAGGCAGTACCACGGCCATCGTGCTGGATGCCAGCAAAGGCACGGCGCTTGACAGCCAGCGCGATGCGGCCCTGAAACGACTGGATGGCAATACGCCTAACCCGATGGCAACGGGGAATTTCGACAACCTGAGCACGCTCACCGACCGCCGGGATCTCTCCCGCGTGGAGATCGTCAGCGGCAACACCGTGGCCTTTGAGGCTGATTCGATGGCCCTTGCCACCGGCGGCGAAATGGCCGTCTCTGCGGTGAAACGCACGCTGGTGGATAACGGCGCGACGCTCGATGTCTCCGGCGCGATTGGCGTCCAGGTGGCGATGGAGAATAACAACCTCGCGATTGACGTACAGGGTAACGAACAGCGTGACAGCGCCGTTAACCGAGACAGTCAGAATCTCAACAGCAGTAAAATGTGGGTCGATCGCCGTAATCTGGTATTCGTCCCGGCGGGGACCAACGGCTATGCCACCGATCGCTGGTATACGGCAGGCGGCCTGCTGGAAGTCGGCGGCTATCTTGCCACCAGCGGCCACAGCGTCGGCGAATGGATGGCCCAGGGCGGCACGGTCACCATGAGCGGCGGGGATCTGGTGACCCGCTCCGGGTCGGCCATCAATCTCTCCGGCGGTACGCTCGATGTGCAAAGCGGCAACATCCGCCAGAGCTGGCTGAAGGGCAGCGACGGGCGGCTGTACGAACTCTCCCGCGCGCCGGGGGATTTGCTCTATACCGGCCTGTACAACGGCTATGAACTGACCAGCAAACGCTGGGGACAGACCACTCAGTTCTATAATCCCCTGATCGGCTCCAGCCAGCGTTATGAAGCGGGTTACACCGTTGGGCGCGACGCCGGGAAACTGGTCGTTTCAACCCGTAATGCGGTGCTGGAAGGCAGTATCGTGAGCGATATCTGGCAGGGTGATAATCAGACCCGCGCCGCGCAACAAGGACTGGATGGCTATAACCAGTCGCAATATTCCGTGGCGCGTGCGGGGCAGCTTATCGTCGGACGTTACACGCCGGTTTATGGCAATGGCGTACTGCGTCATGAACTGAATCCGGTGCTGGATCGCGTCATCCTCAGTGACGAGACCGGGACGCTCGCCGATGGCGTGCAGCTCGAAGACGCCGTGGCGAATGAACGGCAGGGCGAGCTGCGGCTGGACACGGACCTGCTCAATGACTCCGGGCTGGGTGCGGTGCGTATCGCAGCGGCTAAAGAGATCGACGTGGACAGTACGCTGCGCGTTACGCCAGGCGGAGAGATTGTTCTCTATGCGCCGGATGTTGAGGTCGGTGCCGATCTGGTGGCGCACAGCGGTACGGTGCGGCTGGGGAACGTGCTGAATCAGACCTATGCCGGTGCCGTCAAAGGTGAGACGGACGATCGT
>DATEKR010000024.1:0-4424 GCA_035277345.1 Enterobacteriaceae bacterium
ATGAGTAGAGAAAAGCAAACAGCACCACCACCATCAGCGTGACGCCCGTAGGCCAGCGTTTGCCGCTACTTTGCACCATAAAGCTGATGAACACGATGGCGCACAGCAGGCCCAGGATCACCACCAGCCCCGCATTATTCAGCTCTCCGGCAAAGCAGAACCACAGCGCGGTACCGGCAAACACGGTCATCAGGATGTTAATCACGCGGTATGGGCCGCGATAGAGAATGTCGACCATGGTGCGTACTGGCGCTTTACCTTCGTGCTTCGCCTTCCAGTCTTCCGCTTCCGGTATGTTTTTACGCAGCCAGAGAGCAAAAACGATAGGCAAAATGCCGATAAAGAACAGCGCGCGCCAGCCCCACACCGGCACGACCAGGCTGTAGACCTGAGCGGCTATCACCGCACCCACGGAAAATCCGGAGATCAGAAAACCGCTTGCCTTGTTGCGCAGCTGCGTCGGCCAGCTTTCAATCACGTAGGTTGCGCTGGAACCGTATTCCCCCGCCATCCCCATACCGATCACCATGCGGGCGATAAACAGGGTGACGTAGCCCGGCGCAAAACCGCAGGCCAGCGTGCCGCAGGAGAAGAGTACAATGCTGGTGATCATCGCCAGCTTGCGGCCATAGCGATCGCCCATTGCGCCCAGCAGCAGGCCACCGAACCAGCGTGAAATAAAGGCCGCCGATATCAGGCTTGCCGCTTCCACCGTGGTGAGGCCAAATTCACTTTTTATTTCCGTCAGAACTAAGGCTATTAATACAAAATCGAAGCCATCAAGCAGATATCCCAGCCAGGCGGCGGAGAACGCACGCCACTGGGGGCGGCTAAGATGGCGATACCACGGGATGCTTTGGGTAGACATACTCATTTGACTCTCCCGACGATTTCTCTGTCGTTGAGCCGGATGGCGGCTGCGCCTTATCCGGCCTACGTATCGCGTTTTTACAGGCCGGATAAACGAAACGCCATCCGGCAGTGCGTTAGCGTTTTTCCGCCATCAGTTGCTCTGCCAGGGCTTTAAGCGCCGGCACAAATTTTTCGTCTACCGGCGCAAACGGCTTACGGCACAGCGGGACGGAGACCACATCCATATAGTGCAGCACCGTTTTCAGGCCGCGGAAAACGCCGGCCTTGATCAGCAGGTCGATGACCTTGTTGCATTCGCTTTGCAGACGCTGCGCGGTGGCGTTATCCCCCTCGCGTACCGCCCGGGCAATGGCCTGATAGCGCCAGCCCATGATGTTGTAGGTGCTGCCGATGCCGCCGTCAGCCCCTGCCAGCAGACCGGATGCAAAGATTTCGTCGTAGCCGTTGTAGAGCACCAGATCCGGATGCGCCCGGCGGATCTGCTCCATCTGGAAAAGATCCCCTGAGGTTTGCTTCAACGCCCCCACGCCCGGGAGAGTCACCAGCGTGTTGATCTGATCGAGCGTCAGTTTGACCCCGCTCAGCGCCGGAATGTTATAGACCACCATCGGCAAACCATCCGCAGAAGCAATAATTGCACGGTAGTGATCGCAATGTTCCTCAAAGCTGAACGGATAGTAGAACGGCGTGACGGCGGACACAGCATCAAAGCCAAGGCGCGCCGCAGAGGCTGCGAGCTGCTGGCTTTCCGCTGTGCTCACGCAGCCGACGTGGGCGATCAAGGTGATTTTGCCCTTCGCCTCGTCCGCTACGATCGCCATCACCTGTTCGCGTTCGGAAAGGCTTTGTACAAAGGCCTCCCCTGTTGACCCGCCGACGTAAAGCCCGTCGATTCCCTGCGCAATATTGAACTGCACCAGCCGGCGCAGGCTCTCTTCGTCCAGCATTTGCTGCTGGTTAAACGGGGTCAGGAGTGCGGCCATTACGCCGCGTAGTTGCATTGCCATAGTTACCTCAAGCGATCGTGTGTTTGTTATAACGACATACCTTTATACCTGTTATACCAGATCACTTATGCAGCAGTATCATAGAGAACGCGTATATTGCGATCTACTTCACTAAAGGATCGTGATTATTTGGCGCTGGAATGCTGGCCGAAAGCGTGCCAGGTGGCGGAAACGCTGTTGAGATGGGTTTGTAGCGCGCGATCGGCTTCATCAGGATCGCGTCGGCGGATCGCATCGACGATCGCAATGTGCTGACGGTAGCTGACTTCATTGTGCTGATACAGTTCGGCATCGGGCACCTGAGGACGGGCGGCAATCAGCCAGTCAAGCAGCGCAACGTGGATGGCATTAAAAATCGGGTTGCCGGGGATCTCAGCCAGCACGCGGTGGAAATCGACGTCGGATCGAATAAACAGCGCGTTGTCGTTGAGCGACTGGCTGTTAATGTCCAGCGCCCTGGTCAGGCGATCGATCTGATCGTCTGTGGCGTACTCTGCGGCATAGCGCACCAGGCTGGATTCAAAGAACAGGCGCAGCTGCTCGAAGTGGGCAATGCCGCCAGGCTGGGTCAGGAAATCTTTCGCCATCCCCGACAGCTCGCTGATGATGGTATCAGCCGAAGGGACGGTGACGCGGGCACGTTCGCCGTTGTTGATCTGCACCAGCCCTTTACGCTTCAGCGCCGCCAGCGCCTCACGCACCGAGGGGCGACCGACGTTGAAGAATTCCATCAGTTCACGCTCGGAGGGAAGCTGCTCGCCCTGGGCAAACTCCTGACGGCGGATCATCTGCTCCAGCTCTTCTTCCACCATGTCGGACAGCTTTTTACGCGCCAGCGGACGCCGACGCAGCATACGCCCCATCGTTTCGGATGACTTTTCAGCTTTGAGATCAATCGGTTTCATAGCAGTCCAGTGCCGGAGAAGGAAAACGCTTCATCATAACACAGGATATCTGAGGGCGCGAAACAGCGCCCTGCCACCGGGAAGGGACGGCAGGACGTGGGAGGCGGGACTACTTCGTCAGCAGACTCCAGGTTAAATCACTCTCAAGGGACGTTTGATCGGTGACATGGCTAAAGGCGGCATCTTTTAACACCGGCGATAGCGTTACCTTAAAGCTCATCTGCCGTCCGGATGGGATCTGGTTATTTTCCACCGCGATAACCGCTTCATTGTTGTGCAGATAGAACGGCGAAGGACTGCCGCTGACCGGCGTGAAGTTCAGCTGATCGACCGTTTTACCCACGGTATAGCTTTTACCATCAACGAACAGATCGGCAATTTTCACCGCAACGCCGCCGGACTGGCCCATCATAAAGCGCCCTTTTTCACCGGAAGCGCCCTGCACTAACACCGCCATCTTCTGCGGCTCCGGGCAGAAGACGTTCACGTTCACGTCACGATCGGCCATTTTATGCCAGTCCTGCTGCGTGGCTTTGATATCCTCGCGGCGCATCGTGTGGTAGTCCACCACGGGCTGAGAGAGCGTGATTTGGCACTCATCGGCCCAGGCAAAAGACGACATGCCAACCATCATCAGTGCCGCCAGGCCGCCTAAACGTCGATTATTCATTGGCATACTCCATTAATTTCTTCGTAAAACGCCTCTTCATCACGCTTCTCAGGCAGGCTGTAGTTAATTTTGCACAGGCGATTGTTGTTGTCGTCTATGGCGTACAGCCCTGAAAGTTGCTCTGCGTCGTTGATAAAGACGTGGCCATCGTCCACGCTGGTCACGATGTAGTTGCCGCTGGCATCCTCAATCGTCAGCCCTTTTTTCAGCGCCTGCCCATTGCTCATCTTCACGCGCAGCATGACGCGTCGGCTGTTGAGCACCTTAAAGTCGACTTCGCTTACCGAGGCATGCCCTGCGGCAAGGTACTTGGTCCCGTTTGCCAGAGTCATGTTTTGCGGCAGCTTGTTCGCATCCACTTCGATACGTGAGTTTTGCCATTCATTCAGAGAAGGAATAACGGCCTGTCCCCAGGCATCGGTCCAGATGGTGCCCTGCGGTGAGGATATCTCTACCCCGCTTTTTTTCTCGCTCAACCGGGCGATAGCGAAGGTATCCCGGATGGCATATGGCGAGAAGGTCACGCCGTTTTTGTGCACCGCCACGCCGCCTGAAAGGGTAGCGTTGTAGTTGCGTTGGTTATCACCGCTGGTGCCGCCCCCGACGCTGACCTGCGTGTAGTGCAGGTTGGTGTTGAGGTTGCCGTTAACGCTGTTCTGTTTAGAGTCCTGGTCGCGGTCGGCGGAGATGTAGTAGTGGGTGTTATCCCCAATGGACCCGCTGTTAGACACGCCGTAGCTGGTGCTATCACCCTCTTTACGCATATAGGTGCTGACCGACTGGCCGCTACTCAGCGGAATGCTCACGTTGATGTACAGCAGATCGTTGTCCTGATCGTCATCAACGTTGCCTACCGCGCTCTGCCAGTTCGCCGTCACGGACGCGTATTTGAAGGTTTTGCCCCACGAGAGCAGCAGATAGCGCGAGTCCTGATAGTCCCCGCTGCTCTGGTTGTAGGTAAACCCGGCG
>DATEKR010000025.1:0-7544 GCA_035277345.1 Enterobacteriaceae bacterium
GAGAAAAAATTATGAAAAAGACTGCCGCAATTATCTCTGCCTGTATGCTGACCTTTGCCCTGAGCGCCTGTTCAAGCCCTAACTACGTCATGCATACCAATGATGGACGGACAATCGTCTCCGACGGGAAACCCAAAACCGACGATGAAACCGGGATGATCTCCTATACCGATGCCAATGGTAATAAACAGCAGATCAACCGCACCGACGTGAAAGAGATGGTCGAGCTGAAAAACTAACCCGGATTTCAGGCGAAAAAAAAGCACCGCAATTTGCGGTGCTACATTAATCACTATGGACAGACAGGGTAAATGTACAGGAAGTGAAAAAGGGTAGCGTTGCTACCGTGGTCTGAATCGCAGACCAATTGCAAACACAACAACACAACATCACAACCGTAAGCCAAAAGCCCATCAGAACACGCATTCCGAAAAAAGCTCTTCGTTCCGGCTCAGGAAGTGCCGCCACTATAGGTATTTGCTGGTAGTTCCTCAACGGACAAATTATAATGGCTCAGATAAAAAAAACTAATGGGTTACGCATTGTTTCCCCTTTGTTAAATGGTATTAACATCTAAGCCTGATAACCATGTCGAAGCGATTACCTCCTCTCAACGCATTACGTGTATTTGATGCCGCAGCCCGCCATTTAAGTTTTACGCGTGCGGCCGATGAGCTATTTGTGACCCAGGCCGCAGTAAGCCACCAAATCAAGTCTCTGGAAGACTTTCTGGGGCTTAAGCTGTTCCGACGCCGCAATCGTTCCCTGCTATTAACCGAGGAAGGGCAGAGCTATTTCCTCGATATCAAAGAGATCTTTTCGCAATTAACCGAGGCGACGCGTAAACTCCAGTCGCGCAGCGCCAGGGGCGCATTAACCGTCAGTTTACTGCCGAGCTTTGCCATTCACTGGCTGGTCCCGCGACTCACTAGCTTTAACTCAGCTTATCCGGGAATCGACGTGCGAATTCAGGCCGTGGACCGTGAAGAAGACAAACTCGCCGATGATGTCGACGTGGCGATTTTTTACGGTCGGGGAAACTGGCCGGGACTGAGAGTCGAAAAATTGTACGCCGAATATCTGCTACCGGTGTGTTCGCCGCTGCTGCTGACCGGCGAAAAGCCGCTTAAAATGCCTGCAGATTTAGCGCAACATACACTCTTACATGATGCTTCTCGTCGCGACTGGCAAACTTATACGCGCCAGTTGGGTCTCAGTCATATCAACGTGCAGCAGGGGCCGATTTTTAGCCACAGCGCGATGGTGCTGCAGGCCGCGATTCACGGGCAGGGTGTGGCGCTGGCCAATAATGTGATGGCTCAGACCGAAATCGAAGCCGGGCGTCTGGTCTGTCCGTTTAACGACGTGCTGGTCAGCAAGAATGCATTTTATCTGGTTTGTCATGACAGTCAGGCAGAACTGGGTAAAATAGCCGCCTTTCGGCAATGGATCCTGGCGAAAGCGGCCAGCGAGCAGGAAAAATTTCGCTTCCGCTACGAACAATAACTCATTCAATTTTTAGGATATCCACATGACCAGCCGTTTCATGCTGATTTTCGCCGCAATAAGTGGCTTTATTTTTGTTGCGCTGGGTGCCTTCGGCGCGCACGTATTAAGCAAGTCGATGGGTGCGGCAGAGATGGGCTGGATCCAGACGGGTCTTGAGTACCAGGCGTTCCACACCCTCGCGATCTTTGGTCTGGCCGTCGCCATGCAGCGACGCATCAGCATCTGGTTTTACTGGAGCAGTGTATTTCTCGCGCTGGGCACCGTGCTGTTTAGCGGCAGCCTTTATTGCCTCGCGCTTTCCCATCTGCGCCTGTGGGCGTTTGTCACGCCGGTCGGCGGCGTCTGCTTCCTTGTCGGATGGGGTTTAATGTTAATTGGTGCTATCCGTCTGAAACGTAAGGGCGTTGTTCATGAATAAGCTGGTTTTATATTGTCGCCCGGGGTTTGAGAAAGAGTGCGCCGCGGAAATTACCGATAAGGCCGCGCGCCTCGAAGTGTTCGGTTTTGCGCGGGTCAAAGATAACAGCGGCTATGTGATTTTCGAATGTTATCAGCAGGATGAGGCCGATAAGCTGGCTCGTGACCTGCCGTTCAGCTCGCTGGTGTTTGCCCGCCAGATGTTTGTTGCCGGCGAACTGCTGCGCGATCTGCCGCCGGAAGACCGCATCACGCCGATCCTTGGCATGCTGCAGGGCGTCGTCGAGAAAGGCGGTGACCTGCGCGTTGAAGTCGCGGAC
This sequence comes from Enterobacteriaceae bacterium, assembly GCA_035277345.1. Classification (GTDB taxonomy): domain Bacteria; phylum Pseudomonadota; class Gammaproteobacteria; order Enterobacterales; family Enterobacteriaceae; genus BIGb0383. The sequence goes on from DATEKR010000025.1 coordinate 2,247, forward strand.
ACCAACGAAAGCAAAGAGCTGATGAAGTTCTGCCGTAAGTTTACCGTGCCGTTGCGTGCCGCCCTGCGCGGTGCGGGCGTGCTGGCAAACTATGAAACGGTGAAGCGTCCCGTGGTGCATCTGTTCTTTATCGCACCGGGCTGCTGCTATACCGGGTATTCGTACTCGAATAACAACTCGCCGTTCTATATGGGTATTCCGCGCCTTCGCTTCCCGGCGGATGCGCCCAGCCGTTCAACGCTGAAACTGGAAGAGGCGTTTCATGTCTTTATTCCGGCGGACGAGTGGGATGAGCGTCTGGCAAACGGTATGTACGCGATCGATCTTGGGGCCTGCCCCGGCGGCTGGACCTATCAGCTGGTTAAACGCAATATGTGGGTCTCTTCCGTGGACAACGGCCCGATGGCTCAGAGCCTGATGGACACCGGCCAGGTGACCTGGCTGCGCGAAGACGGTTTCCGCTATCGCCCGACCCGCAACAATATTTCCTGGATGGTCTGCGACATGGTCGAGAAACCGGCCAAAGTGTCGGCGCTGATGGCCCAGTGGCTGGTGAACGGCTGGTGCCGCGAAACCATCTTCAACCTGAAGCTGCCGATGAAAAAGCGTTACGAAGAGCTGTCCCAGAATCTGGCTTATATTCAGGCCCAGCTGGATGAGCACGGTATCAACGCACAGATCCAGGCGCGTCAGCTGTACCACGATCGCGAAGAAGTGACGGTTCACGTGCGTCGCCTGTGGGCGGCGGTGGGCGGGCGTCGCGACGAACGCTAGAAAGTCTTAGCTCCCTCTCCCCGTTTCGGGGAGAGGATCATGCCCGGCGTTCCAGCCGCAGCTGCTGCAAATTCCCGTCCAGCTGCAGATCCGTTTGCAGCCGCGCAACGTCGCGACAGATAAACGCCATCTCTTTGTGTTCTTCCAGCTTTTTCCGCCACTTCTCCGGCACCTGCTCCAGCCCGGCGTAAAGCGCCTCCAGGTTTCTGAACTGGGTCAGCAGCTGGGTGGCGCTTTTTGATCCGATCCCGGCCACGCCCGGCACCTTTGAACTGCTGATACCGGCAAGGCCCCAGTAATCCGGCAGCTGCTGCGGCGTGACGCCGAACTCGCTGGCAATAAATGGCGCATCCAGCCAGCGCTTCTGAAAGTAGTCACGAATACGAATAGTCGGGGAAAGCAGCTGGCAGTAGCCCTTATCCGTCGAGACGATAGTGGCCTCGTGCCCGGCCCCGGCGATTTTAACCGCCAGGGTGGCGGCCAGATCGTCGGCTTCATCACCGGGGGATGACCAGCAGCGGACCCCGCGCTTTTCAAAGGCGGCGCGCAGGGCGGGCATTTCATCATGAAGGGTGTCGGGCATCGGGGCGCGTCCGGCTTTATAGTCCGGCAACCGATGATGACGCCAGCTGTCGCTGCGGGCTTCGTCGTCAAACACCGCCACCGCGTGAGTGGGCTGGCTATGAACGATAAGCTGCTCAAGCGCGTGCAGGCAGGTATCCGCGCAGGGGGATCCCTGTACCGCGTGAATACGACGAATAAGATTCAGTGCGTCAACAATCAACAGATGTACCGCCATAACCCGCTCCCTTAGGTAAAATACCGGGGCAAGCCTAACACTGCGAACGAGCAGATGCCATGAGGCGACGGGAAAAGCGGAAAACGCCCCGCAAAACGGGGCGTAGAGAGATCAATCGCAGGAGACTTTCATGGCCAGACCGCCGCGGGATGTTTCGCGGTATTTGGCATTCATGTCTTTGCCGGTTTCGTACATGGTTTCGATAACCTTGTCGAGGCAGACGCGCGGCTCGCTGGTGCGGCGCAGCGCCATGCGTGCCGCATTGACCGACTTCACAGCGGCAATAGCGTTACGCTCGATGCAGGGCACCTGCACCTGACCGGCAACGGGGTCGCAGGTCAGGCCAAGATTATGTTCCATGCCGATTTCTGCGGCGATGCAAACCTGTTCCGGACTACCGCCCAGCAGCTCCGCCAGACCGGCCGCCGCCATGGAGCAGGCCACGCCCACTTCACCCTGACAGCCGACTTCCGCACCGGAAATAGAGGCGTTCATCTTATACAGCGAGCCAATGGCGCTGGTGACCAGGAAATAGCGGGCCAGCGAGTTGGCATTCACTTCACGGATAAACTTATTGTAGTAGGCCAGTACTGCCGGCACGATGCCGCAGGCACCGTTAGTCGGGGCAGTTACCACGCGGCCACCAGCGGCGTTTTCTTCGTTGACCGCCAGGGCGAACATGTTAATCCAGTCCACGACGCTCATTGGATCGGTGGTGGTTTTGTCGCTGCTGACCAGCATCCGGCGCAGGGCTGCGGCGCGGCGCGGCACGCGCAGTTTGCCCGGCAGTACGCCTTCGGTCGTGATGCCGCGCTCAATGCCGCCATGCATCACTTCCCATACGCGTGCGAAGTGCTGTTCCAGCGCTTCTTTGCTGTGCAGAGCCAGCTCGTTCTTCATCATCAGCCCGGACAGGGACAGGCCGCTTTCGCGGCAGTGACGTTGAAGGTCGGCAGCATTTTTGTACGGATACGGAACCTGTACCGGCGCTTCGTCTTCCACGCCAAAGTGCGCTTCGTCGACGATAAAGCCGCCGCCGATAGAGTAATAAGTCTGGCTGTAGACCGCCTTCTCGCCCGCCAGCGCGGTGATCCGCATTCCGTTTTCGTGCAGGGAGAGGTTATCTGCATGGAAATTCATGCACTGGTCGACCGGGAATTCCACTTCATGCTGACCGTTAGCCAGCAGCAGGCGGCCGTGGGTGTTCACGTCCTGGATAAAACCGGGGATCGCGTCGATATCCACCGTATCCGGCAGATTTCCCGCCAGGCCCATAATAATGGCGATATCGGTGTGGTGACCTTTACCGGTCAAAGACAGGGAGCCGTAAACGTCGACAACCACGCGGGTGATATCGGTCAGGATGCCGCGCGTGATCAGATCGTCGGTAAAGAGTTTACCCGCTTTCATCGGGCCAACCGTATGCGAACTGGAAGGGCCAATGCCGATTTTAAAAATATCGAATACGCTAATCATAGTGCGTCCGTACTACAAATAGAGGGGGATCGGATGCGCCGCCCGAAGGCGGCGCAGGGAGATTAGCTGAACAGCGAGAAGAAAATAGCGGACATGGCGATAAGACCCATCACAACCACAAACACGTTGCTGATATGGCCGCTGTATTTACGCATCGCCGGGACTTTCTGAATCGCGTACATCGGCATCAGGAACAGGATCATCGCGATAATGGGGCCGCCCAGGGTCTCGATCATACCGAGGATGCTCGGGTTCAGTGTCGCTACCGCCCAGGTGGTGACCAGCATGAACAGTGCAGTCATCTTGTTCAGCTTGCTGATTTCGATGCTCTTACCTTTACCGCGCAGGGATTTAATCACCATACCGTTAAAGCCTTCACGTGCGCCCAGGTAGTGGCCGAGGAAGGATTTGGTGATAGCGATAATGGCGATAATCGGTGCCATCCAGGCGATAACCGGCGCGTTAAAGTGGTTCGCCAGGTAGGACAGGATAGAGATGTTCTGTGCTTTGGCTTCAGCCAGGTTCTCCGGGGAGAGGCTCAGTACGCAGCTGAACACGAAGAACATCACGGTAATAACCATCATGACGTGAGCGCGGGCCAGGATAGCAGAACACTTCTTCTCAGCGCCCTGACCGTACTCTTCACGCTTCGCAACCGCGAAGGAGGAGATGATCGGGGAGTGGTTAAAGGAGAACACCATCACCGGGATCGCCAGCCACAGGGTCATCCACAGGCCGTTGCCGGTTGTTGCGCTGCTCAGAGAGAGGGTTTCCAGTGCGGCACCGTTCCACTGCGGGATCAGGTAGCAAGCGAGCACCATCAGCGCGATAACAAACGGGAACACCAGAATGCTCATTGCTTTTACGATCATCTGCTCGCCAAAGCGCACGATGGTCATCATGCCGACGATCAGAATCAGAGACAGAATAGCGCGCGGTGGCGGCGTTATCTGCAGCTGGTGAGTCATAAAGCTTTCGACGGTGTTGGTGATCGCCACGCTGTAAACCAGCAGGATCGGGTAGATAGCGAAGAAGTAGAGCAGGGTGATCAGTTTACCTGCGCCAACGCCAAAGTGTTCTTCTACAACTTCGGTAATGTCTTCACCCGGGTTTTTACCGGACAGCACAAAACGGGTCAGGCCGCGGTGTGCGAAGAAAGTCATCGGGAAAGCGATCAGCGCCATGATGATCAGCGGGATCAGTCCGCCGACACCGGCATTAATAGGCAGGAAGAGAACGCCCGCGCCGATAGCGGTGCCGTAAAGGCCCAGCATCCACATGGTATCCGTTTTGCGCCATGAACCCGGTGTTTCCACCGTGGTAGTGGTGCTGGTCTGAATGTTTTCCATCTATATCTCCTGGAGGGAAACGAATTGTCAGTTTTAAGTCAAAAAAAACAGGAACATGCCGCTTTGCGAAATGAAATTTTCTCTTTGGCGGTTTATTTATAGTTTTTCACTGTAACTATCGGCGCGCGCAAAGATACATATTTGTTATGGTTATATCAGTGATCCGGATCTCAATTGCAATAATTCACTTTTTATAGGGCCATGTTTAGGCCATAACACTGCAAATGGTGTGTCTATCTGAATTTATGGGCGCAAATGCTACCACTGGCAGCATATGCTCTGAAAGTGAGCAGAGGATATATTGTTGTTTATACTGGTAAATCGGCTAAAAGAAGAGATTTATGGTGTGATTTTCGGCTTTTGTTCGCTATCTGATGTGCTGAGAGGATGCTAAAGAAGGGTGATTCATAAGGGCAGCCTATGAGACTGCCCATAAGAACTAGGAACAGATTTCGTAGCAGGGGATATAGGCCGTGCCGGGGAGTTTCATGCGGTGCTGGGCAACAAAGCCCTGCAGCAGATCGTCCATCCGACGCATCATTTCGCGGTCGCCGTGGATCTTATACGGCCCGTGAGCTTCAATAGCCTGAATGCCGACCTCTTTAACGTTACCGGCCACGATGCCTGAGAAGGCACGACGCAGATCGGCAGCCAGAACATCTACCGGCTGGTCAGGATAGAGTTTAAGATTCGCCATATTTTCATGGGTTGGCTCAAACGGCATTTGCAGGTCCGGTGCGATGCGAATCGACCAGTTAAAGCTGTAAGCATCCCCGGTCTCGCGACGGCACTCTTTTACCTGCGGCATCGCTTTTTTCATCTGCCGCGCCACTTCGGCGGCGTCGTCGATGATAATGCTGTAGTACCGACGCGCTTCTTCCCCCAGGGTATGGACGATAA
>DATEKR010000026.1:0-5599 GCA_035277345.1 Enterobacteriaceae bacterium
TTCGGCAAACTCAATGTTGGCCGCGAAATCAGAGCTGTCAGAGAAGATCACATCATCTTCACCGCTCTGTGCCAGCACCTGGAATTCATGGGAAGCGCTACCGCCGATCGAGCCGGTATCTGCCTGTACGGCGCGGAAATCGAGTCCCATACGGGAGAAGATTTTGCTGTAGGCCGCGTACATGGCGTCATAAGTTTCCTGCAGCGATTCCTGGCTGGTGTGGAAAGAGTAGGCATCTTTCATCAGGAACTCGCGGGAGCGCATCACCCCAAAGCGCGGGCGCACTTCGTCGCGGAATTTGGTCTGGATCTGGAACAGGTTAAGCGGCAGCTGCTTGTAAGAGCTCAGCTCGTTGCGGATCAGATCGGTGATGACTTCTTCATGGGTTGGACCGAGCACAAACGGACGCTCGCCACGATCGACAAAACGCAGCAGCTCCGGGCCGTACTGCTCCCAACGACCGCTCTCCTGCCAAAGATCGGCTGGCTGAACCACCGGCATGGACACCTCAACTGCACCGGCGTTATTCATCTCTTCGCGCACGATGTTTTCGACTTTTTTCAGGACGCGCACGCCGGTCGGCAGCCAGGTGTACAACCCGGAGGCCAGCTTGCGGATCATCCCGGCGCGCAGCATCAGCTGGTGGCTGATCACTTCGGCGTCGGCAGGTGTCTCCTTCAGGGTGGAGAGCAGATATTGGCTAGTACGCATGTTGTTACGGTTCCATTTGGACAATTGGAACAGGCTGAAGACCAGCCTGATGCAAAAAAAGTGGTTTAGTTTATCAGCCTGGCAGAGTTGCCAAAAGAGAGCGGCGTAAAATTAGCGCGCTTCCAGCGCAAAGACTTCAAATCCGCGTTCGGTCACCCGCCAGCGCACGTTGAAATCCAGCAGCCAGACGGCGTAGGTTTTGCCGCTCTCTTCCTCTTTGCGATAGGCCGGGCGCGGATCCTGCGCCAGCACATCGCGAATAAAGGTGCCAAGGTGCGGGTAGCGTTGCTCCAGCGACGGGAGCTGCTGTGCGATATCCTCGGTAAAGTACACGGGGATATCGGCCTCGGGAGCCTGCTGTGCATAGCTGGCCCGGGCATCGGGAAGCGATTCGGCAAAGGGAAGATAGGGCTTGATATCGACGACCGGCGTACCTTCCACCAAATCCAGACTGCCCAGCTCCAGTATGACCTGGTCTTTCTGAGTGCGGATGCCCTTTAGCTCAACCAGTGACATACCTACAGGGTTGGGGCGGAACGTTGAGCGCGTGGCAAAGACGCCCATTCGGGCATTACCGCCCAGCCGCGGCGGACGTACGGTTGGACGCCAGCCGCCTTCCATCGTTTGATGGAAAACGAACAGCACCCAGATATGGCTAAAGCCCTCCAGGCCGCGTACGGCATCGGCCTGATTATAGGGCGGGAGTAAATGTAGTTCGCCGCTGCAGCTTTTCACCAGACCAGGCTGGCGCGGAACGGCAAACTTTTCTTTATAGGGTGAGCGTATAACGCCTATTTGCTCAAACTGAAATGCACTCATTGCGCCGGAACGTTGAGCGCGGAGCCTACGCAAACAGCCTGGCGATAACAGCCTGGCGTGCCGCTGGTGATTTCACAGCTGTGCAGAAGAACGGCGTTCGCTTGCATTCGTGAGGCATTAATCTGCATGCGCTTACGTGCAGTCTGGACATTCGCTGGAGAGTCCTGGTTGCTTGCCTGGCAGGAGTCACCGGTCACTTCACCCAGATCGCGGAACGGTTTACCCAGCAGTTCTTCAGCATTGGTGTAGACTCTTACCGGCGTCGGGCGCGGGGCTTTAACTTTCGCAGGCTCTGCTTGCTTCGGTGTTGCCGTGCTTTGCACAGGTTCAACGGGAGATCTGCTTAGCAATGTACAGCCGCTCAGCGTGAGTGCTAATAAACAGATCGGTAAAGCACGCATAATATTTCCTCTGTGAGTAATAAACCAGGCCGTTATTGAATCAGGAGCCTGTACAAATGACAAGACGGGCTTTCGCCCGTCCTGAATGATATTACAGACTGAGGAGATTACCAGCCTTTCACTGCGCCGCCGTTGAATACTTTGGTTGCTGCTTCGCTCACTTCGTCAGACTGGTAGGCCTGAACGAATTTCTTCACGTTTTCCGCATCTTTGTTATCTTCGCGGCTTACGAGGAGGTTAACGTAAGGGGAATCTTTGTCTTCAACGAAGATGCCGTCTTTTTCCGGAGTCAGGCCGATCTGGCTGGCGTAGGTGGTATTGATTACCGCCAGTGCGATCTGTGCGTCATCCAGAGAGCGCGGCAGCTGCGGGGCTTCCAGCTCAACAATCTTCAGGTTTTTCGGGTTTTCAGTCACATCGAGTGCGGTTGGCTGCAGACCCACGCCGTCTTTCAGCTTAATCAGACCCACTTTCTGCAGCAGCAGCAGCGAGCGACCAAGGTTGGTCGGATCGTTAGGAATTGCTATCTGAGAACCATCCTCCAGTTCTTCTAGCGATTTGATTTTTTTAGAATAACCGGCAATCGGGTACACGAAAGAGTTGCCTACGGATACCAGTTTGTAGCCACGATCTTTGATCTGCTGATCCAGGTAAGGTTTATGCTGGAAAGCATTGAGATCGATATCACCTTTACTCAGGGCTTCGTTCGGCAGTACATAGTCATTAAAGGCCACCAGCTCGACGTCCAGGCCGTATTTCTCTTTGGCCACTTTCTGGGCGACTTCAGCAACCTGCTGTTCTGCACCGACGATCACGCCAACTTTAATATGGTTAGGATCTTTTTCGTCCTGGCCGCAACCCACCAGAGCCAGAGAACCAATCAGGGCACCAACGGCCGCAAAGGTTTTGAATTTAAACGCCATGCTATTTCCTTACTCTATGAGTTTTGTGTTGTGTATAACGTTATTTGTGCGTCACAGCCCGGACGATACGATCGCCACAGATTTGAATTAAATAAACCAGAATGACCAGCAATACCAGAACGGTATTCATCACTAATGGATCATAGGTAACGTAGCCATACCTGATACCCAGCTGGCCCAGACCACCGGCACCGACCGCGCCGCCCATGGCCGAATAGCCGACCAGGGTAATCAGAGTGATGGTTGCCGCATTCACCAGGCCCGGCAGCGCTTCAGGCAGCAGGACTTTACGGATGATTTGCATCGGCGTTGCGCCCATCGCGCGGGAGGCTTCAATCAGGCCAGCCGGCAGTTCCAGCAACGTATTCTCCACCATACGGGCGATAAACGGTGCCGCGCCCACGGTCAAAGGAACGATCACCGCATACAGGCCGATAGAGGTGCCCACGACCATGCGAGTAAACGGGATCATCCAGACCAGCAGAATAATGAAGGGGATCGAACGGAAAACGTTAACCAGCGCTGAAATCACACGGTACAGGCTGGGGTTTTCCATGATCTGGCCCGGACGGCTGACGTAGAGCAGCACGCCAAAGGGCAGGCCAACAGCAAAGCCGAGGAAACCGGAGGAAAACGTCATAAACAGCGTTTCCCAGATGCTACGGGCGAATAGCCACATCATTGCCTCAGACATAACCCAGTACCTCTACTTTAACGTGGTGTTCCTGCAGCCAGGCAATGGCGGCTTGCGTTTCCTGCTGAGTGCCGTGCATTTCGGTCAGCATAATGCCGAACTTCACGCCACCGGCGTAGTCCATCTGCGCGCTGATAATATTGTTGTTAACGTTGAAACGACGGGCGGTTTCTGACAGCAGCGGGGCATCGACCGACTGTCCGGTAAACTCCATCCGCAGCACCGGAACGCTATCGGTGAAGGCGTCCGCTTTCAGGCGCGTGCTGTAATCTTCCGGGATATCCAGGTGCAGCGTTGACTGAATAAACTGCTGGGCCAGCGGTGTCTTCGGATGAGAGAAGACTTCACTTACGGTGTCCTGTTCAATCAGCTCGCCATCACTAATCACGGCAACGCAGTCGCAGATGCGTTTCACCACGTCCATTTCATGGGTGATAAGCAGAATCGTCAGGCCCAGACGACGGTTGATATCTTTAAGCAGTTCGAGAATAGCGCGGGTTGTCGCCGGATCCAGCGCGCTGGTGGCTTCATCGCACAGTAAAACTTTGGGATTGCTTGCCAGTGCACGAGCAATGGCGACGCGCTGTTTCTGCCCACCGGACAGATTCGCCGGGTAGCTGTCGTGTTTATCCGCCAGGCCCACTAAATCAAGCAGCTCGCCAACGCGGCGCTTAACCTCATCCTTCGGGGTATTGCCCAGCTCCAGCGGCAGCGCCACGTTGCCGAAAACGCTACGGGAAGAGAGCAGATTAAAATGCTGGAAAATCATGCCAATCTGGCGACGTGCTGCGGTGAGCTGCGTGTCGGAAAGCGATGTCAGATCCTGACCGTCGACCAGCACGCTGCCCTTTGTTGGACGCTCAAGCAGGTTAACGCAGCGAATAAGCGTACTTTTACCGGCGCCGGATGCGCCGATCACGCCGTAAATTTGTCCGGCAGGGACATGCAGGCTGACATTATTCAGCGCCTGAATGGTGCGGTTGCCCTGCTGGAACACTTTGGTGATGTTTGAAAGTTTAATCATTAGGGTGTTTATTATCTTAAATTAGTGAGCCATGGCATATTCTGCTGTCAGAACAGCGCAACGGCCGTCAACGAAATGGATGTTAAGGCATCCAGACGGCTAAAGCAATCGAGCGCTGCATGATGATGGCTTTCCTGTGCATCGAAACATGCGATACTAGCGCAACATGCCTTATTAAGGAGCAACACGGTGGCCCAATCCGTCCCCGCTATTTTTCTCGACCGCGACGGCACTATTAATGTCGATCACGGCTATGTCCACGAAATCGACGACTTCGAGTTTATCGACGGCGTTATTGATGCAATGCGTGAATTAAAAGAAATGGGCTACGCGCTGGTGGTGGTAACCAACCAGTCCGGTATTGCCCGCGGTAAGTTTACCGAAGCGCAGTTTGAAACCCTGACCGAATGGATGGACTGGTCGCTGGCCGATCGCGGCGTCGATCTCGACGGTATCTATTTCTGCCCGCATCACCCGCAGGGTAGCGTAGAAGAGTTCCGCCAGACCTGTGACTGCCGTAAACCGCATCCGGGAATGTTTATCTCTGCCCGCGACTATCTACACATCGATATGGCCTCTTCTTATATGGTAGGCGATAAGTTTGAAGATATGCAGGCAGCCGCTGCTGCGGATATTGGTACAAAGGTGCTGGTACGCACGGGCAAACCGGTAACGGAAGAAGCAGAAAATGCAGCGGATTGGGTGATTAATAGCCTGTCAGAGCTGCCTGTAGCCATCAAAAAGCTGAAAAAACAGGCGTAGCGTCGAAAACGTGAGCGGTCGTGGTTTTTTTTACTATTTCCTCTTGCCTTCCTCTGACGGCTCCCTATAATGCGCCTCCATCGACACGGAACATGTGAACAACTTCACGATGTACCGCAGAGTTGACGAGAGAAAACTTCTGAAAAATGAGGTTGACTCTGAAAGAGGAAAGCGTATTATACGCCACCTCGCGACAGTAAGCTGAAAGGCGCGTCGCACTGCTCTTTAACAATTTATCAGACAATCTGTGTGGGCACTCGAAGAT
>DATEKR010000027.1:0-3118 GCA_035277345.1 Enterobacteriaceae bacterium
TTGCGCAGGACATTCTTGCGCGCGTTGGGGGCAGAGACAACATTGCCAGCCTTGTTCACTGTGCCACCCGACTGCGTTTTAAACTGAAAAATAGCGCCCTTGCCGATGCCGAAGGCCTGAAGGCGAACCCGGGCATCATTATGGTGGTGGAGAGCGGCGGCCAGTTTCAGGTGGTGGTCGGCAACCAGGTCCCGGAAGTCTATCAGGCCGTGCGTGCCGAGGCGGGGTTGAGCGATGACACGCCCGTCGCCGCAGCGGCGGACGGGGAGAAAGTCTCCGCGCTGGGTCGGCTGATCGACGTCGTTTCGGCTATCTTCACGCCATTCCTCGGCGTGATGGCAGCCTCGGGGATCCTCAAAGGGATGCTGTCGCTTGCCGTGGTGTGCGGCTGGCTGACGACCACGGACGGCACGTACCAGCTCTGGTTTGCCGCCAGCGATGCGCTGTTCTACTTCTTCCCGCTGGTGCTGGGATATACCGCCGGTAAAAAATTTGGCGGTAATCCGTTTATCACGATGGCGATCGGTGGGGCGCTGACCCACCCGCTGATGACCCAGGCTTTCGAAGCCGGTGCTACGGAGTATTTTCTCGGCATTCCGATCACCTTTATCAACTACAGCTCCTCGGTTATCCCGATTATCTTCTCCGCCTGGGTGAGCTGCCGGATCGAAAACCTGAGCAATCGGGTACTCCCCTCGGCGGTGAAGAACTTCTTTTCGCCGCTCTTCTGCCTGGCGATTGTCGTTCCGCTGACGTTTTTACTGATTGGCCCAGCGGCGACCTGGCTTAGCCAGATGCTGGCGCACGGCTATCAGTTTATCTATACGGTGGCTCCGTGGCTGGCTGGTAGTGTGATGGGTGCCATCTGGCAGGTCTGCGTGATCTTCGGCCTGCACTGGGGACTGGTGCCGCTGATGATGAACAATATGGCCGTGCTGGGTAGCGATACTCTGATGCCGTTGCTGCTCCCGGCGGTAATGGGCCAGGTCGGGGCCGCGCTGGGCGTCTTCCTGCGCACCCGTGATGCAAAAATGAAAACCCTGGCTGGTTCTGCGGTCACGGCGGGTATCTTTGGTATTACCGAACCGGCGGTTTATGGCGTGACCTTACCGGCCCGTCGTCCCTTTATTTTTGGCTGCGTGGCCGGGGCGATTGGCGGGGCGATCGTTGGCCTCAGCAATACTCATGTTTACTCCTTCGGACTTGCCAGCGTTTTCACCCTGGCGCAGACCATCCCGCCCGGCGGGCTGGATGCGACCGTCTGGGGCGCAATTATTGGCACCGCAACGGCGGGCGTCCTGGCCTGCATCATGACCGTGGTTGCCGGATTGCCGCGTAGCGCCAGTGTTCAGCAGATGCAGACCGTTCCGACCGCCGTGGGCGAGGACGATATCCTGTCGCCAATGAACGGTACGGTTCTGGCGTTGGATCAGGTACCGGATACCACTTTCGCCAGCGGCCTGATGGGCAGCGGCGTGGCCATCATCCCGGCAACTGGTGAAGTTCGCGCCCCCTTTGCCGGGGAGGTTGCCTCGCTTTTTATCACTAAACATGCGATTGGCTTACTGAGCGACAGCGGCATTGAGCTGTTGATCCACGTCGGTGTCGATACGGTCAAGCTCAACGGCGCGCACTTTACAAGCTACGTCCAGCCCGGGGACCGCATTCAGCCCGGCGATCTGCTGCTGGCGTTTGACCGCCAGGCCATTCTTGATGCCGGTTACAGCCTGGCCACGCCGGTTATTGTCAGCAATAGCGATACTTACAGTGCAGTGGAGACCATCGCGCCCACCGCAGTTACTTCCGGCCAGCCGCTGCTGGCGATTGGCCGCTAAACGTAAAGGAGTCAGATATGAAGCAGTTTCCGGAAACATTTCTGTGGGGCGGGGCGGTAGCCGCAAACCAGGTTGAGGGTGCCTGGCAGGAAGATGGCAAAGGCGTCTCCACCTCTGATGTTCAGCCCAACGGGGTGTTTGGCGAGGTCATCGAGCGTGTACCGGGCGACAGCGGGATTAAAGATATCGCCATCGACTTCTACCACCGTTATCCAGAGGACGTGGCGTTGTTTGCCGAGATGGGCTTTAGCTGCCTGCGCGTCTCCATTGCCTGGACCCGTATTTTCCCCAACGGTGACGAGACGCAGCCTAACGAAGCGGGGCTGGCCTGGTACGATAAACTGTTTGACGAGCTGGCGGCGCATAATATTCAGCCCGTCGTGACTCTCTCCCACTATGAAATGCCCTGGGGCCTGGTCAAAGACTATGGCGGCTGGGGAGATCGGCGGGTTATCGACTGCTTCGTGCGCTATGCCCGCACGGTCTTTACCCGCTATCAGACGAAGGTGAAGCTGTGGCTGACCTTCAATGAGATCAATATGTCCCTGCATGCGCCGATGACCGGCGTGGGTCTGCCGGCAAACAGCAGCAAGGCGGCGATCTACCAGGCTATCCACCACCAGCTAGTCGCCAGCGCCCAGGCGGTCAGCGCCTGCCGGGAGATTATCCCCGACGCCCGCATCGGCAATATGCTGCTCGGCGGCCTGATGTACCCGCTCAGCTGCAAGCCGGACGACGTCTTCGAAACCCTGCAGCAAAACCGCAGCTGGCTCTTCTTCGGTGACGTCCAGTGCCGCGGGGCTTATCCGGGTTATATGCTGCGATACTTCCGCGATAACGGCATCACGCTTGAGATAACCGATGCCGATCGCGAGGCGCTGAAGTCTACCGTCGACTTTATCTCGTTCAGCTACTATATGACCGGCTGTGTCACCGCCGACGAAGAGCTGAACCAGAAGGCACGCGGCAATATTCTGAGCATGGTGCCGAACCCGCACCTGTCGAGCTCGGAGTGGGGCTGGCAGATAGACCCGCTGGGGCTGCGTACCCTGCTGAATATTCTGTGGGACAGATACCAGAAACCGCTGTTTATCGTCGAGAACGGCCTCGGCGCGAAGGACAAGCTGGAGGCGGACGGCACCGTTCAGGACGATTACCGAATCAGCTATCTGAACGATCACCTGGTGCAGGTGCGTGAGGCCATTGAGGATGGCGTGTCGGTAATGGGCTATACCAGCTGGGGGCCGATTGACCTGGTCAGCGCCTCGAAGGCGGAGCTTTCC
>DATEKR010000028.1:0-2055 GCA_035277345.1 Enterobacteriaceae bacterium
CATTCACCTTGAACCAAGGGTTCAAGGGTTACAGCCTGCGGCGGCATCTCGGAGATTCCCTCTCTCTTCTCTACCGACTACCATGACACAATTCCCTGAAGTACCCGCGTCTCGCCAGGCTATTCGTCAGCTTATTCGTCAACGCCGTCGTGCGTTAACCCCCGAACAACAAGCGCTTTTTGCCCAGCAGGCCGCCGCGCGTATGATGGCGTATTCCCCTGTTGTGATGGCGCATACGGTCGCGCTGTTTCTCTCTTTTGATGGTGAACTGGATACCCAACCGCTTATCGACCAACTCTGGCGCGCCGGAAAGAAGGTGTACCTGCCTGTGCTACACCCGTTCAGCAAGGGCAACCTGCTGTTTTTGCACTACCATCCGCGCAGCGAACTGGTGGTGAATCGTCTGAAAATTACCGAACCCAAACTCGACGTCCGCGATGTGCTGCCGCTGGCAGATCTGGACGTGCTGGTCACGCCGCTGGTGGCGTTTGATGAGCAGGGTCAGCGCCTGGGTATGGGCGGGGGATTTTATGACAGAACGCTGCAAAACTGGCAGCAGCATGGCTTTCAGCCGGTAGGGTATGCGCATGATTGTCAGGCTGTAGAGGCCTTGCCGGTAGAGAAATGGGATATCCCGTTGCCTGCGGTGGTGACGCCCGGCAAAACCTGGACCTGGTAGAATAAAGCCGGGTGGCGCTCACGCTTACCCGGCCTACATAACTCCCCGGACCTTCCAGGTCGGGTAAGCGTAAGCGCCACCCGACACCACAGCTCGCACTATCAGTACAGCAGACGGGCGCGGATCGTCCCCGGAATCGCCTTCATGCTCTGCAGCGCCTTCTCAGCGACATCTTCATCCGCTTCAATATCAATAACCACATAACCCATCTGCGAGTTAGTTTGCAGATACTGTGCGGCAATGTTCACGCCCTGCTCGGCGAAGATCTGGTTGATGGCAGTCAGCACGCCCGGACGGTTTTCATGGATGTGCAGCAGACGGCGGCCACCGTGCAGCGGCAGAGACACTTCCGGGAAGTTCACGGCGGAAAGCGTCGAACCGTTGTCAGAGTATTTGCTCAGCTTGCCCGCCACTTCCAGGCCGATATTCTCCTGCGCTTCCTGGGTTGACCCGCCGATATGCGGTGTCAGGATCACGTTGTCGAATTCGCACAGCGGAGAGGTGAACGGATCGCTGTTGGTCGCAGGCTCGGTCGGGAAAACGTCGATGGCAGCGCCCGCCAGGTGTTTACGCTTCAGGGCATCCGCCAGCGCCGGAATATCCACTACGGTGCCGCGCGCGGCGTTGATCAGCAGGGAGCCCGGCTTCATCAGCGCCAGCTCCTCCGCCCCCATCATGTTTTTGGTTGACGCATTTTCCGGCACATGCAGGCTCACCACGTCGCTCATGTTCAGCAGATCGGACAGATGTTGTACCTGAGTAGCATTGCCGAGCGGCAGCTTGCTTTCGATATCATAGAAGAAGACGTGCATCCCCAGCGACTCAGCCAGAATCCCCAGCTGCGTGCCGATATGACCGTAGCCGATGATCCCGAGCTTCTTGCCACGCGCTTCGAATGAGCCGGACGCCAGTTTGTTCCACACGCCACGGTGCGCTTTGGCGTTCGCTTCAGGGATACCGCGCAGCAACAGCAGCAGTTCACCAATGACCAGTTCCGCCACGGAACGGGTGTTGGAGAACGGGGCGTTAAAGACCGGAATACCGCGTCTGGCGGCCGCGTTTAAATCCACCTGGTTAGTACCGATGCAGAAACAGCCGATAGCCACCAGCTTTTCCGCCGCAGCAATAACGTCTTCAGTCAGGTGAGTACGGGATCGCAGGCCGATGAAATGGGCATCACGGATGGACGCTTTCAGCTCGTCGGTGTCGAGCGCCCCTTTGTGAAATTCGATATTGGTGTAGCCTGCCGCACGAAGACTATCGATGGCTTTCTGATGCACGCCCTCGACCAGCAGGAATTTAATCTTGTCTTTCTCCAGTGATACCTTTGCCATTTACCCGACCCTGTTTTTGTCTGAACTGATGTTGTGCTGGAT
>DATEKR010000029.1:0-2702 GCA_035277345.1 Enterobacteriaceae bacterium
ACATCCACCTCATAGTAACAATTAGTTACATTTAGCTTAAGACACATAGCGACACAGTGAAGGCGAATAATTATCATTAGCCTTCTCATTCATTAACTTGGCTTATGGGTTCTGCCCAACCAGGCGACGGAATGGGAATGAATAAAAATGATGAATGCAGCATTGCTGCTATACCACTTATCTGCTGGGAACGCGCTTTATGTCTTTTGATAGCAAGGAGCTGGACGCCCGTTTATCCGCGTCAGCCGTTAAAAAAACCTTTACCCTTTCACTGCTTGCCCTCGCTGTGCATGCTCTGCTCCACCCTGCTCTTGCCGCAGAGTCCACACAGCAACCGGATATTATCGTGGAGGCCAGCGTGGACGATACGCAGAGCGGCTCGCAGGATTACACGGTTAAAACCACCCGCGCAGGGACCAAAATGCGCCTTACGCCGCGGGATGTTCCCCAGTCGGTCAGCGTGATCACCGAACAACGGATGCAGGATCAGGATCTACAATCCATCAGCGACGTGCTGAAAAATACCACCGGCATCGCGGCGAATGTGTATGACAGCGAGCGCTCGAGCTTCTATTCCCGCGGTTTTATGATTAACAACTACACTTTCGATGATATCCCGACCTCGGTGGGTGAAGCCTGGAACTTCGGCGATGCGGCGGGTGATACCGCCATTTACGATCGTATTGAGGTGGTGCGCGGCGCGACCGGATTGATGACCGGCGCGGGTAATCCTTCCGCTGCGGTCAATATGGTGCGTAAGCACGCTGACAGCCGCGAGTTTACCGGCAAGGTTGATGCCAGCTACGGCAGCTGGAATAAACAGCGTTACGTGGCGGACCTCTCTGCCCCACTGAATGACACGGGCAGCGTGCGCGGGCGCGTGGTCGCAGGCTATCAGGACCAGGATAGCTGGCTGGACCGCTACCATAAGCGTAAAAAGTTTCTCTACGGCGTGATCGATGCGGATGTGACCGACCGTACCACCGTCTCGCTGGGCTATGATTTTCAGGAAACCACCACCCGCAACCCGACCTGGGGCGGCCTGACCACCTGGTACAGCAACGGGGAACGGGCTAACTTCAGCCGTAGCAGCAACCCCTCGGCAGACTGGACGCATTTTTACAATGAATCCCGCAAGGTGTTCGCCAACGTCAAGCATGACTTTGATAACGGCTGGACCTTCAGCGTGAATGGCACCCATGCAGAATCGAACCTGGATTCGAAACTGCTTTATCCCTCTGGTTATCCGGACCAGGAAACGGGCATCGGCCGTAGCGGCTATGGCAGCCTCGACATAGGCAAACGCAAAGTGGACTCGGTTGATACTTATGCCAGCGGTCCCTTTACCCTGCTGGGTCGCCAGCATGAGCTGATGGCGGGCGTGAGCTACAGCCGTCAAAAAAACCGCTTCATCGGTGCCAGTGCGCTTATCGACAGCGCCACCATCGGCGATACCAATAACTGGGATGGAACGCTGGCTGAACCATCGTTTAGCGACTGGAGCCTCACCTCTGACGATACTATTCGCCAGCGTTCAGCCTATACCGCCGCCCGCTTCTCGCTGGCCGATCCGCTGTCGTTGATCGTCGGTGCCCGCTATACCCGCTGGAGTACCAACGGCAGCAGCGGCGATATGACGAAGAACAATATCACCCCCTACGCCGGGGTGGTGTACGACATCAATGATACCTGGTCTACCTACGCCAGCTATACCTCGATTTTCCAGCCGCAGACCCGTCGCGACAGCAGCGGCAGCTATCTTTCACCGGTCACCGGGAAAAACTACGAAACCGGGCTGAAGTCCGACTGGCTGAATGGCCGTCTGACCGCCACCGTCGCCGTGTTCCGCATTGAACAGGAAAATGTCGGCAAAGCCGACGGCGACAATACCGTTAACGGCACCAGCGAGCAGGCTTATGTCGCCGCGAAAGGCGCGGTCAGCAAAGGGGCTGAGCTGGAGATTAACGGTGCCGTGACCGACAACCTGCAGCTCACCTTCGGCGCGTCGCGCTTTGTGGCGACGGACTCGACCGGCCGCTTTAACAGCCATATGCCGCAGACCCAGCTGAAGCTCTTCTCCAGCTACCGGCTGCCGATGCTGCCTGAGCTGACCGTCGGCGGCGGCGCGACCTGGCAAAACCGGACCTTCCAGGATGTGGACGGGCCGAACGGCAAGACCCGCGTATACGAGAGCAGCTACCCGCTGGCCAACCTCTTCGCCCGGTATCAGGTCAATAAGCAGATCAGCGTTCAGGCAAACGTCGATAACCTGTTCGATCGTACCTATGACACCTGGCTTGGCACCTACAACGTGTATGGCGCACCGCGTAACTATTCGGTGAATGTCTCTTACGCATTTTAATCACAGCGCGCCGACGCTATTGTCGGCGCATCATCTTTAACGCTTCAGCGGTTTCCCCGCCGTTTCCTTCGCTCTGAGCACCGTCAGGAAGGTAATCAGCGCCGCGCCCATGATATAGAACGCAGGAGAGAATTTATTCCCGGTGGCGGTAATCAGCCAGACGGAGAACCAGGGCGTGATCCCGCCAAAGAAGGCCACCGAGAAGTTATAGGCGATAGACAGCCCGCCGTAGCGCACGCCGGACGGGAACAGCTCCGCCATGGCCGCGCTGCAGGCCCCGTCAAAGGCGGCAATAAAGGTCCCCAGCAGCAGCATCGCCAGCACGTAGGGGACCCAGTTC
>DATEKR010000030.1:0-3370 GCA_035277345.1 Enterobacteriaceae bacterium
CATAATATGCTCAGCTCAGGAATTTTCGCTGAATAAAGTCCTCTGCCAGGCGCAGGCCCTGGGGGGAAATGGTGTGGGGTATGCCCTCTTCAAAGTGTGAGGTTACGGCTACGCCCAGCGCTTCCAGCCGTGCGGCGGCGCTTTCACCTTCGTGCCACGGGATCACCGGATCGGCTTTACCGTGGATAATCAGCGCTTCCACCTCCTGGACCCGAATAAAGGGCTCGGGGGAAGAGAGTCGGGCTGAGAAGGCGATCACGGCGGTCAGCGGAAGACGGTCGCTGACCAGTACGTCGAGCGCCATAATCCCGCCCTGGGAAAAACCAGCCAGAATCAGCTTATCCTGGGCCGGGTCAAAATCGTAACGGGTGAAGATCGCCTGCAGATGGGCATCGAATGCGGCTCGCGCCAGCACAATTCTCTCCGCCCGGTTGGCTTCGGTGACCCCGTTAACGCTAAACCACTGAAAACCCGCTCCGCCCATATCGAAGCGCTGCGTGCCGTCCGGCGTCACGAAGGTGACGCCGGGCAGGCTTTGCTGCCACCAGGTCACCAGGTTACCGAAGTCGCTGCCGCTGCTGCCAACGCCGTGCAGCAGTATGACCAGTTTTTTAGCCATGTTGTTGCTCCTCAGGCCAGTAAGCATGAAGGTCCGGACCCGTGGGGACGATCCCGTTCGGATTCAGCGCCTTGATGGAGTAGTAGCCCTGTTTAATATGATCGATATTGACCGTTTCGCGGATGCCCGGTATCGCCAGGATCCGTCGGGTATAGCTCAGCAGCCGGGCATAAGCCTGAAGCGGGCGTAGGTTGCATTTAAAGATGCCGTGATAGGCCGCATCGAAGCGGATCAGGGTGACAAACAGGCGGATATCCGCTTCCGTAAATTCACTTCCGGTCAGGAAAGGACGGCCGTCGGCAAGGCGGTTTTCCAGGCTATCGAGCATGGCGAAGACGCCGTCACAGGCTTCCTGATAACTCTCCTGGGTGGTGGCAAAACCGGCGCGATAGACGCCATTATTCAGTCGGGGATAGATCTCCGCATTCAACTGGTCTATCTCTTCACGCAGCGCCGCCGGGTAGAGATCAATCTGTGGATCGGCCAGTGTGCCAAAGCCGCTATTGAACATTCTGACAATATCAGCGGATTCGTTGTTGACGATGGTGTGCGTTTTTTTATCCCACAGTACCGGGACGGTCGCCCGGCCGGTAAAGGTGCTGTCGGCCTTTGTATAGAGCTGGTGGAGCCATTCGGTCTGGTTAACGACGTCGCGGGTTGCGCCGGGATAGTCGCCGAAATGCCAGCCTTCATCCAGCAACCAGGGTTCGACCACCGACAGGCTAATGACCGATTCCAGCCCTTTGAGCTTGCGGGCGATCAACGTCCGGGATGCCCAGGGGCAAATCAGCGCCACGTAGAGATGATACCGGCCCGGCTCGGCGATAAAACCGCCGTTGCCGGTGATGCCCGGCGCACCGTCCGGGGTGACCCAGTGGCGGAAGCTGGAAGTCTGACGTACAAAGCCGCCTTTCTCATCGGTGGCCTGAACCGGGTGCCATTCGGCGGTCCATTTTCCGTTTACCAGCATAGCGATCTCCTCTTAATGCAGTGAATAAGAAGGACTATAAACTCTTTCCATATGGATGATTATCTCGCCTTATGGCGCAACTTTATTTCCATAATGGAATAAATCAAAGGCCGCTATCCCAGTGCGGTTGACCGGCGAAAGCCGCAATCAGATAGTCGATCAGCACCCGGGAACGGGCGGCCAGATACTTAGCCGGAGAGTAGACGGCAAACAGCCCAAGGGGCGCGGCTTCATTAGCCTGGAGCAGGGGACGGACAAGCCCCTCCTGGACGGCGCGACTGGCAACAAAGGTTGGCAGCCGGGTAATACCGAGATCGGCGCAGGCGGCCTGCAGGCAGACCTCGGCGTTGGAAAAGCGCATTTTGGCCCGGACGGTCTGGGTATGCGGGTGGCCCTGGGCATCGCGGTATCGCCACTGGCCCGGCTCGCGGAAATTCGTGTCAATAATACAGTCGTGCTGCGCCAGCTGGCTCCAGTGCTCGGGGACGCCACGGGCGGCAAGATAGCCTTCCGAAGCCAGGGTTATCACGCGGATATCGCACAGCTTGCGGGCAATCAGGTTGCTGTCTTCCAGATGCCCGATCCGCAGGGCGAGATCGAAGCCTTCATCGACGACGCTGACCAGGCGATCGTTAAAGCTGACGTCCAGTTCGATATCGGCGTAGCGACGGGCAAATTCCACCAGATGGCCGGTAAGCTGCCGCGTCCCGAAGGTGACCGGCGCGGAGACCCTCAGCACCCCGGAGGGCGAACCGGCAATATTGCGCACTGAATCGTTCAGGGCATCGTAGTCGGCAATCAGCGGGCGCACCCGCTGATAGTAGGCATTACCGACATCCGTCGGCGTCAGGGAGCGGGTGCTGCGGCGGAAAAGCTGCACGCCCAGCGCCTGCTCAAGTCTGGAGATCAGTTTTGATGCCTGGCCGTGGCTGGTACCCAGCCGCTGGGCGGCTGCGGTAAAGCTGCCGCTTTCCATCACGGCGATAAACATTCGATCGCAATCCAGTCTTTGCATAGGGTGTCCGGCGTTGTTTCAGGGGCAGTTGTACGGTTTATCTTACGGATACCCCGATGTAAAACCAGTCATCAGGAATCAACCGGCTGTTTATTCGCAACTTTTCTAACCAGTAAAGCTAATGATAATTGGATTGCAAATCAGAATCATTATCGATAAGATCCATCCCCTCTACAGGGATAGCGGATTTATCCTAATAAAAAAAAACACAACCCACTGTAATAAAACAACTAATACAGGTGAACCGTCCGTTGTTAACGGTTCCGGCATGGAGCGTCGGATAGCGCGACCGGGTCATTACGTGGGGCAGGGCGAAAAACTTTCATGATCCCGCAATATGCTGCTGACGGCGTTAATTTGCCGTCCGATAACCGTAATGATGAAAACCCGCTGTGGCGCAAAAGCGCTGCGGGCGTTCTCTCTTTGCTGGTACACGGTGCGCTGCTGGCGGCATTTATCGGCTATACCAGCAGTAGAAGCCTGTCGCCGGTCGACACGGCTGGTCGGGCAGGCAGCGCCATGTCGGTGGTCGCGATGAGTCCTCCCGTTGCAGAAAATGTGGCACCACCACCCACTGCCGTACCGGTAATGCTGGAGCCACCGGTTAAAACCGTCGTGGCCGAGAACGCCGAGATTGTGGTCGCGAAAAAGCCCGTTACCCCGGAAAAGCCGATCGTCAAAAAATCCCCGCCTCGCCAGAGTAAACCTGTTGAAAAACCACGCCCGGCTGTGGAAAAAGCGAAGCCGAGTGCGCCCGTGGTTGTGA
>DATEKR010000031.1:0-2308 GCA_035277345.1 Enterobacteriaceae bacterium
CGTGGTCAGGCTGTGGGAAGAAGCCGGGCTGCCGCCCGGCGTGCTTAATCTGCTCCAGGGTGGGCGGGAAACCGGTCAGGCCCTGGGCGAGCTGGCGGAAATCGACGGTCTGCTATTTACCGGCAGTTCCGCGACCGGCTATCAGCTGCATCGCCAGCTGGGCGGCCAGCCGGAGAAAATTCTGGCCCTGGAGATGGGCGGCAACAATCCGCTGATCGTCGATGAGCCGCAGGATATCGATGCCGCGGTCCATCTTACGATCCAGTCTGCTTTTATTACCGCCGGTCAGCGCTGTACCTGCGCCCGTCGCCTGCTGGTTAAACGCGGCGAGAAGGGCGATGCTTTTCTGGCGCGACTGCGGGAAATTTCCGCCCGTCTGCTGCCCGACGAGTGGAATGCAGAGCCCCAGCCGTTCCTCGGGGGGCTGATCTCGGAGCAGGCCGCGCAGCGGGTGGTTGATGCCTGGCGGCGCTACGTTGAGGCCGGGGGAACAACGTTGCTTGAGCCGAAACTTCTGCGTGCCGGAACGTCCCTGCTGACGCCGGGGATCGTTGAGTTTCCCACAGGCGTGACCGTTGCCGATGAAGAGGTCTTCGGGCCGCTGCTGGGCGTCTGGCGCTATGACGATTTTGATGATGCCATTCGCCAGGCTAACGCCACCCGCTACGGGCTGGCCTGCGGGCTAATCTCCGCCGAGCGGGAAAAGTTCGACCAGCTGCTGCTGGAAGCCCGGGCCGGGATCGTCAACTGGAATAAACCGCTTACTGGTGCCGCCAGCACCGCGCCCTTTGGCGGGGTAGGCGCGTCCGGCAACCATCGCCCCGGCGCCTGGTACGCCGCCGACTACTGTGCCTGGCCGATGGCGAGCCTTGAAACGCCGTCTCTGACCCTGCCGGTGACGCTCAGCCCCGGACTCGATTTTCGCCATGAGGAACCATCATGAGCGCCCGCGAAGTGAATTTTGACGGGCTGGTGGGGTTGACGCACCACTATGCCGGGCTCTCTTTTGGCAACGAGGCCTCCACCCGCCATCGTTTTCAGGTCTCCAGCCCGAAAACGGCGGCGAAGCAGGGGCTATTGAAAATGAAAGCCCTGTCCGACGCCGGTTTTCTGCAGGCGGTGATCCCGCCTCTGGAACGGCCTGGTATTGCGGCGCTTCGCCAGCTGGGATTTGACGGCAGTGACGAACAGGTGCTGGCGAAAGCCGCCGCTCAGGCACCGGAGCTGCTCTCGGCGGTCAGTTCGGCCTCGTCCATGTGGGTGGCAAACGCCGCCACCGTTTGCCCGTCGGCCGATGCCCTGGACGGCAAGGTGCATTTCACCGTTGCTAACCTGAATAACAAATTTCATCGTCATCTTGAGGCTCCGGATACGGAGGCGCTGCTGCGGGCGATTTTTGCCGACCGCGACTATTTCAGCGTCCACGCCGCGCTGCCGCAGGTGACGATGTTCGGCGATGAAGGGGCGGCAAACCACAATCGCCTGGGCGGTGAGTATGGCCAGCCCGGCGTGCAGCTCTTTATCTATGGCCGGGAAGAGGGCGGACCGCAGCGTCCGGCTCGCTATCCGGCGCGCCAGACGCTTGAAGCCAGCCGGGCGGTGGCGCGGCTGAATCAGGTCAATCCGCACCAGCTTGTCTTTGCTCAGCAAAACCCGGCGGTGATTGACCAGGGCGTTTTTCACAATGATGTTATTGCGGTCAGTAACCGTCAGGTGCTCTTCTGCCACGAAGAGGCCTTTGTCGGCCAGCCTGCGCTGCTGGAGACGCTGGCGGAACGGGTGCCAGGCTTTACACCGATTGTGGTGCCGACGCGGGCGGTATCGGTGGAGGACGCGGTCAGAACCTACCTCTTTAACAGTCAGCTACTCAGCAAAACCGACGGCAGCATGATGCTGGTGCTGCCTCAGGAGGCAGAAGAGCATGCGGGCGTGCGGGGCTATCTTGATGAACTTCTGGCGGCGGACAATCCGATTAATGAACTGCGGGTTTTTGACCTGCGCGAAAGTATGGCTAACGGCGGGGGGCCCGCCTGTCTGCGTTTGCGGGTGGTGCTCAACGACGCTGAGCAGCGGGCGCTTAATCCGGCGCTGATGATGAACGATCAACTCTTTAATACGCTCAACAACTGGGTGGAACGCTACTACCGGGATCGGCTGACCCA
This sequence comes from Enterobacteriaceae bacterium, assembly GCA_035277345.1. GTDB lineage: Bacteria > Pseudomonadota > Gammaproteobacteria > Enterobacterales > Enterobacteriaceae > BIGb0383. The sequence continues at coordinate 2,163 of DATEKR010000031.1, forward strand.
GGCCGACCTGGCCGATCCTCAACTGCTGCATGAAGGGCGTGAAGCGCTGGATACATTAACGCAAATACTCAGGCTGGGGTCGGTTTACCCTTTTCAGCGTTAAGGAGTCACCGTGGAAAACTTTTTGGCTCTGACGCTAACCGGCG
>DATEKR010000032.1:0-4709 GCA_035277345.1 Enterobacteriaceae bacterium
CCTGTAATTCGCCGACTTTTTCATTATCAAACGAAATATAAAAATCAATATCCGCATTATTAATCATGCGGTCATAGGCCAGCACTTTTATGCCTTCCTGTTTTGCTTCTTTAACCACATTACTGAGTACCTGGCCGTTATAAGGGATAATGACCAGCACATCGACGCCACGGTTAATCATATTTTCAATCTGTGACATCTGGGTTTCTTCGTTGCCGTTAGCGGATTGCACAAACACTTCGGCACCCAGTGATTCCGCTTTTTTAACAAAAATATCGCGATCTTTTTGCCAGCGCTCCAGGCGCAGGTCGTCAATCGCCATGCCGATTTTGACCTCTTTGGCGTGTCCGGCAAAGCTGGCTAGCAGGAGAGTAGTGCAGAGAGTAAGGGTCAGGTTCTTTATCTTCATAATTATCAGGCCTTTTTGTAGGGGTATGTGTTGCTGAGATAAAAGAAACATTCACTGCTGAGACGCAGCAAATTCTTAACGTGGAGAGGCCCGCTGGCAATTACAGATTTTTATCTTCTCATTATGATATTTGGTTTATTTCCGAATTTATGACCGCGATCGGATTTTAAAATGCGTAACGTACTAATTACATTTGATTCTGGAATAAGCGCAGAAAAAGCGTTGCCAGCGCATTATTTTGCGAGCCAGCGCACAGTTGTGCATTCTCTCAATAGCAGTGTGAAATAACGTAATTGAGCAACGTTAAATGTCTATTCACTATTACTCCTGTCGCACTCTTACGCCGCATACCCTGATTATGGAGCTAAATATGCAAGCTTATTTCGACCAACTCGATCGCGTTCGTTACGAAGGCACGAAAACGACCAATCCTTTAGCATTTCGTCACTACAACCTGGATGAGCTGGTGCTGGGTAAGCGCATGGAAGATCATCTGCGCTTTGCCGCCTGTTACTGGCATACCTTCTGCTGGAACGGTGCCGACATGTTCGGCGTGGGCGCGTTTGACCGCCCGTGGCAGCAGCCGGGTGAAGCCATTGAACTGGCGAAGCGTAAGGCAGACGTTGCCTTTGAATTCTTCCACAAGCTGAACGTGCCCTACTACTGCTTCCATGATGTGGACGTGTCGCCGGAAGGCGCATCGCTAAAAGAGTACCTGAACAACTTTGCGCAGATGACGGACGTGCTGGCTGAAAAACAGCAGCAAAGCGGCGTAAAACTGCTGTGGGGCACGGCGAACTGCTTTACCAACCCGCGTTACGGCGCAGGCGCCGCAACCAACCCGGACCCGGAAGTGTTTAGCTGGGCTGCCACGCAGGTGGTGACGGCGATGAATGCCACGCACACGTTAGGCGGCGAAAACTATGTGCTGTGGGGCGGGCGTGAAGGCTATGAAACCTTGCTCAATACCGACCTGCGTCAGGAACGTGAACAGATTGGCCGCTTTATGCAGATGGTGGTCGACCATAAGCACAAAATCGGCTTCCGCGGTACGCTGTTGATTGAACCGAAGCCGCAGGAGCCCACCAAGCACCAGTATGATTACGACGTGGCAACCGTGTATGGCTTCCTGAAGCAGTTTGGTCTGGAAAAAGAGATCAAAGTGAACATCGAGGCTAACCACGCAACGCTGGCGGGCCACGCCTTCCACCATGAAATCGCCTCGGCTATCGCGCTCGGCATTTTCGGCTCCGTGGATGCCAACCGTGGTGACCCGCAGCTGGGCTGGGATACCGACCAGTTCCCGAATAGCGTCGAGGAGAACGCGCTGGTGATGTATGAAATCATCAAAGCGGGCGGCTTCACTACCGGTGGCCTGAACTTCGATGCCAAAGTACGTCGTCAAAGCACCGACAAATACGATCTGTTCTACGGCCATATCGGTGCGATGGATACTATGGCGCTGGCGTTGAAAGTCGCCGCGCGCATGATTGAAGACGGAGAGCTGGATAAACGCGTGGCGAAACGCTACAGCGGCTGGAACAGTGAGCTGGGTCAGCAAATTTTGAAAGGCCAGTTATCGCTTGCCGAGATCGCGAAGTACGCTGAACAGCATCAGCTGGCGCCGCAGCATCAGAGTGGCCATCAGGAGCTGCTGGAAAATCTGGTCAATCACTATCTGTTCGATAAATAACAGGTCTCGCCGGGCGGCGTGTTTTTTGCCCGGCCTCCGGTTTTTGTAGGCCCGGTCAGCGCTGCGCTACCGGGCATGTTCAGTTAAGGAACCCACAATATGTACATTGGGATCGATCTGGGTACGTCGGGCGTGAAGGCCATCCTGTTAAGCGAGCAGGGAGATGTGCTGGCCTCGCAAACCGAGAAATTGCAGGTTTCTCGCCCGCATCCGCTGTGGTCGGAACAGGACCCGGAACAGTGGTGGCAGGCGACGGATCGCGCGATTCAGGCGTTAAGTGAACAGCACAGCCTGCAAGAGGTGAAAGCGCTGGGAATTGCCGGGCAGATGCACGGCGCAACGCTGCTGGACAGCCAGCACCGCGTGCTGCGGCCCGCCATTCTCTGGAACGATGGCCGCTGTGCAGAGGAGTGCGCACTCCTCGAAGAACGCGTGCCTGCCTCTCGCGAGATAACCGGCAACCTGATGATGCCAGGGTTTACGGCACCCAAACTGCTGTGGGTGCAACGCCATGAACCGGAGATTTTCCGCCAGGTGGCGAAGGTTTTACTGCCAAAAGATTACCTGCGCTTTCGCATGACGGGCGAGTTTGCCAGCGACATGTCTGACGCAGCGGGCACCATGTGGCTCGACGTGGCGAAGCGCGACTGGAGCGCAGCCATGCTTGATGCCTGCCATTTGACGCGCGACCATATGCCTGCGCTCTTCGAAGGCAGCGAAGTGACCGGAACCTTAACGCCGACGGTGGCGCAACGCTGGAAAATGCTAGCCGTGCCCGTCGTCGCCGGTGGCGGTGATAACGCGGCGGGAGCGGTTGGCGTGGGAATGACCGAGGCAGGGCAGGCGATGCTCTCGCTGGGCACCTCCGGGGTCTATTTTGCCGTGAGCGACGGCTATCGCAGTAACCCTGAGAATGCGGTTCACAGCTTTTGCCATGCGCTACCGGGTAAATGGCATCTGATGTCGGTGATGCTGAGCGCCGCCTCCTGTCTGGACTGGGCCGCAAAACTGACCGGCATGGCGGACGTTCCGGCGCTGATTGCCGCCGCGCAGCAGGCGGATGATCAGGCTGGCGCGGTGTGGTTTTTACCCTATCTCTCCGGGGAGCGTACGCCGCATAACAACCCGGAAGCGAAAGGCGTATTCTTTGGTTTAACGCATCAGCACGGCCCGGCCGAGCTGGCACGCGCGGTGCTGGAAGGCGTCGGTTATGCGCTGGCGGATGGCATGGACGTGGTGCACGACTGTGGTCTTACGCCATCGAGCATCACTCTGATTGGCGGCGGGGCGCGCAGTAGCTACTGGCGGCAGATGCTTGCTGATATTAGCGGGTTACAGCTGGATTATCGTACCGGAGGCGATGTCGGTCCTGCGCTGGGGGCGGCGCGTCTGGCGCAGATTGCGCTGAACCCTGAAAAGTCTCTGTCGCAACTTCTGCCCCAGTTGCCGCTTGAGGCGCAGCATTTTCCTGATGAGAAAAACCATGCTCGCTACGGCGAGCGGCGCGACGTGTTCCGCAAAATTTATCAGCAGCTTTTACCGCTGATGTCTTAAACAGGCGCCGGGTGGCGCTGACGCTTACCCGGCCTACACTCCACCTGTATCGGCTTAGCTTACAAACCTGCGCGTATCGATTTTCTGCAACAGCATGGACAGCAGCAGGCTCGCTGCCAGCGTGGCGGAAAAAATCCAGATAATGTCCAGCAGTGGCCAGCTTTTCAGCTCAACGCCGCGCGTACGAAGCGCGTGGATCACCAGCGCGTGAAAACCGTAAATCCCCAGCGAGTGGCGTGAGATAAAGCCCAGCACCGGAAGCGGGCGGCTGTTCAGGGTATTTTTCACAAGCGTGAGCAGGGAAACCGCACAGATAAAGACCATCGGGCCACAGTACAGGTACCAGGTATCGGCAAAGTTGCCGCGCCACTGCAGTTCGTGCAGCGTGCCTCGTGAAATTATCCCCACGCTGAGGATAAACGCCGCCCCGCAAAGCAGGTTTAGCCCCCGTTTGCCGGTATCCATCATGCCGATGGCGCGCCCCAGCATGCCGTACAGCACGTAGTAAAACGTGTCGCCGTTGATATAAAGATCGACGGGCAGCCACTCAAAACCAGCGACTTTCTGCGAGACGGTATTCGGGTTTGCCACGATGCCAATCACAACCATTAAAGCCAGCAGCATTTTGCCGCCAATATGTTTTACCTGGATCAGCGGAGAGACCAGGTAGATAACGATAATGGCGAAGAAAAACCACAGATGATAGAACACCGGTTTTTGCAGCAGATTTTTCAGCGACAGCCCGGCGTTGATTGACGTAAACAGCGTGATGTAGAGCAGCGCGACGGCGCTGTAAAACAGCAGACACGAAGCGATGCGGATAAAGTGTCTTGGCTGTGCGCTACGCTCGCCAAAAAAGAGAAAGCCGGAGATCATAAAGAATAACGGCACGCTGACGCGGGAGGCGGAGTTAAGAATATTCGCGATATCCCAGTTAACCTGACTGATACTGTGCGCGTTGGTGACATACCAGGTGGTCGTGTGGATCATCACCACCATCAGGCACGCTATGCCCCGCAGGTTATCAATCCAGTTAATTTTTGACTGCATCAG
>DATEKR010000033.1:0-4744 GCA_035277345.1 Enterobacteriaceae bacterium
AAGAAGACGACTTACTATAGCGTATGGGGGGACGTTCGCGGAGGGAAAAAACGGGCGCGACAGCGTGCCGCGCCGGATAAATCAGAAGCTGGCGCTGACGCCCACGTACGGACCGTCGGCAACCTTGTTATCGCGTTTGCCTTCTTTACCGCTCAGGTTGATGTAGCGGTAACCTGCTTCAATGCTCAACGGACGCATAATGGTGTAGCGCGCACCGGCATTGGCTTCGGTGTAGTCTTTCACGCCGCTGGAGAGGGAGTCCGGGGAGTAGTAGTACTCGCCGAACAGGCGCAGGCTGTCCATCATCTGCCACTGTAAGCCACCGCCGACCGCAGCCGCATAGCCTTCACTGCCCACGTCCGGGTTCAGATAAACACCTTTACCGCCTACGGTCGCCATCATCGGACCCAGCGGAATATTGAAGCCCAGGCCCAGACCTACGATGTCGCCATCGTCATCGTTATGCGCCCAGTTACCGCTCAGTGCCAGACCGGAGCTCTCGGTACCCGCGCCAAAGCCAAAGTTAGTGTAGTCTTTGCCCACCTGACCATTGAAACTGACCGCGTTAGCGGCGCCGGAAACCAGCAGCAGGCCAGTCAGTCCTGCAACAATAGCTTTTTTCATTTTTACTCATCCGCGCAAGAAAAAAGGGGCAATGCCCCGAACGGGGTGGATTGTACCCTTGAAAGTAAATTATTCAATCGGTTAAAAGGCCTGCTTTTCGCTTTATTTCTGCTACGCTAAAGTCCCTTTATTTCACGAGGATTAACCCCATGCGTCAAAGGACGATTGTGTGCCCGCTTATCCAGAACGACGGTCATTATCTGCTGTGCAAAATGGCCGACGATCGCGGCGTGTTTCCCGGACAGTGGGCGCTGTCAGGCGGCGGCGTGGAGCCGGGGGAGCGAATTGAAGAGGCCCTGCGCCGGGAGATCCGCGAAGAACTGGGTGAGAAACTGCGCTTTGCCAGCATCACGCCCTGGACCTTCAGGGATGATGTCAGAGTCAAAACCTATGCCGACGGCAGCAAAGAAGAGATCGCCATGATCTATCTGATCTTTGACTGCGTCAGCGAAAACCGGGACGTTGAGATTAACGACGAATTTCAGGACTACGCCTGGGTTACACCGCAAGACCTACCGCAGTACGACCTTAACGTCGCCACCCGCGAGACACTCAGCTTAAAAGGGCTGCTCTGAGCCATCAGGTGACGGAAACGCTGTGAACCCACTGCTGTAACGCCCGGCGGGAAACTTTAATCCCGCCGTTTGTTAGCGCCTCCGGCAGTGGCAGCCAGTGGACCGGCAGCTGGAAACCCGCCAGCCGCTCCCGTGCCCATGCGGCCAGCTCGCTGAGATCCAGCTCAGGCTCGGCGTCCAGTACCGCCACCGGGCGCTGGCCGAATTCCGCATCGTCGATCGGCACAATAAACAGCTGGCGGACCAGAGGATGCGCGGCCATCACCCGTTCAACCTCTTCCGGCTGGATCCCTTCCCCGCCGCTGAAGAACAGATTATCCATCCGGCCAATAATCGTTAGCCTGCCGTTGTGAATTTCGCCGCGATCGCGGGTAGCAAACCAGCCCTGCTCGTTGACCAGGGGCACCAGCCCGCCATCACGCCAGTAGCCCGCCGCCAGACTTTGTGCCCGCAGCCAGACTTCACCCTCGACAATCCGCAGTTCCCGACCCGGCAGCACCGCGCCGACATCCGCTTCGCCATCGGCTTCTTTGGCACACACCGTCGAGGCAAACTCGGTCAGACCGTAGCCACAAAAACTGCGAATGCCTCTGGTCTGCGCTTCGGTCGTCAGCGCCACCGGGATTGCCGCGCCGCCCAGCAGGACGGCCTTCAGGGAGACACGGGCATGGTCATTCAGCAGGCGCCAGAGCTGGGTCGGTACCAGCGATGCATGAGTACAACCGGCAAGAGCCTGCTCCAGTGGTAGCCTGTCACGCACGGTTAAGCGCGCACCGGCCTGTAGCCAGCGCCAGAGGATGCCCTGGCCAGACACATGAAACAAGGGCAGGGACAGCAGCCAGTCATCATCCCCGACGTAGGGGATCAGCGCCAGCACGCCTTCGGCGCTGGCCAGATGGGCGCGACAGCTGTGCACTGCCGCCTTAGGCAGCCCCGTCGAGCCGGAGGTCAGGGTCATTGAGGCCAGGCGATCCGGCTGCCAGTCAACGGCGTATTCACTGGTCAGCTGCTGTAAAATAAGGGGATGTAAATCCGGGCACGGCGTGTCATCTTCCAGCGTCAGGGCGTGACGCAGGCTGAGCGACGGCAGCAGCGCCGCCAGCAAACTTTCCGGCAGCTGCGGATTAACCGGCAGAACCCGCGCCCCGCACTGCAATAATGCCAGCCAGGCCAGCAGCGTCTGCGGTCCGTTTGCGGCCCGCAGCATCACGCCGTCACCCTCACGCACGCCCTGGGCGTAAAAACCCGCCGCCAGACCGTCAAGCTGCTGGCACAGGGCGCGCCAGCTCAGGGTTAGCGCATTCAGACGCAGGGCCGTTCTGTCCGCACCCCGCTGTCGCCATTCGCGCCATGGCCAGTCATTGAACGTCATTGCAGCAGGTCCAGAGCGGTTAAGTCCGCGCACGGCAACGGACTGTCAGGCCAGCGCCGCACCAGCTGGGTCTGCATCAGGCTCAGCGTGTCCAGCCCTGGGATCGTCTGCGGCGTCAGCCAGGCGGCGATACGTGCCAGCTGCGTCAGACCAAGACTGGATTCAATCGAGGAGCTGATCACCGCCGTCAGACCCAGCGCATGCGCCGCCGCCACCTGCTCGCATACCCGCTGCAGGCTGCCGGTCAGCGTCGGCTTAATCACCACCGCACTGAGGCCTGGTTCGGCGGCAAAGCGGAAATCCGCCTCGCGCAAACTTTCATCCCAGGCGATGGCGATCCCGGTCTCCTGCGCAAAGGCGCGGGAGTCGTCCCGGGTCCGGCACGGCTCTTCGATAAAGGCAATGCGCGAGCGATAGTCAGGATTAACGTACTTCGCAAACTGCTGCGCCTTCAGCGGAGTCCAGGCGCGGTTAGCGTCAAGACGCAGACGCAGATCGGGGATCGCCTCAAGCAGCAGATTCACCACCATCCCGTCGCGCACGGCTTCGTACAGGCCGACTTTGACCTTCGCCACCTTCTCGCCAGGCATAGCGGCAAGCGCGACAAACAGCTCGTCCGGATCCCCGGTACACAGGGGCGCAGCGCGATAGTCCGCCGCCTGGGGCAGCGTATCCTGCAGCTCCGCCAGCGCACAGCTCAGGCCAAAGGCGGCGGAGGGCTCGGACGGCCAGTCGCCCTCCTGCCCTGCCAGCCACGCATCCACCCAGGTCAGCACCGCATCCTGGGCGTCCTGCAGCGTCTCCTGGCTAAAACCGGGGAGCGGGGCCACTTCGCCCCAGCCTTCCCTGTCATTTTCGCTCAGGTGAACAAAGAGTCCGTCGCGGGTTTTCAGGCGCCGCTCGCGCAGCACGACGCCCGCATCCATCGGGATTTGCCAGCGGTAAACCTGCGCCCGGCGCATCTTACGGATTCCGTTTAAATTTGCTGAAGTCCGGCTGACGCTTCTGGTTGAAGGCGTTGCGCCCTTCCTGACCCTCTTCGGTCATATAGAACAGCATGGTGGCGTTACCCGCCAGCTCCTGCAGACCGGCCTGGCCGTCGCAGTCGGCGTTAAGGGCCGCCTTCAGGCAGCGCAGCGCCATCGGGCTGTTCTGCAGCATTTCACGGCACCAGCGCACGGTCTCTTTTTCCAGATCCGCCAGCGGAACAACCGTGTTGACCAGGCCCATATCCAGCGCCTGTTTTGCATCGTACTGACGGCAGAGGAACCAGATCTCACGCGCTTTTTTCTGTCCAACGATACGCGCCATATAGGACGCGCCCCAGCCGCCGTCGAAGGAGCCGACTTTCGGGCCGGTCTGACCAAAGATGGCGTTCTCAGCCGCAATGGTCAGATCGCACATCATATGCAGCACGTGGCCACCGCCGATGGAGTAACCTGCGACCATCGCCACGACCGGCTTAGGACAGGTACGGATCTGACGCTGGAAGTCGAGCACGTTGAGGTGATGGACGCCGGAGTCATCCTGATAGCCGCCGTAGTCACCGCGTACTTTCTGATCGCCACCGGCGCAGAAGGCCTGATCGCCTTCGCCGGTGAGCACGATAACCCCGATGTTGTCGTCGTAGCGGGCATCGTTCATGGCATCGATCATCTCTTTGACCGTCAGCGGGCGAAAGGCGTTACGCACCTGCGGGCGGTTGATGGTGATTTTGGCGATACCGTCGGTCGATTTCTGGTAGCGGATATCGCTGTAGCCTTCGGAACAGTCGAGCCACTCAACGGGTGCATACAGCATGGATTCATCAGGATAGAGCATAGTGTGTCCTTTCGTCAGAGACGCAGAATGTGGGCCAGACACTGCGCCACTTGCGCCGGGTTTTCCCGGTGGGCGTTGTGTCCGGCATCATGAATAATATGGTGCGGCACGGCCAGTTCGTCGGCGATGGCCGCAAACTTAGCATCGTTCTCACCGCACAGATAATGAAACGGCACCCCGAGCGTGCGCAGCGCCGGGCGATAGTCAGGCTGGACCGCCAGGGACGTGGTGAGCAGTATTTTTGCCAGCTGAGGGCCGTTATTTTCCTGGCGCAGAGACACCAGCGCACGCCGGGCGTCGGGCGTCATGCCAGCAAACACCGGCTGGCGGTACCAGGCATCGAACGCCTCCG
>DATEKR010000034.1:0-21654 GCA_035277345.1 Enterobacteriaceae bacterium
TAGAAAAAATTATCCAAATGCAAGTTATCTTATCGATTTCATTGATTACTCTCCAGAAGCTGACATAGGCTTTCCGAATGAATAAAAAGAACGACTCAATATTCTCCTGGAGACTCTGGTCGATATTTTCAGGATCACAAGCGCACAAAGAATAGTGGTGGCATTAATAGAGCGCAATCAAATTGAAACGATAAAAAAAATAAAAATATCTCAGTTTTATGATGTGGTTATTGCAGATTTTGAAAAGTATCAGGCTCCACCTGATACACTTTACGAAATTAGTCGCTAATGCATTACAAAACTCCGCGTCTGAATGGTGACGTTTATATAAAGTTATCATCTTTTTGCTTAGCTACTGAACACATTCGCAGTGTTGTTGAAAATAGCAATCTGGTGCTGATTACACGTAGTTGTGACGTTCTCTCGCCGTGCAAAAATAAGGTTGCAGAGCAAACTATAGGGCAGGATCGTCTACCGGTGCGGGGTAGTCAAATGGTTCTCACTTAAATATATCTTTGGATGGACGGATTACACATAAATGACTAAGGGTGGTATGTTTATGGGAAATAAAATCGGCTTTTATCAAGAGGTGGAAATATCCTCTAACTGTAAAGAAGAAAATAAGAAATATGCGGGTAGAAAAGGTGGCGTTATGGGAGTAAGCGAAGCGGGTGGGATACTTTATGGATACTCAATAAAACTTTATGGCGAGGAGTATCTTTTATCTTTTGACAAGGATGAAGTTATCCCTACGGGGAAGCAATTTACACAAGATGATTTTTACTAACTCATTTTTATTGATTCGTAACCCGGCCATTCAGACCGGGAACGTTTTATCAGAGCTTACACAGCATTCCCATTTTTCCGCTTCACCACCGGAACATCGCCGGTATCGTTAATCGCACCGGGAAATGCTTTGATCCACTGGTTCATCTTCCGTTTGCTGAATTTGGCGACGCTTAACCCTTCCGCGCAGCCCCACAGCTCGCGGGTATTCTGGGTGGTGATCACAATGCAGTCCGGCATTACCCGGATTTTGACTGGCATACCCGGCGTAAAGCCCGCCTGCGAAAGCCATTCGCCCTGCAATGGAATGTAATTATTACGCGCGCGATCGTAAAACTCGCAGCGGGAAAGGGATTGAGGTGCTTTAGTTGTGGCAACTTCTGGCTTAAAATCACGCTCAGCCATAATTAACTCCTTGTAAGTTAGTTGTGGTTAGCGGGGTTCAGGTGGGTCAACACCTCAGCCCCGCGCTAATAAATCATACCTTCTCTTTAGTGACCGTTTTACCGGCCTGCGTCACCTGACGCTTGATAATCATCGCATCAAGTACCGCTTTGATGACTTCCCTATCTTCATTTGACATCGCGGCTACCGCTTCAAAACGCAGCTTCATGTCCTCTTTCGGTTCGCGCTCATCCGGCTCGAACAGCAAAAAATCGGACGTAACGTGAAGGATAACCGCCAGCCTCTTGAGTGCGTCAGCAGTAGATAAAGAAGTCCCTGCTTCGTAGCGTTTTACCTGCTGCACGTGGATACCGATAGCATCAGAAAGAGTCTGTTGTGTGAATCCGAGTTGCTTACGCACCGAAACAACACGATGAGAAAAATTCACCGTCTTTAACCGGGAATAGATATTGCTCATCATACGACTCCCTCCGTAAAATCCTGCTAAACCATGCGCATAAAAACAAAGTATAATAATTAAATTAAATACATTAACTAATAAATTACACTTTCGGCAGGAAATGTGATGGATAAAACGACAGAAGTGTGGCGTTATCATACTCGTTGCGGTTAAAGCTGAATGCCGATTCAGGAATATAGAGTAGGGTCAGCAAAGCTTCTGGGATTGGAACTATTCCGACGTTGTTCGGGGTAATTAAACACGAGTGAGATTCATATATGTTTGGTAACCGAATTTATCATTTAGGTAAGGTTCTTGAAAAAAGGCTGGAGTCACATCTTATTCAGGGGGCGTTAGACTATATCCAGTTTAATGAAGAACCTCTTGCTTTTGAGATCTTGTGTGATCATATAAGCGAGTATGATATTGAAATAACGGCTGAAGAATATGATGAAGTATGTGACTTGGCCAGAGACATGAAACTGGATATAAATGCGGCGCCATTTAAGTATTTAAAAGAGCTGGTTTTATAACATCCGCCAGCGCTTTCGTTAGCCAGACGCCGTTATCCGCTCTTACCTCAACGTTCACAAGCGGGAAAGGTTGCTGCCAGGGCTGAAAGCCGGTTCTGCAGCCAGTCGGCTGCCTCTTTTTTACCGCTACGGCGGTGAGAATACATTTTTACACAGTAGGACGGCACGTTAAAAGGCATCTCAAAGACAGTCACAGGCACTGTGGGCTGGAATATTTTTGCGGCATAGCGCGGGATGGTCATCAGCAGCTCACTTTCCGCGACGATAAAAGGCCCGCCCAGCATAGACGGCGTTTTGATGGTCACATGGCGCTGATGGCCCTGACGCTCCAGCAGCAAATCAATCACGCCTTTTTTCTCATTCCACGGCGTGACGACCAGATGTCTGGCGGCAAGATAGTCCTCAAACGTCAAATGCGTTCTGTTGGCGTTGCTGATAACAACGTACTCATCTTCAAACCAGTCCGTCTCTCTGAGTTCCGCGTAAGGCTCATCTTCCGGCGTGCTAAAGCCCAGCGCCAGATCGACTTCACCGGCCAGCAGCTCCTTTAATGCCGGGTTGTGCGGCAGATACTGCAGGTCAAAGCGCAGGTTGGGCGCGGCGTGCTGAAGATCGCGCATGAGTGCAGGGAAGACGCTGAACGCGGTGTAGTCGGTGATCGCAATATTGAAACAGATATCGCTGGTTTGTGGCACAAAGCGCGGCTGCGGCGAAAGCTGACGATTAAGGCTTTCCAGCGCGGCAGCGATTTCCGGGGCCAGCTGGTTGGCATAGACGCTGGGCCGCATATGGTGACCTTCCCGGTAAAATAACGGGTCGTTTAAAAACATGCGTAGCCTGGCAAGAGCATGGCTGAGCGCGGATGTGCTCATGGCGAGTTCTTCCGCCGCCAGCCTGACCGATCCGTGGCGGAATACCGCGTCGAAGACGGGAAGCAGGTTCAGATCGAGTCGCCTTAAAACCGGATGCATAGAATTCATCTTCTGTTGATGTTATTGCACTTAATTCATCGAAGAATAGCGATTATGCTTGTCGCATTCAATTTGTCATGAGACAGGAATTTATGAGTATTACGATCCGTCAGGCCGTAGCCGCAGATGCTGAGGCGATCTTCGCCATGATCGTCGATCTGGCCATTTATGAAAAAGCGCGGGACGAGGTGAAGACCAGCCCGGAAGAGATCAAAGCCACGCTGTTTGGCGCGGAGAGCGTGACTGAAGCGCTGATTTGCGAAGATAACGGCGTCATGATTGGCTATGTGGTGTTCTTTACCAGCTATTCGACCTGGCTTGGCTGTAACGGTATCTACGTGGAAGATCTCTATATCTCCCCGGAGGCTCGCGGTAAGGGAGCCGGAAAAGCGCTTCTGAAATACATTGCGCAGCTGGCGGTACAGCGCCGCTGTCAGCGCGTGGAGTGGAGCGTGCTGGACTGGAATCAGCCTGCGATTGATTTCTATGACAGCCTCGGCGCGCTCCCCCAGTCGGAGTGGATCCGCTACCGCCTTACCGGCGATGCGCTGCTGAATTTTGCTGAACGTTAATTCATATTGCCTCACGCCACCGACACCCGTCGGTGGCGCTCTCTGGCCTTACCAGATACGGTACACCTTACCCGTCTCTACGCCTTCCAGGCTGCGTCGATAGGCCTGGGCCACCCTGCTCGCCGGGACGCTTTCAAACCCAGGGAAATAGTCTCCATAGCTTCCCAGCGCCTCCGTCAGCACCGTTGGGCTGATCGCGTTGATCCGCCCGTCCCGCAGTTCGTTCGCAGCGGCCAGCACAAAGCCTTCCAGCGCGTTATTTACCACGGTTGCGTTGAGTGCATCGCGGACCAGCTGCTGCGCCATTATTCCGGTGGTCAGGGTAATAGAGCCGCCGGCATTGAGAAAATGCTGGCCTGTTAACACCAGCCGGACCTGGCCCATCAGCTTATCCTGCAGGCCGGAATTAACCTGCTCGCAGGTCATCTCTTTTAACGGGCCGAAATGTACGCCGCCCATTGCCGCAATAATGGCATCCACCCGACCACTTTGCTCAAACAACCTCTGCACGCTGGCGTCGTCCCGCAGATCCGCCTTAATATCACCATGACTGCGTCCCACGCGAATAATTTCATGGTCTTTCTGTAAATTCTCGACAATGGCACGGCCAATGGTGCCGCCTGCGCCGACGATCATCACTTTCATCTTCATCCCCTTATCCGGTTATCTCCCCGATATGATGCGGTATTGCATTTGCGGGATAAATGCGCGAATACTTAGAACATTCAGAACCAAAAGTTAGTAATGATGAACAAATTACGCTGGATGCAGGTTTATGTCGCCGTGGTAGAGAGCGGCAGTTTTAGCGAGGCAGCAAAAAAGCTCGATATCTCGGCAGTGATGGCTGGTAAGGCGGTTGCTCAGCTGGAGAAATATCTGCAGGTCAGATTGCTGCAGCGTAATACACGCCGACAAACGCTGACCGACGCAGGGCGGGCATGGTATGAGGAAAGCCTCCAGGTGCTGGCGGCAGTGCACCTGGCGGAAAGCCGGATTGAGAGTCTCCGGCGATCGCCCGCCGGGAGTCTGCGGATCAGTTCGGCGTATACCCTGGGGAGCTGTATCGTGGCGAGGCTGTGCGGTGAATACCAGAGCCAGTTTCCGGAAGTGAGTATCGACCTGGAATTGAGCGATCGCTTTGTCGATGTGATTGGCGAAGAGTTTGACTTTGTATTTCGCGTCGGTCATCTGCCGGATGATACGCCCCTGGTCGCACAGCGTATTGGCAGCTATGAGATGGTGATTGCCGGCGCCCCTGCCTATCTGCGGCGCCACGGTACGCCGCAAAGCCTGCACGAACTCAGCAGGCATCGCTGTCTGCGTAATAGCAACTGGAACAGGCACAACGCCTGGTGGAGCGACGGAGACGATCCCTTCTGGTCTGAGAACGTCACCTTTACCTGCAACGACGGGCCGTCCTTAAGGCAGGCGGCGATCGCCGGGGCAGGTCTGATTTTACAGCCGCGAATGCTGCTTGCGGAGGACATTGCTGCGGGCAGGCTGGTGAAAATTCTCGATGAGGCTATGCCTGAACCGCGTCCTGTTCATTTACTCTGGCGACAGGATCTGCACGCCGTGGCGAAACACCGGCAGTTTCAGGCGTGGATTGCCGAAAAGGGGCCGGTAGCGCTACGCGATTATCAGGGCTGACGCTTTGGCCCCTGATAATAGATCGTGCTGATATGGCAGCTGCGCGGCTGAGTCAGGACGAAACGCATCGTTTCCCAGACGGAGCGCGCGTTCAGCAGGCTTTCACCCATTTTCTCCGTCGAAGAGGGCGAGGCGTCCAGGCCGGTGACCTCAAAGTCAGGCGGGTAAAGCCCGGTCACGCGAATGTTCTCTTCTGCCAGATGGTGCGCCAGATTCTGGCTAAACCCGCTCATTCCATGTTTGGCGGCAAAGAACGCCGGATGGGCGATGGATCCCGTAAACTGCGGAATACCGCACACGGAGACCAGCGTAATAATATCCGCCCCCGTTGAACGCCGCAGAGCGGGCAGCAGTGCCTGAGTCAGTATGACCGAGCCCGTCAGGCCTGAGTTGATGGTACTGAAAATATCTCCGGCGCTCTCCGCTCCCAGGTCGCCTTCCAGCCACTGGGCCGCGCTCAGGATCAAAATATCAACCGGCGCATCCTGCACTGAGAGCTTTGTGGCAAAGGCCGTCACCGATGCGGGGTCAGACAGATCGCACGCGTACGCCTGCGCCGTACCGCCTTCCTGGGCAATCATATCGGCGGTCGCCTGAGCATCTGCCAGCCTGCGGGCGCAGAGACTGACTTCCACACCTTCTCTTGCCAGCCACACGGCAACCGCCTGACCAAAATCACGCCCGCCGCCGGTGATCACCGCACGTTTACCTTTCAGCATCGCTCTTTCTCTTTAAGTAACTGATGAGCATCGTTTTACCACAGTGGGTTGCGGGGATTTTCCCCGTCGTGCGGTCTGCAGGGGAGACCGCTCAAAGATAAACAAAACTTAAGCGACACTTAAATAGCGTTAATTTCTGCTTAATAAATGTGCCGTCTGGTATAAACTGAGGGCCATTTCGGTCGATAACCTTAATGAGAAAAACGGCATGCCAGGCCCTATCACGGCAGCCGATTGATGTATTTGCATTTTTGGACACACACAATGAAACGGGTTGCTCTGAGCTTTGCTCTGATGGTGACGGCTAACAGCGTGTTAGCGGGCGGTACGCTAAGCGGTACGATTGGCGTTCGTCTGGAGGTCCTGCCGACCAGCGGCTGTCTCGATAACCGCTGTGCGCTGGATCCCCGACAGACACTTGAAGATATGCAGCAGGGAAAAGCCGCGAAAGATTTTAAAACCACACGCAAGGGTAATCTGCTGACGGTGGAGTTTTAAATAGTCACACTGCAGGCCAGCACATGGCAGAGCTGGCCCCTTCCTTTTTCCTCACTACCTTCGACGCTAAGAAATCCATGCTGCACTACGCAGGCAAAGCTCCGTCCCCTTTGTGCTGAACATCTTTCAGGCATACATTTGATATATTGGAATAAAGATTTTAGAGATAATAAGAATCGTGTTTTTTCCTAATCTATAGATACTATTACTATTTTTGCTATAATTTTGAGATATCGTCATGCACCAGTTGAGATAACTAAACATCATGGCTCAATTTAATCACTTTGAACTTTCGCTTCTGAACCCCAGTTTTGACTCTCCTCTGGTTGACGCGCTGACGGAACTGGAGATCCTCCGGCATCTGCGGCTGGAAACTGATGTTCACCCCATCCTTTTTGCACAGTTGAAGGCTGTATTCCACATGCTGGAGAGTCTTGGCTCTGCAAGGATTGAAGGAAACCACACTACGCTTGCTGACTATGTTGAAAGCAAGGTTGAAGGAACGCAGAATTCGACCGATCAGCTCAAAGAAATCAACAATATTGAAGCCGCGATGGAATTCATCGACGAGCATCTAAATAATGGTGATGAGATAACGGAATATTTCATCCGCGATCTACATAGTCTGGCGGTTGTCGGGTTGCAACAGGAAGGTGATAAAACCCCCGGAGCCTATCGACAACATAACGTCAGCATCGCTCAGTCTGACCATTTACCGCCAGATCATATCCACGTTTCTGATTATATGGCAGAGCTGACCGCCTTTATTAACCGTGCTGATAAACCAAAATATGATCTGATGAAGATTGCACTGGTGCATCACCGTTTTGGCTGGATACATCCATTTGGCAACGGTAATGGAAGAACGGTCAGACTGCTGACCTATGCGTTATTGATCAAGTATGGTTTTAATGTTCAGGCAGGTGGCCGGGTTCTTAATCCGACAGCGGTATTCTGTAACGATCGTGAGCGTTATTACGCCATGCTGTCATTAGCAGATAAAGGAACTGAGCAGGGCTTAGAAGAATGGTGTTTATATGTACTTTCGGGGATCTCATCTGAGTTGAGGAAAGTCGATCAACTGACAAACCACGTTTTTTTGAGTACGAAAATACTGTATCCGGCGATCGACTTTTCATCTGAAAGAGGGCTAATAAACCCGTTGGAATCTAAAGTACTGAAACGTGCTGTCGAGCTAGGGACCATAAAAGCGGGCGATCTCCGTACTGCATTACCTGAGCTGAAACCGGCACAGGTGACTTATCAACTTGGTAAATTGATTGACCGGGGGATGCTCCAGCCTGTGGAAGAGGGGGCACGTTCCTATACGGCGAAGTTCTCTAACTCATATCTGATTCGTGGAGTCATTAAGGTTCTGCGTGAAGAAGGGTTTATTCCTGATTTGTAAGATCAGTCCAGTGAGCCTCATATCTATTTCGATGATCTTTGAGGGCGCACTGCCTTACGGGCGAGGTAAACGCCGTCAGGCGTTGAACAACGCGCTTGCCGCGTTGGCCCCGAAGGGGTGAGCCGCCTGCGGCGAATAATCGAACGGAGTTCGATGGAGAGTCCGTATCTCCAAAAGCAAAAAACCAGCCCTTAGGCTGGTTTCTTTAAATTAGTGGTGCCCGGACTCGGAATCGAACCAAGGACACGGGGATTTTCAATCCCCTGCTCTACCGACTGAGCTATCCGGGCAACGGGGCGCATTAAACCGTAAAGCAGCACGGTCGTCAATGAGATTTCCCCAAATGCCGTCCGTTTGGTTAACTTTACGGCAATCCGGGGCGTTTTGCGGTCAAATGGCGTAAAAGCTAACGTCGATCAGGTCAGCGCGCCACCCTGGCGACATTCGGCAAAGCGCAGAATATCTTCTGCCAGCCGCTGAGCGGTGTCGACGTCCGCCTGGCTGCGTTTGACCAGCATGCGGCTCAGACAGCCTTCCAGTATCAGCTCCATCTGCTTTGCGACCATGGCCGGATCGTCGATACCCAGCTGGCTCAGCAGTTCGTGGGTTGAGTCTCTGGCCGCGGTTTTTTGCTGTTCCGCCAGTTGATGAATAGGGTGGGTTGGGTCAGGGTAGAAAGTACAGGCGGCGATAAACAGGCAGCCGGGAAAGCGGTTCTGGCTGACGCATTCGGTCAGCGCCGTATAGCGGGCCAGCAGCTTCTGCTGGGGCGTTAATGTCTCGTCGAGCAGCAGCTGCCGACGCCAGATGTCAACCTGCTGGCTAAGATAGCGCAGGGCGTCATACAGCAGGGCCTCTTTGTCGGGCCAGAAGCGCTGGAGCTCTTCCAGCGGGTAATCGACTCGTTCGGCCAGCATCTCAAGCGTGGTGCTGGCGATACCCCGAATTTCCAGTAATTGCAGGGCTTCTCCCAGAACATCTTCACGTTGCACGGTCATCTCCTCGTTTAGTCACTGAAAGTGTCGTTTACCGGGGCAGATTCTGCAAATGTCCCCGGAACGCGTCGGCGTCCATAAAGCCGGTAACGCGCAGGTCGGGCAGTTCCTGACCGTTGGCGTCGAAAAACAGGATCGTCGGCAGGCCCAGCACCTGCAGATGCCGCAGCAGATCTGCATCCTGCTTGCGGTTGGCGGTGACGTTCGCCTGTAGCAGCACCGCATGGCTGAGGAACTGCTGTACCTTCGGATCGCTGAAGGTGTATTTCTCAAATTCTTTGCAGGCCACGCACCAGTCGGCGTAGAGATCCAGCATCACCGGCTTGCCCCGGGCGTTCGCCAGGGCCTGCTGCAGTCCGTCAGTATCGGCCACCTGGCTAAAGCTCAGATGCGACTGCGCGCTGGCGGCGGGGGTGCCGAAGGCCCAGTCCTGCAGCGGACGCACGCAGACCAGTGCCGCCGCCAGCAGGGCAATTTGCACCACGCGCATCCACGCACGGGTTGCCTGCAGGCTGGTGATAAAGGCCCAGCCAAAGAAGGCGATACCCAACAGGGACCACAGCCGCAGTCCCCAGAGATCGCCCACCACGCGCTCCAGCAGGAAGACCGGCAGGGCGAGGATCACAAAGCCAAAGGCAATTTTTACCTGCGCCATCCACGGGCCACTTTTCGGCAGTAGCCGGTTGCCGAAGACGGCAATCAGCATCAGCGGCAGGCCCATGCCGAGGGCATAAAGCCAGAGCGTCATTCCGCCGAGCCACAGGTTACCGCTCTGGGCGATATAGAGCAGAATGGCGCTGAGCGGCGCGGTGGTGCAGGGGGAGCAGATCAGACCTGCGATGGCCCCCATCGCGAAGACGCCGCCCGCGGAGCCGCCCTGACGACGGTTGCTGAGCAGGGTCAGGCGCGTCTGCAGCGACGACGGAAGCTGAAGGCTAAACAGGCCGAACATCGACAGGGCCAGCAGGGTGAAAATCACCGACAGGCCAGTCAATACATACGGGTGCTGGAGTGCGGCCTGGAACTGCAGTCCGGCGGCGGCCACCACCAGACCCAGCGCGGTATAGGTTAGCGCCATCCCCTGCACATAGACAAAGGCCAGCCACAGGGCGCGGGGCGTGGAGAGGCGCTCTTTTCCGCCCAGTACGATGCCAGAGATGAGCGGGTACATCGGCAGGACGCAGGGCGTAAAGGCGATCCCGATTCCGATCAGCAGCGCCCAGAGCGCGGTAAAGGGGAGCTTGCTGTCGCGCGTGGTTGCTTTCTCTTCCACCGGGAGCGGCAGCGCGGCAACCTCGCTCAGCGGCACCACTTTGGTTTCCGGCGGATAGCACAGCCCCGACTCGGCGCAGCCCTGGTATGTGACCGTCAGGGTCGCGTCTTTCGATGCCTGGCTGATTGTCAGAGGGAGATTCAGCCGCTGGCGGTAGATCTGGCTTTTGCCAAAAAACTCATCTTCGTGCCACTTTCCTTCGGGCAGATTGAGGGGGGAAACCTGAGCCTGAGCGGGCGTGACGCTAATATGCTGACGATAGAGGTAGTAGCCCTCTTTTATCTGCCAGTTAAGCTGAAGATCGTGCTGATTTTGCTGAAAATCAAACGCGAAGGCCTGGTCGGCAGGAACGAAGCTGGAGCGGCCGGGCGCGTCAAATAATCCGGCAGAAGCTGAAGCGCTGCACAGCAGCAGAATCAGCGCAAAGATGCGTTGAGCCATGAGAGATAGTCGTTGTCTCCGTGGGTCACCGGCAGAACCAGTAACTCCGGGGTTTTATACGGATGATGTGATTTCAGGCAGTCGAGCAGCGCCTGCTGATGCTGAACGGTGGTTTTCAGCAACATCTGCACTTCATATTCTTGTTCGAGTTTGCCTTCCCAGTAGTAGAGGGAAGTCGCGCCGGGCAGGAGGGTAACGCAGGCCGCCAGTTTCTCCGCAAGCACTTTAGCCGCAAGATCCTGGGCCGTGGCTTCATCGGGAGCCGTACAGAGCACAACAACAGCATCGGGCGCGTTCATCGTTTACCTCCTGGCAGCGGAAAGAGGCACTATAGCACGCTGGGGCGAGGGAATAATCAAACGGGCCGACAAGCGGCCCGCTTTTAACAACATTTACAACAGTATGCCGCCAAAAATAAAGCCCAGAATGACGCACAGGCTGATGGCGATCACGCCCGGGATCAGGAAGGCGTGGTTGAAAACATATTTGCCGATGCGCGTTGAACCGGTGTCGTCCATCTCCACCGCGGCCAGAAGGGTTGGGTAGGTTGGCAGAACAAAGAGCGCGGAAACCGCCGCAAAAGAGGCCACCGCCGTCAGCGGGCTGACGCCCAGCAGCAGCGCAGCGGGCATCAGCGCTTTGGTCGTTGCCGCCTGGGAGTAAAGCAGGGTGGAGGCAAAGAACAGCACCACCGCCAGCAGCCACGGATAGCTGTTCAGCAGGTCCCCGGCAATCGCCTGGATATCGTTAATATGGTGTTTAACGAAGGTATCGCCCAGCCAGGCCACGCCGAGCACGCAGATACAGGCGCTCATGCCGGACTTAAAGGTGCTGGCGTTCAGGATCTCGCCGGTATCGACTTTACAGGTCAGGCAGATCAGCGTGGCGATGGTCAGCATAAACACCACGATCGCTTCGTTACGCGGCAGGATCGGGTTGGCGATCAGTCCCACGGTCGGGCTGATGGCGGTGGCATAGAGCATCACCGCCACGATACCGATCAGGAACAGCGTCACGGAACGTTTAGCGTGGGGTTTAAGCTGGAATACCTGGCTGCCGCGCAGTTTGATTTCACCTTTGGCGAGGCGCTCCTGATAGACAGGATCATCTTTCAGTTCGCTGCCGAGGAAGTTGCAGACCACAGCGGTGAGCATCACCGCGATCAGGGTCACCGGAATACAGACGGCCAGCAGGGACAGGTAGCTGATACCCAGCGGCTCAAGTACCCCGGCAAAGAAGACCACCGCGGCGGAAATGGGCGACGCGGTAATGGCAATCTGCGAGGCAACCACCGCAATAGAAAGCGGGCGGGAAGGGCGAATACCCTGCTCTTTTGCCACTTCGGTGATCACCGGCAGCGTTGAAAATGCCGTATGCCCGGTCCCGGCCAGAATGGTCATAAACCAGGTGACCAGCGGGGCGAGGAAGGTGATGTATTTCGGGTGGCGGCGCAGCACACGCTCGGCGAGGCTGACGAGATAGTCCATCCCTCCGGCGACCTGCATGGCGGCGATAGCGGCGATCACCGCCATGATAATTTCAATCACGTCAAAGGGGATTGCGCCGGGTGTGACCTGGAAGACCAGGGTCAGGACCAGCACGCCGAGGCCACCGGCAAAACCGATCCCGATGCCCCCAAGCCGCGCGCCGAGATAAATCGCCAACAGGACGATAACCAGTTCAGCTCCAAACATAATTTGCTTCCTTGTTTTTTAACAAGTTGATATTGAATTGTTATATTTTAGTAACCCCATAAAAGCAAAAAGGCACGTCTGCAAAGACGTGCCTTTTATGTTTACCGGATGGGATTACTGTTCGCTTTCATCGGTATACCGTTTAGCTTTATAGGCCGGGTGCATCAGATTTTGCGCCGAGAAAATATCGTCAAGTTCGGCTTCGGTCAACAGGCCGCGCTCAAGTACCACTTCCCGCACGCTCTTGCCGGTTTCCGCACAAATCTTGCCGACGATGTCACCATTGTGGTGGCCGATAAACGGGTTGAGGTAGGTGACGATCCCGATGGAGTTGTAGACGTAGCCTTCGCACACCTCTTTGTTGGCGGTGATGCCGAGGATGCATTTCTCCAGCAGGTTGTAGCAGGCGTTGGTCAGGATATGAATCGACTCGAACATCGCCTGGCCGATCACCGGCTCCATCACGTTCAGCTGCAGCTGACCCGCTTCTGACGCCATGGTCACGGTTGTATCGTTGCCGATAACTTTAAAGCACACCTGGTTAACGACTTCCGGCACCACCGGGTTAACTTTGGCAGGCATAATCGAGGAGCCCGCCTGCAGTTCCGGCAGGTTGATCTCATTCAGGCCAGCGCGTGGGCCGGAAGAGAGCAGGCGCAGGTCATTACAGATTTTCGACAGCTTCACCGCCAGACGCTTCAGGGAGCTGTGCACCATCACGTAGGCGCCGCAGTCGGAGGTGGCTTCAATCAGATCTTCCGCCGCCACAACCGGCAGGTTACTGACTTCCGCCAGCTTCTGCACCGCCAGCTGCTGGTAGCCGTCCGGGGTGTTCAGCCGCGTGCCGATTGCCGTTGCGCCGAGGTTAACCTCCAGCAGCAGCTCCGCAGTACGCAGCAGGTTTTTAGTTTCTTCATTCAGCAGGACGTTGAATGCGTGGAACTCCTGGCCGAGGGTCATCGGCACCGCGTCCTGTAACTGGGTGCGCCCCATTTTCAGGATGTCTTTAAACTCCACAGCTTTCTGCTGGAAGCCGTCGCCCAGCTGGCTGATGGCGTCGTTCAGTTTGATGATGGAGGTGTACACCGCGATGCGGAAGCCGGTCGGGTAAGCATCGTTGGTGGACTGGCATTTGTTTACATGATCGTTCGGGTTCAGGTACTGATATTCACCCTTCTGGTGGCCCATCAGCTCCAGGCCAATATTGGCCAGCACTTCGTTGGTGTTCATGTTGACCGAGGTGCCCGCGCCGCCCTGGTAGACGTCAACCGGGAACTGGTCCATGCATTTGCCGTTGTTCAGGACTTCATCACATGCCGCAATAATAGTATTTGCGATGCTTTTGGGGATGGTTTGCAGTTCCTTGTTGGCCAGCGCTGCCGCCTTCTTCACCATCACCATGCCGCGGACAAATTCAGGAATGTCGCTGATTTTGCTGTTGCTGATGTAGAAGTTTTCAATCGCTCTCAGAGTGTGAACGCCGTAGTACGCATCCGCCGGCACTTCCCTGGTACCCAACAAATCTTCTTCGATACGAATGTTGTTTAACATGTGAACCTTCTTTTCAAGCTGCCAATGATTACACTAAACACACAGGATATATGTGGTTATGCGTATTCCCCGACCGACGATTATTTCCTTAATCGGTCGGATGCCTATGATCATATGCTGATGATAGCGAATTGCAGCTATCGCGATCACCTAATATAAGAGCCTTTTGCCTTATATTTATTGATCTGTGAAACGCATCACCCGCCCGGCAAGGCGAAGAAAACCCGTAGCGCAGAGATTGAAAATGGGCGGATCGCCACCATTTCTCTGTAACGCGAATTGCAAATGACTTTCGACAGGGGCCAGACTGCCGCTGTTTATTACAGGAGAACCCCGTGCGTTGGATCCCACTTTTAGCCATCTTTCTCTATGTTTACATAGAGATATCAATTTTTATTCAGGTGGCGCACATCTTCGGCGTGCTGTTAACGCTGGTGCTGGTGATTTTCACTTCGGTGATTGGGATGTCGCTGGTCCGCAACCAGGGCTTTAAAAACTTTCTGCTGATGCAGCAGAAAATGGCGGCGGGAGAGAGCCCGGCGGAAGAGATGATCAAGAGCGTTTCGCTGATCATCGCCGGTCTGCTGCTGGTGCTGCCCGGCTTCTTTACCGACTTCCTCGGCCTGCTGCTGCTGTTACCGCCGGTGCAGAAACATCTGACGCTGAAACTGCTGCCGCATCTGCGTTTCTCGCGGATGCCGGGCGGCGGGTTCAGCACCCGTCCTGAAGACGGTCAGACCTTTGAAGGAGAGTATCAGCGCAAAGAGGACCAGCGCGATCGCCTCGACCATAAAGACGACGACCGCTAATCCTCTACAGTCACTCCCCGGCGGCGCTCAGGTAAAAACAGCCACAGCGCCGCCAGCATCACCACCGCATACAAGCTTTTCCAGCCAACCATTGCCAGCAGCAGTACGCACAGCCCGGTGCCGATAACCGCCAGCAGGCGATAGCGTCCCTGAAGCAGGCGGCATCCGGCCAGCATACAGAGCAGATAGATCAGGATAAAAATGCCGTTGGCGTAGACGATCAGCGCATCGAGGTCGATCTTAAACCAGTGGCTGGCGAGGGTGCTGATCACGCAGCTGCCCAGCACCAGATTGAGGGCGTTCAGCGGGATATGCCGTCCTGACAGCTGCGCCAGACGGCTTTGCGGTCTGGCCTGTGCCTGGGACCAGACCAGGCGGGCGAAGCTCTGAATATAGATATTGAGGCTGGCGAAGCAGGCCAGATAACCAATAATGCAGGCCACCCACAGCATCTTCTCACCAAACAGGCGCACCACGATCCCCGGCAGAGACGCTGCCGCCGCACGGTCCGCGCTCCAGGCATCGAAATGCAGCACCGCGACGGTACAGGCCCAGTAGACCGTCCCCGCCAGCAGCAGACCGGCCATCAGCGCCCGGGGGAAGTCGCGCTCCGGGTTTTTAAATTCCGAGGCCAGATGGGCGAACGCCTCCAGGCCGACAAAGCACCAGAACATCACCGACAGCGCGGCAAACAGGCGAGAGGGAGCGATATCGCTCAGCGCCGGGAAGGGGATCTCCGTCAGGGTTAAATGGCCACCCCACCAGATGGCGACGACGAGCGCGACAATCAGCCCGGCAATCAGCATCTGCAGGTTAGCGCCGGAACGCGCGCCGCGGCTGCCTACCAGCCAGATAAGCCCGAGGGTTGCCAGCTCCGCCATCAGCAACTGCCAGCCCTGCCAGCCAAACATCGCCTGCCAGAAACCGGCGGCGATATGCAGCGCGGCGGGCAGGCCGACCGGGATCACCGACAGAAACAGCCAGCCGGTGACGCGCTCCAGCTTTGAACCGAAGGCCATGCCGACAAAGTGCGCGACGCCGCCCGCGCTGGGGAAGTGACGGCCCAGAATGGCAAAGACGATTGCGACAGGGAACACCAGCAGTATTAATGCAGGCCAGGCCCACAGGCTGTCGTTTCCCGCCGCCAGGGCGGCCAGCGCCGGTACGGCAAATACGCCGGTCCCCAGCAGTGAGGTAGAGAGTAAGCCGATCCCCTGAGCCAGTCCCAGCTCTTGTTTAAGTCCGCTCATAGCGCCGTCCAGCCGTTCGCAAAGAAGCGGATGGTATCACAATCACTTTCTCTTATGGCCCCAACAATTTCCCGGGGTTTTCTGTGGATTAGGGGCTGTCGCATTATGCGAAATTTTTTTTCCGTTGCCCCTTGAAGGGGGGAAAGCCCATCCCCATCTCTCAGGGCACTAGTCGGAAAACCGTGTATGGCCCGGCGTCATCCATAACTGATAATGACTTTCTCAAAGGAGAGCTATCAATGAGTATTCGTCCGTTACATGATCGTGTGATCGTCAAACGTAAAGAAGTTGAAACCAAATCTGCGGGCGGCATCGTGTTGACCGGTTCTGCTGCAGCCAAATCAACGCGTGGCGAAATCATCGCTGTCGGTAAAGGCCGCATCCTGGAAAACGGAACCGTGCAGCCGCTGGACGTTAAAGTGGGCGATATCGTCATTTTCAACGATGGCTACGGTGTGAAAGCCGAGAAGATCGACAATGAAGAAGTGCTGATCATGTCCGAAAGCGACATTCTGGCCATTGTTGAAGCGTAATTTCACGCACGAAACTGAACGAATTTGAGGGATATAAGAAATGGCAGCTAAAGACGTAAAATTCGGTAACGACGCTCGTGTGAAAATGCTGCGCGGCGTAAACGTACTGGCAGATGCAGTTAAAGTGACCCTGGGCCCGAAAGGCCGTAACGTGGTTCTGGACAAATCCTTCGGCGCACCGACCATCACCAAAGATGGCGTATCCGTAGCACGTGAAATCGAGCTGGAAGACAAGTTCGAAAACATGGGCGCGCAGATGGTGAAAGAAGTTGCCTCTAAAGCGAACGACGCTGCAGGCGACGGCACCACCACCGCAACCGTACTGGCACAGGCGATCATCGCTGAAGGCCTGAAAGCCGTTGCTGCTGGCATGAACCCGATGGACCTGAAGCGCGGTATCGACAAAGCAGTTGTTGCTGCTGTTGAAGAGCTGAAAGCGCTGTCCGTACCTTGCTCCGACTCTAAAGCTATTGCTCAGGTTGGTACTATCTCCGCTAACTCCGACGAAACCGTGGGCAAACTGATTGCAGAAGCCATGGATAAAGTCGGTAAAGAAGGCGTGATCACCGTTGAAGACGGTACCGGCCTGGAAGACGAACTGGACGTGGTTGAAGGTATGCAGTTCGACCGTGGCTACCTGTCTCCTTACTTCATCAACAAGCCGGAAACCGGTGCTGTTGAGCTGGAAAGCCCGTTCATCCTGCTGGCTGACAAAAAAATCTCTAACATCCGCGAAATGCTGCCGGTGCTGGAAGCCGTTGCGAAAGCAGGCAAACCGCTGGTTATCATCGCTGAAGACGTTGAAGGCGAAGCCCTGGCGACCCTGGTGGTTAACACCATGCGTGGCATCGTGAAAGTGGCTGCGGTTAAAGCCCCTGGCTTCGGCGACCGTCGTAAAGCTATGCTGCAGGACATCGCAACCCTGACCGGCGGTACCGTTATCTCTGAAGAGATCGGTATGGAGCTGGAAAAAGCGACCCTGGAAGACCTGGGCCAGGCAAAACGCGTTCTGATCAACAAAGACACCACCACCATCATCGATGGCGTGGGTGAAGAAGGCGCTATTCAGGGCCGTGTTGCTCAGATCCGCAAACAGATCGAAGAAGCGACTTCTGACTACGACCGTGAAAAACTGCAGGAGCGCGTAGCGAAACTGGCAGGCGGCGTTGCAGTAATCAAAGTTGGTGCTGCTACCGAAGTTGAAATGAAAGAGAAGAAAGCGCGCGTTGACGATGCCCTGCACGCGACCCGTGCTGCGGTAGAAGAAGGCGTGGTTGCTGGTGGTGGCGTGGCGCTGGTTCGCGTTGCGGCTAAACTGGTTAACCTGACTGCTCAGAACGAAGACCAGAACGTGGGTATCAAAGTTGCGCTGCGCGCTATGGAAGCTCCGCTGCGTCAGATCGTCTCCAACGCCGGTGAAGAGCCGTCTGTTGTGGCGAACAACGTGAAAGCAGGCGAAGGTAACTACGGTTACAACGCAGCAACTGAAGAATACGGCAACATGATCGACTTCGGTATCCTGGACCCAACCAAAGTAACCCGTTCTGCTCTGCAGTACGCGGCCTCTGTTGCCGGTCTGATGATCACCACCGAGTGCATGGTTACCGACCTGCCGAAAGCTGACGCACCTGATTTAGGTGGCGCTGGTGGTATGGGCGGCATGGGTGGAATGGGCGGCATGATGTAATTTAATCTTCATACTTCAAGCCGCAGATGCGTTGCCTGCGTCCGTTCACCCCAGTCACTTACTTATGTAAGCTCCTGGGGATTCACGGACTTGTCGCCTTCCTGCAACTTGAATTATTTGATTAAATAGCTATCTCGCAAAAAATGAATAAACCCCGGACAGAAATGTCCGGGGTTTTTCTTTTGGTCATCTTTTTAGTATAAGGTGTACACTCGGACAACAAATTGTGTCCAGCTTATTGATAATGGGGAATAACATGCGCGTTAAAGTCTCAGCAGGGATCGTCGGTGCCGCGTTGCTGCTGGCCGGATGTACTTCCGGTAATGAGTTGTCCGCAAGCGGGCAGGGCGTTCGTTTTGTCGAAGATAAACCGGGTGCAGAGTGCCAGCTGTTAGGCACCGCTAACGGCAAGCAAAGCAACTGGTTGTCTGGCCAGCACGGCGATGAAGGCGGCTCTATGCGCGGTGCGGCCAATGCGCTGCGTAACAACGCTGCGGCGATGGGCGGCAACGTGCTGTACGGCGTAAGCAGCCCGAGCCAGGGTGTGCTGTCGAGCTTTGTGCCGACCGCCAGCGAAATGAGCGGTCAGGTCTATAAGTGCCCGAACTGATCGGGGCACGCTGATACCCTCTCCCATAAAGGAGAGGGTCAGAACAATCAGCTCTGCCTGAGCTGTAAATCTATCGGCGTCTTGCTGGGCTCACCACCAATCTCACGCGCCAGCTTCGGCACCATATAGCCGGAGACCAGCGTCAACAGCTCACGCACAATCGTGCGGGCTTCTTCATCGCTCACCATAAAGTGCGCCGCGCCCTGGACCTTATCCAGCACGTGCAGGTAATAAGGCATTACGCCCGCATCAAACAGCGCGTTACTTAAATCAGCCAGCGTGCGGGCATTATCGTTCACGCCGCGCAATAGCACGCTCTGATTCAGCAGCGTCACGCCCGCTGCTCTTAGTTTCGCCATACCGTCTCGAAACGCGTCGTCGATTTCCCGGGCGTGGTTGATATGGTTGACCAGCAGGATCTGCAGCGTTGAACGTGCGAAGCGGGCAACCAGGCCGTCGGTGATCCGCGCCGGGATAACTATCGGCAGGCGACTGTGAATGCGCAGACGTTTCACGTGCGGGATCTTTTCCAGCTGTTCTATCAGCCAGTCCAGCTCGTGATCCTTCGCCATCAGCGGATCGCCGCCGGAGAAAATTATCTCATCCAGCTCGGGATGTACGGCGATATAGTCCAGCGCGGTCTGCCAGCTCCGCTTGTTGCCGGGATTGTCCGCATAGGGAAAATGGCGACGGAAGCAGTAGCGGCAGTTAACCGCGCAGCCGCCTTTAACCAGCAGCAGCGCCCGGTTACGGTATTTATGCAGCAGCCCCGGCACCACGCTGTGCTGTTCTTCCAGCGGGTCCGTTGAGAATCCCGGGGCGGCGATAAACTCGTCCCGCACGGTCAGCACCTGCCGCAGCAGGGGGTCGTCCGGGTTACCTTTTTCCATTCGTGCAATAAAGGCACGCGGCACCCGCAGGGCAAATAAGCGTTTTGCTTCGCGCCCGGCGAGCAACTTTTCATCTGCGTCTACATTTAAAAGACGCAGGAGTTCATCCGGATCGGTCACAACATCGGCGAGTTGCGATAACCAATCTTCTCTGGATGGGGTGTTTAGGGTTACAATGTGCGCCATTTTGTGGCTAAGCTACCAGTTAACAATTTCAGAGGGCCTTATGGCGACTTACTATAGCAACGATTTTCGTGCCGGTCTTAAAATCATGATGGACGGCGAACCTTATGCGGTTGAAGCGAGCGAGTTCGTTAAACCGGGTAAAGGCCAGGCATTCGCACGTGTAAAACTGCGTCGTCTGCTGACCGGTACCCGCGTAGAGAAAACCTTTAAATCCACCGACTCCGCTGAAGGCGCAGACGTGGTCGATATGAACCTGACCTTCCTGTACAACGACGGCGAGTTCTATCATTTCATGAACAACGAAACTTTCGAGCAGCTGGCCGCTGACGAGAAAGCCGTTGGTGATAACGCAAAATGGCTGCTGGACCAGGCTGAATGTATCGTGACCCTGTGGAACGGTCAGCCGATCTCCGTGACCCCGCCGAACTTTGTTGAGCTGGAAATCGTTGAGACAGATCCAGGCCTGAAAGGTGATACCGCAGGTACCGGCGGCAAACCGGCTACGCTGACCACCGGCGCCGTGGTTAAAGTTCCGCTGTTCGTACAGATCGGCGAAGTGATCAAAGTGGATACCCGCTCAGGCGAATACGTCTCTCGCGTAAAATAAGACATTCAATGGCGTGGCTCCGGCCGCGCCGTTTTAACGAAGGCAGGGATGATGAAACGTTTGATCTGTTTTTTCGTGTTGACGCTCGCTGCTGGTGCAATGCTGGCAGGCTGCAATACCGCTCGTGGTATGGGCGAAGATATCCAGCACCTCGGTAACGCTATTTCGCACGCTGCAAGTTAACCTCTTCTAACTTTCCGAAAATTGTCTTTATTCCCGTCATCTTGCGGGAAGTTGTCTATGCTTATGTGGCTACTAACCAAAATTGGACAACAAAAGGAAGACATCATGGTTAAGAAGACAATCGCTGCAATCTTTTCTGTTCTGCTTCTTTCTTCGCTGTTAACAGCGTGTAATACCACCCGTGGCGTCGGCCAGGATATCTCCGACGGCGGTGACGCACTGTCGGGTGCGGCAACGAAAGCACAGCAGTAAGCATACGCGGTACGGCGTTCCCGCCGTACCGTTACTCCACCTTTCCTGACAGAGCGAAGGGCGAGAATCGGTTATCCATATGCAGCTTCATGCGAATATTACGCTTGTAGGTGTAAACCGTTTTCCCGCGAATACTCAGCGACCTGGCAATCATGTTATTGCTTTGCCCCTCCATCCATAGCGACAGTACTTTCTCCTCCTGACGAGTGAGCAGGGTGGTGGCGATTTGGGTGCTGAAAAACTCCGGGCGCGAGCGCAGCGCCGCATCCGTAATCCGAGTCAGCTCATCCAGACGAATTCGCTTCGACAGCGTGGCCCAGACCGGCAGGTGCTGTCGGTACTGGCTGAGACGCGGGTCATCACCCGACTGCAGCAGGATAACCAGACTCTGATTCTCACAGGCGGACATCAGGGAGGAGATTAACTGCAGCTGATGCGGTTCATTGGCAAAGGCGTGCAAATCGGCGATCACCAGGTTTGGCTGCCACTGCACAATATGCTCTTTGGCCAGCAATAAACTGTTAATGCCGGAAATCAGCAGGGGGGAAGAGAAGCAATTTACGTGATCGAGCCACGTTTCCAGTCCAGAGCGGCTGAAATTGCACCGATCAATCAGCAATATTTTAAACATGTATTCTTCGCAATCAGGAGAGAACCAGGAGCATCCAGCTCAAAACATCCTGCCAGGTGAGGCAACATAATAAAGAAGTCC
>DATEKR010000035.1:0-6392 GCA_035277345.1 Enterobacteriaceae bacterium
TGTACGACATTGCTGGTACCGTTATCTATGTCGGTAAAGCGAAAGACCTGAAAAAAAGGCTCTCCAGCTATTTCCGCAGCAATCTTGCCTCGCGCAAAACCGAAGCGCTGGTGGCGCAAATTCAGCAGATCGACGTGACGGTCACCCATACGGAAACCGAAGCGCTGCTGCTGGAGCATAACTACATCAAGCTGTATCAGCCGCGCTATAACGTGCTGCTGCGTGACGATAAATCCTATCCCTACATTCTGCTGAGCGCTGATACCCATCCCCGGCTGGCGACGCACCGTGGGGCGAAGCATATCAAAGGCGAATATTTCGGGCCTTTCCCCAACGGCTATGCGGTGCGTGAAACGCTGGCGCTGCTGCAAAAAATCTTCCCTGTGCGCCAGTGTGAAAACAGCGTCTATCGCAACCGCTCCCGCCCCTGTCTGCAATATCAGATTGGCCGCTGCCTGGGCCCGTGTGTCGCGGGGCTGGTCAGCGAAGATGATTATGCTCAGCAGGTCGATTACGTCCGTCTGTTTCTTGCCGGTAAGGACGATCAGGTTCTGACGCAGTTGATTGCGCGGATGGAAAAAGCGAGCCAGGCCCTGGAATTTGAAGAGGCGGCGCGGATCCGCGATCAGATCCAGGCCGTGCGTCGGGTGACCGAGAAACAGTTTGTCTCCAATACCGGCGACGATCTCGATGTGATTGGCGTGGCATTCGATGCCGGAATGGCCTGCGTACACGTGCTCTTTATTCGTCAGGGTAAAGTGCTGGGTAGCCGCAGCTACTATCCTAAAATTCCGGCGGATACCGAAGTCGGGGAAGTGGTCGAAACCTTCGTCGGTCAGTTCTATCTGCAGGGCAGCCAGGCGCGAACCTTGCCGGGCGAAATCCTGCTGGACTTCAATCTTACGGACAAAACCCTGCTGGCCGATTCGCTTTCCGCGCTGGCAGGACGTAAAGTCAATGTGCAGACCCGCCCACGCGGCGATCGCGCCCGCTATCTGAAGCTGGCGCGAACCAACGCGGCGACGGCCTTAACGACCCGTCTGGCACAGCGTTCTACGGTGAGCCAGCGTCTTACCGCGCTGGCGGCGGTCCTGGGGTTGCCTGCGGTGAATCGCATGGAGTGCTTCGATATCAGCCATACCATGGGCGAGCAGACGGTGGCCTCCTGTGTGGTCTTTGACAGCAATGGGCCGCTGCGTGCGGAGTATCGTCGCTACAATATTGCCGGTATTACACCGGGCGATGACTACGCGGCGATGAACCAGGTCCTGCGTCGGCGTTATGGTAAGGCCATTGAAGAGAGTAAAATTCCCGACGTTATCGTGATTGATGGCGGAAAAGGGCAGCTGGGGCAGGCGAAGGCCGTTTTCGCTGAACTGGATGTGCCCTGGGACAAACAGAGGCCGCTGCTGCTGGGTGTCGCCAAGGGGACCGATCGTAAGGCTGGGCTGGAAACGCTCTTTCTTGAGCCGGAAGGCGAGGGCTTTAGCCTGCCGCCGGACTCGCCTGCGCTGCACGTGATTCAGCATATCCGCGATGACTCGCACGATCATGCTATCGGTGGGCACAGGAAGAAGCGGGCGAAGGTGAAAAACACCAGCAGTCTCGAAACCATTGAGGGCGTTGGGCCGAAGCGGCGTCAAATGCTGTTGAAATATATGGGTGGCCTGCAGGGGCTGCTGACCGCAAGCGTTGAAGAAATTGCGAAAGTGCCGGGTATTTCGCAAGGTCTGGCAGAAAAGATCTACTACTCGTTGAAACATTAGGTGCTCTGTAGCAACATAGGGCTAATTTTCACAAACAACAGATAGTTACATGCATTATGCGATTTAATATCCCTACGCTGCTTACTCTGTTTCGCGTCATACTGATCCCGTTCTTTGCGCTGGCATTCTATCTGCCATTCACCTGGGCGCCGTTTGTCTGTGCAGCGATCTTCTGCGTGGCTGCCGTCACCGACTGGTTCGATGGCTATCTGGCGCGCCGCTGGAACCAGAGCACCCGCTTTGGCGCCTTCCTCGATCCGGTTGCGGATAAAGTGCTGGTGGCGATTGCCATGGTGCTGGTGGCCGAGCACTATCACAGCTGGTGGGTGACCCTGCCGGCGGCGACCATGATTGGTCGTGAAATTATCATCTCCGCGCTACGTGAATGGATGGCCGAGATGGGCAAGCGCAGCCAGGTTAAAGTGTCCTGGATCGGTAAAGTGAAAACCACCGCCCAGATGACTGCGCTGGTGGGGCTGCTGTGGCGCGCAAACATCTGGATGGAGTACGCCGCCATCGCGCTGTTCTTCGTCGCGGCCGTGCTCACCCTGTGGTCTATGTTCCAGTATCTGAACGCCGCACGCGGGGATTTGCTTGAACAGTGATCGTTTCGCCGTAATTTTCAGCAAACGATCCGGCGTTGAGAAAAATAACGTTGACTCAACGCGTCAGGTAAGTAGAATGCATCGCATCGAACGGCGGCACGGTCTGCCAGACGATAGTAAAATCAAGTAATTATGAATATTGATTGCTGATTTGCGGGAATAGCTCAGTTGGTAGAGCACGACCTTTCCAAGGTCGGGGTCGCGAGTTCGAGTCTCGTTTCCCGCTCCAGTTTAAAGCATCGGCAGCAAGCGGGTGCTGGTCGTGAGACCTGAATATTCTGGCGCGTTAACAAAGCGGTTATGTAGCGGATTGCAAATCCGCCTAGTCCGGTTCGACTCCGGAACGCGCCTCCAATTTCCTACTGTGCCCGGATGGTGAAATCGGTAGACACAAGGGATTTAAAATCCCTCGGCCTTTGGCTGTGCGGGTTCAAGTCCCGCTCCGGGTACCATTGGAAATTCCAGAATAATCAAAGCAATAAGCAGTGTCGTGAAACCACCTTCGGGTGGTTTTTTTGTTTTTGCATCATGACAGAATTATCGTTGAAAAGGTTTAACCCTGTTCATCTAACAAGCAGCCACAGACCCACCCAGAAAAGGGCGCTCACCACAAAAACCATTATCCACGCGCTACGAGGTGACATTTTTACATCCCTGGGTTTCCGACTTCAAAGTATTTTTGGTATTTCCCTGGCGTGCATGTCAGCGCTGTGCGTTGCCGTCGACGTGCTGCCTGCCAGGCCCGGCAGGGTAAAGAAAATAATGAGAATAAGTGTTATTAAGAAACACAGAATATACAGAAACATTTTCATAATACTGCACTCGCAAAATAACCCGGCGCAGATTATCTATATTGCTACGATTAGCGTCTACCTCGTCATTGACATCGTTTGTTAACCGTTTAGAAAAACGCCATCCCATTCATATTCTGATTGAATATCCGGGTTAATGCCGATAAATACTCTTGTCACGTGAATGTTTTTATCCCGATCCCGGCGACGATGATGGGCTGTCGCGAGGATCCAGGCTATCATTGCGCGCTAACAATATTGACGCGTCGGGAGAGGCGATATCCATGAAACAAGGGCCTTTAACAGAAAAAGAGCTGGAGTGGCTTGATGAGCTGCTGGCGAAGTACAGCCACGACAAATCAATCCTCGATGCTTCCGAACTGGACGGCATGCTGACGGCGATCTTATCCAGTCCTTCAGAGATCGACCCTGATGAGTGGCTGCTGGCGCTGTGGGGCGGGGCAGAACATGTGCCGAACTGGACCAATGAACGCGAGCTGGATCGGTTTATGAATCTGACCTTCCAGCATATGAATGACATTGGCGAGAGACTGTTCGACTATCCCGATCAGTTTGAGCCGCTGTTTGGCGAACGTGAAGTGGACGGTGCGTTCCTGACTATCGTCGAAGAGTGGTGCTACGGCTATATGCGCGGCGTTGCATTACGCGACTGGTCCGGTCTGCCTGACGCATTGAAGCCTGCACTTGCCGCTATCGCGCTACACGGCGATGACACCCAGGCAGCACGGCTTGATGAGATGGAGCCGGAAGCCTTTATTGACTCTCTCGACGCGATTCGTCCGGCGGCACTGGAGTTGCATGAATACTGGTCGACCCATCAGGTTGAGCCGGTCGTAAAGCAGCCGCACGTTGCTGAGAATAAAACGGGCCGCAACGATCCCTGCCCCTGTGGCAGTGGCAAAAAGTTTAAACAGTGCTGTCTGCACTAAGTTAAGCCGGTATAAATAAAAAAGGTCTGTCGCCGTGGCGTCAGACCTTTTTTTATACCTTATCCCACAGCGGGCAACAGGCCGGCGACAATAGAGAACTGAATGGCGATCACTGCGATACCGCAGGCGAAGACCAGGCACAGGGCCGGTTTTCCTCCCGCAACGCGCCAGGCGCTCTCAGGCGTGCGTTTGCGGCTCTGCCAGGCCAGCATGGACGGAACAAGCAGGGCCAGCACGGCCAGCGCGACCCCGGCATAGCCTAAGGCCATCACAAAACCACGTGGGTAGAACAGGGCGAAGGCCAGCGGCGGCAGGAAGGTGATCGCACCCGTCTGCAGACGGCCACCGGCCGTATTGCGACGCTGGAACAGGTCTGCCAGGTAGTCGAACAGCCCAAGTGTTACGCCAAGGAAGGAGGTCGCCAGCGCCAGGTCTGCGAACAGGTGCACCGCCAGCTCAACGTGCGGGGAGGCGACAACCTCGCGGATCGCCTGCAGCAGGCCATTCAACCCGGCCTGGCTGGCCAGCATACCGGCAAAGGTGGAGGACTCGATGCTGCCAAGCGTGGCGAGCTGCCAGAAAATATAAGCCACCAGCGGGATAAAGCTGCCGATAATAAACACCCGGCGGAGTTTGCGCACGTCCCCGCCCAGATAGCTGACGATACTGGGTACGCTGCCGTGGAAACCAAACGAGGTAAAGATAACCGGGATCGCAGACAGCGCCAGTCCCTGTTCCAGCGGCAGAGTCAGCAGATTCACCTTGTGAACATGCGGCATCAGCAGCATCAGCATTACCACCAGGAACAGTGTCTTGGCGGCAAACAGAAAGCGGTTAAACAGATCCACCAGCGAAGTGCCGACACAGACGACGCCCCCGGCCACAAAAGTAAACAGCAGTACGCCAGCGGCGGGTTGCAGCGTAAGATCAAGCCACTGGTTCAGACTGGAAGAGAGCAGCTCTCCCGCACCGCTGATATAGGCGGCGGTGAGGGCGTACATCAAAAACAGCATACTGAAGCCGGTCAGCCACTGGCCGTAACGGCCAAGATAGCGTTGAGCCAGGCTGCCAAGCCCCGTATCAGCGGGGACGTGCTGATAAACTTCCAGCAGCAGCAGGGCGGTGTAGCACATCAGCCCCCACAGGCCGACGAGCAGCGCCAGCGTCACGCCGAAACCGACTCCGGCTGCTGCCAGCGGCATAGCCAGCATCCCTGCGCCGATAGTGGTACCGGCAACGATTAAAATACTTCCCAGACTGCGGTTTTTCACGCTTTCCTCTGCGACTAACGGCTTCATCAACAAAATATGCGGCGCAGAGTAAGGCAAAAGCCGGATTTCGTCAAACATGGCTTACAGGCTATGTAATCAAAACTTTACGGAAAAAGATAATGCGCTGAAACCTGTGCCAGCGCAAAACATGCAGTGAAAATGCGGGTTAGCCTGCGTTTTTTATGATGGACAGAGAGTAAAGAGAATGACATCCATTCACGGCCACGAAGTGTTAAATATGATGCTGGACTCGGAAACGGGCTTTAGCGAGAAAAGTCTGGAGCAGGCGATTATTGCAAAGTTTGGTGAACAGGCGCGTTTTCATACCTGTTCAGCACAGGGGATGACCGCCGGGGAGCTGGTTTCGTTTCTGGCCGAACGCGGGAAGTTTATTCCGCAGCAGGACGGTTTTACAACGCATGAAAGTAAAATCTGCCGCCATTAATAATGGCGGTAATAGCCGCAGCCATTACCGCCACAATAATCAATTCTGCGCGTCGAGGGTCGCCAGTTCTTTATCGACAAAGTAAAGACCTTCACCGCTTTTGCCGACCAGCGCCAGCTTATCAATGACGGATTTAAACAGCTTCTCTTCTTCGTGCTGTTCGGCAACGTACCACTGCAGGAAGTTAAAGGTCGGGTAATCCTGGTTGGTCATCGCCGCGTGAACCAGCTCGTTGATCTGACGGGTGATCAGCTGTTCGTGCTCGTAGGTGGCTTTGAACAGTTCTTCGAGGGAGGCGTACTCGGCAAACGGGGATGAAATCTGATTAATACGCGGCAGGCTGCCGGTATCGGCCAGGTAATCAAACAGACGCTGCATATGCGTCATCTCTTCCTGGGCATGGCGACGCAAGAATGCAGCGGCACCTTCAAAGCTGTGGAAGCTGCACCACGCGCTCATCTGTTGATAGAGCAGCGATGAAAAAAGTTCAAGGTTCATCTGCTCATTCAGTTTTTCAATCATTTCAGCTTTAAGCATCGTGCGCTCCACAATAAATAATAAGGG
>DATEKR010000036.1:0-16975 GCA_035277345.1 Enterobacteriaceae bacterium
AGGAGGCGCATCGTCGGCTAGCGGGCCGTCTTCATAAACATCGCTGTGGCAGCGGACAGCAGACAGCCCGCGGTGAGATAAATGGCCACCGTATGCCATTCGCCGCCGGAGAAGGTCACCAGCGCCGCCGCGATAAACGGGGTAAAGCCGCCGCCGACCACGCTGGCAACCTGATACCCGACGCCCGCGCCGCTGTAGCGGTAGCCGGGCCCGAACATTTCGGTAAACATCGGTTGCTGGACGCAGACCACCATATCGTGGGCGATATTCGCCAGCATCAGGGAGAAAAGCACGACCCCGATTATTGAGCGGGCTTCCAGCGCCATAAAGAACGGGAAGGCGCTCAGCGCCCCGAGCAGTGCGCCGGTGATATAGATCCGGCGGCGACCGTAGCGGTCCGCCATCCAGGCAAACAGAGGAATGGTCAGACAGCTAATGCCCCCGACCAGCAGGCCGATATTGAGGAACAGCTCGCGGGGCATGCCCAGGTTTTGAGTCGAGTAGTTGAGGGCGAAGGCGGTGACGATATACATGGTCAGCAGTTCGCACAGGCGCAGGGCGATAATTTTCAGAAACGCGCCCGGGTGGCGCGCCAGCGCCTCGAAGACCGGCAGGCGTTTTTTCTGCGCCGTCGGCTGCTGCTCCTGCTGACGTTCAAATTCCGCGGACTCTTCCATTCCGTTACGCACCCACAGGGCACCCAGCACCAGCACGATGCTGAAGAGGAACGGCAGACGCCAGCCCCAGCTCAGGAACTGCTCGTTGGTGGTCATGCTGCTGATGAGCGACACCAGCCCGGTGGAGAGCAGCAGGCCAACGCCGTAGCCGACCTGCACGCCGCTGCTATAAAACGCTTTCTTACCTTTAGGGGCGCTTTCAACGGCCAGCAGGGCCGCGCCGCCCCATTCGCCGCCAACGGCAAAGCCCTGGATAGCGCGCAGGGTAACCAGTAGCGCCGGTGCCCACCAGCCGATGCTGTCAAAGGAGGGCAGGATACCAATACAGGCGGTGGCAATCCCCATCATCCAGACGGTCATCATGAGCATCCGCTTGCGGCCCAGTCGGTCACCAAAGTGACCGAAGATAATGCCGCCGAGCGGGCGGAATAAAAAACCTACGCCAAAGGTGGCAAAGGCGGCGAGCGTGCCCATCGCCGGATCGATCTGCGGGAAAAACTCGCTGTTAAAAACCAGCGCGGCGGTGATGCCGTAGAGTAAAAAATCATACCAGTCGACTACCGCCCCAGCGAAGCTGCCCCAGGCAGCGCGGCGAGCACGGTTAAGGGAAGGTGTTTGCTCATCGGGGCGGGATGTTGCGAGCGTGGAGTCCATAATTGTCCTGTCTGTTCCTGAACGTTCTTTTTTTTAGTTATTAATCGGGGATTTGTTACTCACATTGCGAGCGGCAAAACAAAGGCCGCTACTGAGACTACCGTGAGAGCCGTCGGGAGAAAACCCTTTTAAGAAAACGGCGCCCTGAAAGGGGAATTTGACTCAGGGAAAGGGCAGAGCGCAGACGATTATTCGGCGTTGAAATCACGCGCCCGGTATCCATGCTGACCTGCAAAGTTGCAAATACAGCGGACTGTCCCAGAATAGAATCATACCCGACGTATTTGATCAGGATGAGACTATGCGACACCTGTTGGCTGTGCTGTGGGGAACCTTAATTATCAGCGCTGTTCCAGCGCACGCTGTGGATAAAGTGTATGGCGAATCGCGCATCCGCGACTGGTGGAATCATTTTACCGATGACGTGTCGCAAACCTGGCATCAGCCTCAGCATTACGATCTCTACGTGCCCTTTCTGAGCTGGCATAACCGCCTGACCTACGATAAAGAGAAGACTGATGACTATAACGAAATGCCCTGGGGCGGCGGGGTCGGGATGTCACGCTATGACAGTAATGGGGACTGGAGTGCTCTTTACGCCATGATGTTTAAAGATTCCCATAATATGTGGCAGCCGATGATTGGCTACGGCTGGGAGAAGGGCTGGTATCCGGCAGGCGGGCAGGATTTTCGGCTGGGTCTGGGGCTGACCGCCGGGATCACCGCCCGGGATGACTTCGCCAACTACGTGCCTCTGCCGCTGGTACTGCCGCTGTTTTCCGCAGGCTATAAGCGGGTTAATCTGCAATTCACCTATATCCCCGGCACGCACAATAACGGCAACGTCCTGTTTGCCTGGATGCGCTTCGCCTTCTGAATCCGTTCACAGGGTGATCACTTTTTTGACGAGCGGGCTGGCCAGCGCCAGGGTGGAGATCGCCACTGAACCGACAAAGGTCAGGGCGATCAGCACCAGCTTGGTGGTCAGGGAGTTGATGGGGATAAGCCAGCTCAGCAGATGAAAGACCGAGTAGTGAAGAATATAAACCCCGGTCATCGTTTTACTGATGGTCGCCAGCAGCCCCTCTTTAAATTCCACATTATGACGAAAACGCACCCCGTTAGCGGCGATGGTCAGCGCCACCACCAGAATATAGATTTGCGATCCGGTCAGAATAAAGGCGTTTCTGTCCGCTTTAAACAGCGCAAAAAAGAAGTGGCGCTCATAAAACCAGGTAAACAGATAGATAAAGGGGATGGCCACCAGGGCGGCTTTGACCACCTTTTCGCGGGCGACCCAGTCGGCAATCAGCGGGTCGAAAAAGAGCTGTCCGGTGAGATAAAACAGAAGCCAGGTCCAGAGCCGGTACTCAGGGGCGACGGACAGAATATGCACCTGGGGCCAGAGAACGGAAAGCAGATCGTAGCTATACGCGCCGAGCAACAGCGTAAAGACGCAGCCGATAAACAGGTTTCTTCTTCGGCTTAGCCATTCTATGGCCGGGTGAAAAACGTAAATCACCATGAAAGCAAAGACAAACCACGGCTGGATCAGGTAGCCCCGCTGGTACGGCTCCCACAGGTAGTAGATTGTTATCCAGAAGATAAATACGAGGGTTAAATTTTTAATCTTGCCGAGCTGCCACAGCGGTCCGTGCCGGGACTGGGCGTCAAGATAACCGGCGACGACAAAAAACAGCGGCGTGGCAATGGTCGAAATAAAGGTCAGAAAACCGAGGATCCAGTGGTAGTCGTAATCGTACTCATCCCAGGTGTTGTAGATCGTAAAAAAGGTCACCGCCGTCATGCATCCCAGCGTTTTAATAACATTTAACCCTGTGGTATTCATTGCGGCCTCATCTCTTCCTTGCGGTGAAAACAGGCATAAATCACCGGCAGGACCAGCAGCGTCAGCAGGGTCGCGAACCCCAGGCCAAACATAATGACCACGGCCATGCTCTGGAAGAAGACATCGCGCAGCAGCGGTGCCAGGCCAAGCACTGTGGTAAAGGCGGTCAGCAGGATCGGCCGCAGACGCGAGGTGCTGGCGTAGAGAATCGCCTCATGCTGGGATTTGTTTTCCTTCTGCTGTTCTATCTCTTCAACCAGCACAATCCCGTTGCGGATCAGCATCCCGCTCAGGCTGAGCAGGCCGATAAGCGCCATAAAGCCAAACGGAATACCGGTAAGCAGAAAGCCTGGGGTGACGCCAATCAGCGCCAGCGGCACCGTCAGCCAGATGGCGACGGCATTTTTCAACGAGCTGAACATCAGCACCGTAATGACAAACATCACCAGATACCCCAGCGGCAGGGTCATAAAGACGCCCTGCTGCGCCTCGCTGGAGCTCTCTGCATCGCCTCCCCACTCAATACTGTAACCACGGGGCAGGGGGAGATCGTCGATCTGCGGCTGGACGCGGTTAAGAATATCCCCGGAGGTTTCATTGCTCAGCGGGAGCGGATTGGTGCTGACCGTCATCACGCGGGACCTGTCGCGGCGCAGGATCAGCGGATCTTCCCACTCAAGCGTAAAATCGCTGACCACGTTGCTCAGCGGAATATACTGCTGGCGGCTCTGGCTCCAGACCAGCACATTATTCAGATGGTTGGCGTCCTGGCGTTCGCTTGCCGGGGGACGAACCACCACCGGTAACAGGTCAGAGCCTTCCCGGTACAGCCCGGCGCGACTGCCGGAGAAATTCATCTCCAGGGCATTATCAATATCCTGTTTATCGACGCCCAGCTCCCGGCCTAATGCCGTTGAATACTGTGGGCGAATCACCTTGCTGCGATTCTGCCAGTCATTTCGCACGCTGTCCGTGCCCGGATCGGAGGAGAGGATGTCGTTCACCTGGCTGGCAATCAGGCGCAGTCTGTCCGGGTCCGGCCCCTTGATTCGCACCTCGATAGCGCTGTCGCCGGAAGGGCCGAACATCACCCGTTTAGCGCTGGCGTTAACCTGCGGGTAGTGACGGGCAATATAGTCCTCGGCGAAACGCGTCAGGCCGGCAATACTGCGCTGATCCTCCGTGCGCACCATAATTTGCGCGTAGTTGCTGTACTGCCGCTGGCCGCTGTAGGTCAGAATAAAACGCATACTGCCCTGACCGATGGTGGTGATGGTGGTCGCCACGCCCGGCTGTTGCTTAATGGATTTCTCGATATCTGCCGCCATCCGTTCGGTCCAGGCAATATC
Source organism: Enterobacteriaceae bacterium (assembly GCA_035277345.1). Classification (GTDB taxonomy): domain Bacteria; phylum Pseudomonadota; class Gammaproteobacteria; order Enterobacterales; family Enterobacteriaceae; genus BIGb0383. The sequence goes on from DATEKR010000036.1 coordinate 4,530, forward strand.
CGTTCCGTAGGGCAGCCAGAGATCGACAAAGAAAATCGGCGTATTCGACGAGGGGAAGAAGTTTTGTCGTACCGAGCCGAAGCCCCAGATTGCCGCCGCCAGCAGAGCGGCCATCAGCGTGAGCGTGATGGTTTTACGCAGCAGCAGGGCGTTGAGGGTGGTTTGATACAGGCGATAAATACGCCCATTCCAGGGATCGGCCTCGGCCGTGGCGGGTGGTGCGTCGCCCTTAAACAGCCACCATTTAACCAGCAGCGGGGTGATCGTCAACGCTGAGAACCAGCTCAGCAGCAGTGAAATCAGCAGAACCTGGAAGAGGGACTTGCAGTACTCCCCCGTCGAATCCTGAGAAAGCCCAATCGGCGCAAAGGCCAGAATGGCAATCACCGTCGCGCCCAGCAGCGGCAGCGCCGAGCGGCGAATAATATAGTTGACGGCGGTGACCAGGCTGGAGCCCTGCTGGCGGGCAATCAGGATCCCTTCGACAATCACAATCGCGTTATCGACCAGCATACTCAGGGCGATAATCAGCGCGCCCAGCGAGATACGCTGCAGTTCTATCCCCCACAGATACATGATCAGCAAGGTGCCAAGTACGTTAAGGGCCAGCGACAGGGCAATAATAATCCCGCTGCGCACGCCCATAAAAATCAACAGCACGCCGACGACAATCGCCACCGCCATCAGGAAGTTAGTAATAAAGCCGTTGACCGAAAGAGCAACCTCCGCCGCCTGATCGTAAAACAGGTCGATATTTATCCCGGCGGGCTTCTCGGCGGACATCTGGCTGAGCTTTGCCTGCAACGCGTGGCCAACATCGATAACATTGACGCCGTGGATAAAGGAGACGCCCATGGTCACGGCCTGGCGACCGTTGGCGTGATAGATGCTCGACGGGGATTCATTTAAACCGCGAGACAGGGTGGCAATATCACGCAGATGCGTGGCGGCCCCCGCGCCAGGCGGGCTGATGAGCAAGTCGGCCAGCGCATCGAGGTTTTCAAATTCCCCGGTCGGATGAAGGCGAATCGACTCGCTCCCGGAGGCAATTTCTCCGGCGCTGGAGACCACGTTCAGACGGGCAAGCGTCGCTGAGAGCTGGCTCAGGGTGATCCCGCGTGCGGCCATTTTCTGCAGGGAGATATCGACATTAATTTGCGGCTGGATCGCGCCGCCGATAGCCACCTTGCCGACGCCGGGAACCAGCACCAGCTTGCGGCGCAGCTGTTCGGCATACTGGACCAGCTCATCGTTGGTAAAGTTATCGCCCGAGAGGGCGAAGAAGAAGCCAAACACGTCGCCGAAATCGTCGTTCACAAAGGGCGCCGCCACGCCGGGCGGGAACATTCGCGTGGCATCACCCACCCGACGGCGCAGTTCATCCCAGATTTGTGGTAGTTCACTGGAGTGGTAGCGCGAGGCGATATTGACGGTGATCTGCGCCAGACCATTAGAGGAGATGGAGCTGACATTATCCAGATACGGCAGCTGCTGAATCGCATTTTCCAGCGGCAGCGTCACTTCTTCCTCGACCTGCTGTGCCGACGCGCCCGGATACTGGACCACCACCACGGCCGTCTTAATGGTAAAGGCCGGATCTTCCAGACGCCCGATATTCAGCAGGGCAAAAATTCCGCCGATACCCAGCAGTAACAAGGCCAGCCAGACGCGGACCGGATTATCAATAAACTGACGAAAGATATCCATTACAGGCCCCGTTCACGCGTCCAGACCCGAACCGGCTGTTGGGCATGCAGTTCACCCACGCCCGCCGCCACCACGCGCTCGCCGGCGGACAGCCCGTCGAGGATCGCCACGCCCTCGGCCGTGACCTGGCCGACGTTAACTTTGCGATCCTCAAGGTGCAGCGCTTCGCCTTCGCCTTTGACCACCCAGACGTGAGGCTCGTTGCGCGGGCTATTGTCAGGGTTAAAGACGGCTTCCGGTGGTACCACCAGTATTTTCTTGCTTGCGCCCGCCGACAGATTCGCCAGGTTAACCCGGACGCTGCCGCTGACGCCGCCTGCGGCGGGGAAATCGTCGGGTCGGGGCAGGGTCAAAATCACCTGCCAGGTGAGCGTGCTGCTGTCACTGCTGGCGGTATGTTCTTTGTACTCGGCGACGAACTCGCGTCCCGGCATGGCATTGATGGTGACGACCGGCCGGTATTGCGCATTGCGGATATCCAGGGCGGTAAATAGATTTTCCGGAATGCTGAAGACCACGTCCAGCACATCGGTTCGGGTCAGTGTCGCGATGGGCTGCCCGGCGGCGATGACCTGATGATTGCGTACATGGACGCTGGCGGCCGTACCGCTAAAGGGCGCGGTAAGGGTCATTTGCGCCAGCTCTTCGCGGGCAATTTTCAGCGCGGCGTTCGCCGAATCCCTGTTGGCGCGCTGAATATCCATTTCGGATTTTGACACCGCCTGCCTGGCGGTCAGAGACTGGAAGCGATCGAACTGTCGCTGCGCAAGAGTTGCCGCCGCCTGCCGCTCATTGAGGCGCTGCTGGGCATCCCGTGCGCTGAGTCGGGCAACGGGCTGGCCTTCGGTCAGGCGCATACCCGGGCGAATATCCAGGGTTTCAAGTTGCCCACCGCGCTTAAAGGAGAGATCGGTTGAGTCGCCGGATTCAATTCGTGCCGGGAAGACCCGCGTCAGAGCCTGACCCGCTTCAACCACGCTGGCAACTTTTACCATGCGCGGCTGGGGAGTGGGTTGTTCTGTTTTCTGGTCGCACGCTGTTGTTAACAAAATAACAACAGGGATCAAATAAAAATAACGGTTCACTGTATTCCCTTCAGAACTAAGATATTATTTTTGAATTCTTGCTAATAACGCCATTTTATTCAGCGAGAATGGATACCACCATATAGGTGACAGAGCCAACCGCCGTACAGGCAATGATTGCCAGCGCGATAAACAGGCCCAGACGTAGCAGGCTTAACCCGTACATGGCTTTCCTCCATTAGCGCAAGCTATTATTACTGCTGTGATATAAATGGTGTAACAACGGACGGATAGCAGATGATAAGAGCATAGCCGCGGAAAACGAATAGTGCGAAAATCAGCCTTATTTGCGGTTTTATTGCTTATTGTGCGCTTTTTATGGTTTAAAATCTCGATAATTTGCGTTTCTTTGATATTTCTCAATATATTAGTTTGCATTAACAGAGCGCTAATGGTGCTGTGCTACTTTTAATAGCACACATTTATTTTGTTGCCGAATCTGTTATTAAAATTTATTTCCCCGCTACGTTGTTGAGTTGTATCCATTAAATGCCTGACAGGTCATAAAAAGGACGCTCATTATGTATAACAATATTCTGGTCCCTGTTGATGTGTACGAAATGGGTCTGGCCGATAAGGCGCTTTTGCACGCGCAGTTTCTGGCACAGGCTTCTACCGGGAATATCCATTTACTGTATGTCACGCCTGCCTTCTCCGCCGTGCTGACCCGCGGTTTTATTTCCGATGCGCGAAAGATGGAAGAGTATCTGATTAACAACGGGAAAGAGAAACTCGCCGCGCTGGCGAAAAAGATGACTCTGGACCCGCAGCATATTCACCTGCATATCCTCAGCGGTAATATTCGCGACCGGGTTATCGAACTGGCCGACGATCTTAAGGCTGAGGTCATTATTGTTGGCTCACGCAACCCGGATATCCAGACACATCTCCTTGGGTCTGATGCCGCCAGCATCGTGCGCTATGCCCACGTGCCGGTTTTTGTTATTCGCTAACGCGGGCACCTTTCGATAAAAAAGCGAGAAGGACACTATGAATACTGACAAACCGGATAGCCCGTTTTATCAGCTTTCCATCGAAGAAACCCTGGCCAGAACGCAAAGTTCGCCCGACGGGATCACGCGTGAGGACGCGGCGGCGCGCCTGCAGCAATACGGTGAAAATGCGCTGCCGCAAACCCCCGGCAAGCCCGCGTGGCTGCGTTTTCTGGCGCATTTTAATGATGTGCTGATCTATGTGCTGCTCGCGGCCGCCCTGCTGACGGCGGTGATGGGGCACTGGGTCGATACCCTCGTTATCCTGGGCGTGGCGGTGGTCAATGCCCTGATCGGCCATATTCAGGAGAGCAACGCGGCAAAATCACTGCAAAGCATTCGCAACATGCTCTCCAGCGAAGCGGTGGTGATCCGTCAGGGCAGCCATGAAACTATTCCCACCACGGGGCTGGTGCCGGGTGATATTGTGGTGGTCCGTGCGGGCGACCGTATTCCCGCCGATCTGCGGGTGCTGGAGGCGCATAACCTGCGGGTGGAGGAGGCGATCCTTACCGGTGAATCAACGGTGGTGGATAAAAGCGCCGACCCGCTGAGCGGCGAACTGCCCCTCGGCGATCGCACCAATCTGCTCTATTCCGGGACCACCATCAGCGCCGGTGGCGGGAAAGGGATCGTGGTGGCGACCGGAGGCGATACGGAGCTGGGTCATATCAATCAGATGATGTCGGAGATTGAGAAGCACCGTACGCCGCTGCTGGTACAGATGGATAAGCTCGGTAAGGCCATTTTTATCATCATCCTGGTGATGATGGCCGCCCTGTTTGTCTTCAGCGTGCTGTTCCGCGATATGCCGGTGTCGGAGCTGATGCTCTCCCTGATAAGCCTCGCCGTGGCCTCGGTTCCGGAAGGGCTACCGGCGATAATCTCGATTATTCTCTCCCTCGGCGTGCAGACCATGGCCCGGCAGAAGGCAATTATCCGCAAGCTGCCGACGGTGGAAACGCTCGGCGCCATGACGGTGATTTGCTCGGATAAAACCGGCACCCTGACCATGAATGAGATGACCGTTAAGGCGGTAATCACAGCCGATAAAGTTTATCGGGTGGAGGGCGACAGCTACGAGCCGGTCGGCAATATTCATACTGAAGATGACCCGACCCCGCTTCAGGTTGCGGGTGGCAGCCTGATGGAGCGTTACTTGCGCGCCATCGATCTCTGCAATGACAGCCAACTGATTAAAGATGACGCAGGCCTGTGGAAAATCACCGGTGGGCCGACAGAAGGCGCGCTGAAGGTGCTGGCGGCAAAAATCACGCTGCCCCCGCTTGCCACCGAACTGCGCAGCAAAATCCCCTTCGACTCCCAGTATAAATATATGTCGACCCACTACCGTATCGGCGACGAGGAGATGATCCTTATCACCGGTGCGCCGGACGTGCTCTTCCGGCTTTGCCAGCATCAGCAGACGGAAAGCGGCCTGCAGCCGCTGGATCAGCCGTACTGGGAAGGCAAAATCGAGGAGTATGCCCGGGAAGGTCTGCGTATGGTGGCCGCCGCCTGGAAACCGGCAGCGGAGGGGCAGACCACGCTGACGCATGACGATCTGCAGCAGGGCCTGATTCTGCTGGGCATCGCCGGGATGATGGACCCGCCACGGCCTGAGGCAATTACCGCCATCGGCGACTGTCTGCAGGCGGGGATCAGCGTGAAGATGATCACCGGTGACCACCCGCAAACGGCCATGAGCATCGGCAAGATGCTGGGGATCGGCAAATCCGGCAAGGCCATTACGGGCCGCGAGCTGGAGGTGATGGACGACGCCCAGCTGAGCGAAGCCGCGCAGGCCTACGACATCTTTGCCCGTACCAGCCCGGAAGATAAATTCCGCCTGGTGCAGGCCCTGCAGAGCAAAAACGAAGTGGTTGGCATGACCGGCGACGGGGTAAACGATGCGCCCGCGCTGAAACAGGCGGATGTCGGCATCGCGATGGGGATTAAAGGGACTGAGGTCACCAAAGAGGCCGCGGATATGGTGCTGACGGATGATAACTTCGCCACCATCGCCAGCGCGGTCAGGGAAGGGCGGCGGGTTTATGACAACCTGAAAAAGACCATCCTCTTTATTATGCCCACCAACCTCGCCCAGGGGCTGCTGATTATTATTGCCTTGCTGGCCGGGAATCTCATCCCGCTGACGCCGGTATTGATCCTGTGGATGAACATGGCCACCTCCGCCACGCTCTCCTTTGGTCTGGCGTTCGAGGCGGGTGAAAAAAATATTATGCAGCGGCCACCGCGCGATCCGAAGCTGCACGTGATGGACGGCTTTGCCGTCTGGCGCGTGATTTTTGTCGGGTCGATGATCGCTATCAGCGCCTTTATCCTCGAGGCCTGGCTCCAGCCGCGCGGCTACTCGCCGGAGTTTATTCGCACCGTACTTCTTCAGACGCTGGTGACCGCCCAGTGGTTCTATATGCTCAACTGCCGCGTCTCGGACGGTTTCTCGCTCAGCAAAGGCCTGTTGATGAATAAAGGTATCTGGATTGTCAGCGGCGTGCTGCTGGTGCTGCAACTGCTGATTATCTACGCGCCCTTTATGCAGCTGCTGTTTGGCACTGAATCCCTGCCGTTCCGCTACTGGGTCATCACCTTTATTATCGGCTTTGTGATGTTCCTGATTGTGGAAGTAGAAAAACCGCTGACCCGGAGATGGCGTACGGGTTGACGGTGAGTGAGAATGTAAAAAGCCTGCTTGTGTGAAAGCAGGCTTTCTGACGCCGGATCTACTCGTAGACGAAAGTGACCCCGATAACCGATTGCACATTACCCGCCGTTACCTGTCCGCTGGTTCGCGCATAGTTGGCGGTTAATCCCAGATTCACCGCTGAGGTTCCTACGCTGCCTAATGACACCGGGCTATTGGCAGGGAGGACACCGCCGTTACGCGTCAGCTGAACGCCAATTCCCTGAGCCGGTAAGGCCGAAGCGGTATTGGTAAAAACAGTCGCGGCGGCATCTGTTGTGGTGCCGGAAAGGTAGTAACCCAGATTTTGTTGCTGCGCGCAGTGGACCGTCAGTGGAATAGCGGCCGAGCCGGGATAGTCCGGCAGCGTGACGGTGACATTGCGGGCAGAAACATCGCAGCCGCCGGTGGGCACCACCACATTGTTGTTGGCGTAAATGTTCCACACAAACTTAAAGTCGTCGTTGTCTTTGTTGTTGGTCTGGCGAAGGATCAGTACGGCGATCAGTGATCCGGCGGAAATCGCCACCCCGCCCGCGGTGCTGACCGGCGTCAGATAGAGCACCGTCGGCCAGGGTTTAGGGGTTTTAGAGTTATAAATCACCCGACCGGTTTCATAGGTTGTCGGGAACGGATAGCTGCTCCAGTCGTACCTGACGGTGCCGGAAAATTTCGACAGCGCGCCGCCATAGGCCGATCCACTCTGTAAGGTCACATAGTCAACCATGGTCTCCGGGTAGTCGTTGTGACAATAAATCTGCGTTGAGAGATCGACCACAAGGTTTTGTCCAACGCTTACCGTCGGAGCCAGGTTGACATAGACGTTGGCATTCCCGCCACCGATAGGGATGGTTGTACCGGACGCGGTTTTGCAGGCAAAAGACCAGGCGTTCAGCGACCAGGCCATCAACAGCAGCATTGTCAGCAGACTTAGCATTTTTTTCATTAACGTGTTCTCCGGGATCAGGCCCAGGTATAAGTGATGTTGATCACCGTCTGAATGGTTCCCTGGGTCGCGCCGCCGTTTACCGTCAGCGCTCTGACCTGCAGGGGGAAATGGGCGGACTGCGTGGACTCATCAACCTGCACCGTTTTTGTCGCACCGGCATTCAGGGTTGTGCCGCCGTCATCCTGGAGTTCCAGCTGGATATTCCCCGCGGTTCCCAGATTTTTGTAGTAGCCGGTGCTGTCAGCCGTTCCGCTGAAACTGGCCACCACGCGCGAGGTGCCAACAGGGCAGTTGCTCAGGTCGAGCGCCACGCTGTGCCATTCTGATGCGGACCCGGCTGAGACCAGGCTGAAGGTATATATATCGCCAAGTTCGACCGTTGCGTTGGCGGTAGAGACTGTGCAAGGTTTAGCCACAACTTTTCCGTTAACGGTAATAGTGACGTCGGCGGCCTGTAGCGCGGGAGGGCATGCTGTCAGCATCGCTGCCAGAAGCCATGTGATCTGGGCTGATTTCATTTCTGCCTCCTGTTACTGAAATTCAAGGGTGAACGTCACGGTTGCACTGACGTGCCCGGCGGTCACGGGGAGTTGAGTCGCCATCAGTCGGGCATAAAACTGCAGCGTGTTGGTCTGCCCTGGCGTCAAGGGCGTCCAGGCGATCGCCGATGAATCGGCATTCAGCGGCAGCATCGTTTGCTGCGCATCGAGGATCTGTACGCCGATCCCTGCTGCAGCCGCCGTACCGCTATCAAGTCCCAGTACGCGACCGTCAGCGCCGTCGGCGATGCCGGTGAAACCGACTTTTACCGCCGTCACGGCGCTGCCGCAGGGAGATAGCACAATGCGAAACGGCACCGCCTGGGTGGTTGCGCCCAGCGTATGGAATTGTTTTGCTGCGTGGTTCAGCAGGTCGACGCTAAACGCTTTTGACTCACCGGCGACGGCGCAGCCGTTATCCCGGACATAGCCACTGATGGTGATGCTGCTGTCCGCGGCGAGTACGTTGACGGTGGCCAGCGGCATCAGAGCGCTGAGCAGATAAAGGGCTTTTCTTATCATCGTGATTTCCTTACAGGCATTCTGCTGAGAGTTCACTCAGCGCCTGGCGTTGGCTCTTTTCACCCAGCCGATAGCGGGCCACGCAGCTGGCGTCTGGCCCGTCACCCCATTTAACCTGAATCTGACCTGCCATCGGCATGCCGCTGAGATAGACGAGGCCATCATCGGCGACGATGCTGCCATTCTGGCTGCCAGCGACGGTCGCCATCGCGCCAAAAGGAACCGGCCTGCCGCGATAAGTCAGGGCCATTAACAGCTTCAGGCCGACATGGGCGTTAAACTCGGCCCGGACAATCGCGCCGCGTGTCGGCACCACGTTCACGACCGCATCGTCGAGATCGACGTTGTCAGCGAGACTGGTGGTATCCAGCGCTACCCGGTTTTCCCGGTATTCTGTGGCGTAGGGCAGGACGGCATAGCCACGCCAGTCGGTTTTTACGCCCGTCTGGTTTTCCACATATACGTTGGCTGCACCCGGGACTTTGATCAGCACGGCGGTATCGTTCAGCGGCTGGCTCAGCGTAATGCCGTCGGCATGCGCCAGTACGCCGCCGCTCAGGCCATAGTAGCTTTGCTTAATGCCGTCACTGTGGCTGTAGCCAACGTTGGCGTTGCCATATCCGCCGCGATAGTTCAGCGCGGCATAACCGGTGCTGCCGCTGTTGCCATTTCCGCCCCCGCTATAGCCGGTCTGCACGCTGTAGTTCAGGTTATTGCCTTCCAGCAGCGTGCCGTTAAGCCCGGCCAGATGGCTTGCCCTGCCGTTAAGATCGTGCGACATGCTGTAGCTGGCGTTGGCGTTGCGCCAGGCTGATTTGTTGTCGGAGCGCATCCAGTGGCTGAACGGAATATTGAGGTTGATCGCCAGTATCTGGTCGCGCCCTTGTTGCCAGGCGTTTTTGGTCAGGCTGTAGCTCAGGGACCAGTTAATATCATCGATGGCGGTGTTGAGGCCGATTTGCAATTGCTCATCGGCTTTGCCGGTGTCCCAGTAAGTCTGATGGCTGCCGCTCACGTAAGCGGTAGCTGAACGTCCTAACTGCTGGGTGACGCTGAGCTGCAGCCTGCCGCGTTTGTTATAGGCAAGGTTGTAGTAATCGGTGAATTTCGGCTGTACCTGAATAGCACCGTCCTGGGTTTCGATGTTATAGCCGCTCATCCGACGGTAAGCGGTGTCGGTGAAACGGAAAAAACCGCGCGTGGAGTAGCGATAGCCCACCAGCTGGATAGTGGTGCCTGTGTCGCTGAGCGATTTGTTATACAGAAAACGCATCGACTGGCCGTGACGCTGGCTATCATCGGGCAGCGTGGCATTGGCCTGAGTCACATCTATCGACAGGGCACCGAACGCGTTCATATTTTTCCCCATCCCGAGGTTCACGGCGCGGTAGCGGTCTGCCAGCTGCGTGCCACCGTACAGCGTCCAGCCTGCGGGAAGTCCGTGCAGCAGCGTGCTCTGGAAAAAGGCGGGCTGCTCCTGCTGAACATTACCGCTGCGATACTTTCCAGCGGTAATCGCGTAGCGGCTGCGACCTTCACGTTGCAGAAGCGGCACGGAGGCGTAAGACACGGTGAAGGTCTGGCTGCTGCCATCTGCTTCTTTGATCGTCACCTTAAGATCCCCGCCGTTGCCTGCGGCGTAGAGATCGCTGATGGTGAAGGGGCCCGGTGGCACCGTGCTTTGATAGACCTCATAGCCGTTCTGCATAATGGAGACCTGAGCCGTACCACGGGCAATACCGTGGATGGTTGGCGCAAAGCCTTTCTGGCTGTCCGGCAGCATATTGTCATCGGAGGCAAGCTGGCCGCCACGGAAGTTAATACCGTCGAAAATCTCGCCGCTGGTATAGCTGTCCCCAAGCGTCAGGCGCGAATGCAACGTCGTGATATCACGCTCCACCCAGGCGTTGATATGCTGCCAGTGACTTTCATTACCCGCCGTATTACCCGCGCTGCTATAGCGCCATGCGGTATTGTCGCGCAGGCGCCATACGCCCAGATTCAGCCCGCTCTGCAGGTTCAGGTAAGCCGTATTACTGTCGCTGCCGGTCGCGTTATCGATATGATTCGCGGTGAAGTGGTAATTCAGCAGACCGGCGTTAATGCCGTGATCCCACCGCTCAGGCGAAATATAACCGCGTGCGCGATCGCCCATAAACACCTGGGGTATGGTCACCCACAGCCGCTGCTGGCCGGTATCAAAGCGGGTCGTGGCATCTTTAATCATCTCCGTTAGCGGTATGCAGGCGTCGGCGGCCAGCACATCGATCCCGCTGATTGCCGCGGTATTGACGCCCATGCTGACAAGCTGGGCACGTGTCAGGCACGGGACGAGGTCGCGGTTGTTTCCTTCGGCATGAAAGGACAGATCCTGGGTGGTGATATATCCGTCATTGAGATAAATATCCACGCGATATGTGCCTGGCGGTAGCGCCTGGCCTTGTTCAAAGCCGGACAGGTCGGCCACAGCGGCAGGATCGTCTGACAAAAAACGCGGGTTAAAATAGAGTTCTGCCTGCGCGAAAAATGCCTGGGTGCTAAGCAAAATGGCAACCGGAATGTGCGGAATAATACGAGCTGCTGCAGGGGTAATATGACGCGTGCGGTTCAGATGTGACATAGTTCCTCCGGTCCGAATTCGCCCGGCTGTCTGTTCTTATTTTATTGCGGGGAAGCGTGCTGATTCCCCGTCAGTTATGACGTTGTGGCTTTCATCCGTGGCGTCAGCGCGCCGTAGTCATTAATGGTTTGCCAGCTAATTTCGTTACCCGCGCCAGAAGGTAGCTTGACGGAAACTTCACCCAGAGGCGGCACCAGCGCATTCTCCAGTACTTTCGTTCCGGCCTTAAGATCGGTGACGGTCAGGTAATAGGGCGTTGGATTAATGAGCGTAAGCCGATCCGCGCTGCGACGAAATGTGAGCTTTGCTGCCGCCTGGTCCGGCGCCATCGCCAGTTTTGCCGGGCGATAATAGAGTTTGATGCGGCTGATAATTGCCAGCTGTAGCGTATTTTCGCTGAGCTTTGATTTGTCCATCGATGGGATTGCTTTGACGTTCATCCAGAACAGACTTTCCCGATCCTGCGGCAGCTGGTTGTTCGTGGCATCAACAATACGCAGGGTATTTTCTTTTTTTCCCTGAATGGCAAACAGCGGTGGGGTGATAACAAAGCGCCCGTCTTTTACGCCAGCTGCGTTTTCGACCCATGACTGGATCAGATACGTGTTGTTATCGTCGTTATTGATAACCGCCAGCGGAACCTGTTTTTGTCCTGCAGGATAGATGACCCGGGTCGCTCCCAGCGCCACGCCAGCGTCGGCAGGAGCGGTAAATCCTGCTACGGCTAACAGTGAAAGTCCTGCCAGTAAACCGCGCATTTTGCGCACTTTCCCCAGAATAGTTGTCATGTTTTCCTCTCTTACAGCTTTTGTATTGCAGGTAATGCAATGTTGCGGTGGATAGTGGGCCATCCTGGCCCGATGAGGCTTCCCTGCCTGACTTAATTACTCGTACTGCACTTTAAAGGTGGCGTCCGCGTTGGCGATACCGGCAGTGGCTGTGCCTGTTGCGTAGTAGCGAGCCTGGAACGGGATGATATTAACCCCATCGGTCAGGGTCGATTTCGCACCAAAGGTGCCGCCGTCCAGCGTCATCGGCGTGCCCTGGCTGTCGAGGATCTGTACGCCAACGTTGGTCGCGCCGCCGGCAGCTGAGCTTTGCAGCGCCAGTACGGTGGTGTTGGTGGCATCAACCGCCGTGCCGGAGAAGGCAACGGAGGCCTTGGTGGCAACGTCGGTATCACAATCATTAAGCTGGATGTTGAAGCCCACAGCGGAACTGGTTGCACCCACATCCGCGAGGTTTTTTGCGCGAACCTGGCCGAGTGGAACGGTTTGCTCGACAGAGCCTGCATCCACTGCACAGGCTGCGTTAACGACTTCACCTTT